>JANNAV010000303.1:0-8591 GCA_031384695.1 Paracoccaceae bacterium
TGGCGCTCAACTGCACCCCAAACCCTGCATCGACACTTCGGCGTTGGTGGCGTCAATCGTGCCGGGATAGCGCGTGCCCACCTCGCCAAGCGTCGCACAGGCCTCGGGCACCTGCCCCAGAACCCCCAAAGCCTGCCCCAGCTTCAACAGCGATATCCCCGCCCGGCTGCCCTCGGGCTTGCCCGAAAACGCCTCCAGATAGGCCCGCGCCGCGTCCGAGGTTTCGCCCAGCTGGCTCAGCGCCTCGCCACGCTGAAAATGTGCCTCCTGCGTCAGCGGCCCGCCAGGATAGGATTGGGCAAAGGTCGCAAAGAGGTCAGCGGCGCCGCGAAAGTCACCGGAAGCGAGCACCGCCCCGGCCCGGTCAAAATCTGCTTGCTCGCCCATCGCCAACTCGGCCCCACCCGTCTCGGGCACAGTCACCTCCACCGGGGCCACCGCCGCCGCCGCCTCACCACCCAAAGGCACGGTGTCGGGAATATTCGCCACATCGCAGCCCTCAGTCGCCTCACACAGCCGAAACTCCATATCGCCAATCCGGTTGGTGCCATCGCTGACCACCCGGTTCACCTTCAATTCCACTTCTTCGGTTTTCGCGGTCAAACGCACCAACTCGGCCTCGATGGTGTCCAGCCGCTGCAAGGCATCGCCGCCCGCAGCCCCGCTGGTGGCCGCCCCCGAAGATACCAGTTCCGCCTTCAAACCATTGAACTCAGCCATCAAAGCCGAAAGCTCGGCTTTGATATCCGCCAGGGTTTGCGCCCGATCCTGCGCCAGCGACGGCATCGGTAACAGCATGCAACACAGGATCAGCCAGCGCATTGTGTCAGGCCCCCGCGCCGATGGAAAGCACCGTCACCGCACGCCGGTTGCGGCTATAGCACGCCTCTTCCGAACAAACCTCGATCGGCCGTTCCTTGCCATAGGAAATCGTGCGCATCCGCCCCGAAGTAACCCCTTGGCTGATCAGATAATCCTGCACCGCCGCCGCCCGCCGCGCACCAAGCGCTATGTTATACTCCCGCGTGCCCTGCTCGTCGGCATGGCCTTCGATGATGATGGCGTAATCGGCGTTGGTCTGCAGCCATTGCGCCTGTCCGGCCAGAACGCCGCGCGCCTCGGGCGACAGGCTCGATTGATCCACCGCAAACAACACCCGGTCGCCGACCGTCTGGTTGAAATAGGCAATCGAGGCCGGGTTGCTGGGATCGCCCAACCCCGTGGTATCAATGCCCGAGCCACCGGCACCCCCCGCACCGCCAGCCCCGCCCGCGCCGTAACGGTCGGGGTTCTTGCATGCGGCGAGGCCAAGCGCTGCGATCAATAGAAGGGCCTTGGGAAGAAGCGTCATAGTGTTGGTCCTTTTGTTTTTATCGGCTCGATTGCGGCCATCATATCAGCTTTGCCACGGGCTGGGAATCCACCAGCACGGGCTATATTCGCAGGTTTTCAGGGCAAAAGCGGCGACCATGCCGGGTCAGACGCCGGCCCCTCGGTGGTGATCTGCCGCAGGTTGCGCCCGGTGATATCCACCGACATCAACCCCGATTGGCCACTTGCGCCCGCAGATTCGCGGGTGAACATGATCACCCGGCCATTCGGCGCCCAGGTCGGGCCCTCATCCAGAAACGAGGCCGTCAGCAGCCGCTCTTCATTACCATCCACCAGCATCACGCCGATATGAAAGCGGCCCTCATTCTGCTTGGTGAAAGCGATCATGTCGCCGCGCGGGCTCCATACCGGCGTGCCATAGCGCCCCTTGCCGCCCGAAACCCGCCGCGCCTCACCACCGCCCGCACTCATGATATAGATCTGCTGATTGCCGGACCTATCACTTTCAAACACGATCTGGCTGCCATCGGGGCTGAAACTGGGGGCTGTTTCAATCGAAGGCGCGTTGGTCAACTGCGTGGTCTGCCCCGAGCCGATGTCCAACAGATAGATATCGCTATTGCCGCCCCGCTCCAGAGAAAACACCACCGTCTGCCCATCGGGCGAGAACCTCGGCGCGAATGTCATGGTGCCGTCCTGCTGATCCAGCGCGCGCCGCTCCAGTGATCCCACATCCATCAGCATGATCTGCGGAAAGCCGCTCTCATAGCTGGTGTAAAGCACCCGGTCACCCGAAGGCGAAAAGCGCGGCGCCAGCACAATCGCCGAACTGTCGGTCATATAGGCCACATTGGCCCCGTCATAATCCATCACCGCCAGCCGCTTTTCCCGCGCGTTCTTCGGCCCCGCTTCGGCCACATACACCACCCGGCTGTCGAAATAACCGCCCTCGCCGGTGATCCTTGCGTACACCGCATCCGCCACCTTATGCGCCATCCGCCGCCAGCTTTGCGGCGTGCCCGCAAACTGCAACCCCTCGCCCAGTTGCGCTCCCGAAAATACGTCATAAAGCCGGAACTTTACCACGATCTGATCGCCGCTGGCCGAAACCGCCCCGGTGATCAGCGCCTGCGCGTTGATCGCCTGCCAGTCGCTATAGGCCACCGGCGCGTCAAAACTGGTGACGGAGCCGATGAACGCATCGCTGGGTATCTGCCGGAACAGCCCGGTGCCCGACAAATCAGACGCCACCACCGCCGCAATATTGCGCGCAAACTCATCCGCGCCACCGTTTTCCGCGATGAAATCCGGCACCGCATAGGGCATCGGCTCGATCACGCCATCGGTAAAGCGCAGCGTCAACTCGGCCTGCGCCGCATGCACCAGCCCGACAAAGCCCGCCGCCGCCAAAAAGATCGCGGTCACAAAAGATTGCATTCTGCTCATTTTTCTTCCTCGCTTTGCACGGGATTGCTGTTTCATCATCGCAAGCGCATCCCTGATGGGTCAAACACCAGGTTCAGCACCTTCCATTCGTCAAACTTATCGGCCGGCAGATCATAGCCCTTGGAGCCACAGCGGATCAGCGCCCGCCGCCCCGCCTCGAACGCCTGCAACGCCGCCGCCTCTGATCCGCCCTGAAAATCGGTCATCTCGATGGTCCCGTTGTCAGGTTTGCCGCTTTCCAGCATCTCCACCCGCAACGTCACCGTCACCCGCAACGCCTCGGACGACAACTGCAACACGCTCCAGCATTTGTTGATCGCCACCCGCAGCCCCTCAACCTCGCTCGCACTCATCGGCGGCCCCTGCGGCGCATCGCTGCCGCCGGTATCGGCCGCCACATCCTCAACCGCAGGCTCAACCACCGCTTCCGCCAAAGCCGCCGCAATCGCGTCCGCCTCAGGATCAGCCGCCACCACCGGGTCTGCCTCCGGTTCCGCCACCGCCACCCGCTCGGGCCGCGATTGCGGGCGGCGGCTTGCGGTGGGGGCCAGTTGCGGCGCGTCGGCCTCGGTATCCACCGCTTCGGTCACGATCTGGGTCGTGGCCTCTTCCGGGGCCGCCGCCGGTTCCACCACCTCGGCCACCGGCAATTCCTCGGCGGGGGTATCCGTCACCTCGGGCGTCGGCACATCTGCGATCTCGGGCGCATCGGTTGCCACGTCCACCGGCTCGGGCGCCACCCGGTCAATCGGGCGCGGCTTGGGGCGCTTGTCGGCCAGCGGCACCGGCACCGGCTGTTCCGCCTCGGCCACAGGCGCCACCGGCTCCGGCGCCTCCAGCGGCTGCGGCACCTCCGCCACCGGCAGGGTCGCATCAGGTTCTGGCGCAGGCGCAGGCACAGGCACCACCACCGGCTCAGGTGCCGGCGCCTCCACCGGCAGTTCCGGCTGCACCGGCTCGGGCACCGCAACCGATGGCTGCACCGGCGCATCGGCGGGCATGGCCGGTGCCGCCGCCACCATGGCGGCAAACTCCGCCTCCGAGACCATCGCCACCTGTGCCACCGCAATCGGGGGCAAGTCGGCAGGCGCAAACAGCCAATCCCCCAGGATCACCCAAAGGATCAGGCCCAGATGCCCGATACCAGAAAAGAGCGTGCCCCTGTCCACCGCGCGCGCCTAGTTGCCGCCACCAAAGGTTGGCCCGTCCGTATCCGTGACCAACCCGATGTCATTGAACCCGCCCGCGTTCAGCGCGCCCATCAGGGCCGCCACCCGCGCATAGGCAATCGCCCCGTCCGCCCGCACGAACACCTTGTTCGAGGTGCGCTCGGCGGCAATCGCGCGCAGCTTGGGGATCAACTCGCCGTCCGCCACCTCGGTGTTCTGGATCATCACCAACCCGTCCGCAGTCATGGTGATGGTCAGCGGCTCCTCCTCCGGCATCGCCATCGCTGATGCCGCCGTCTCGGGCAGCTTTACCGGCACCCCCACCGTCAACAACGGTGCCGCCACCATGAAGATAATCAACAGCACCAGCATCACATCCACAAACGGCGTCACGTTGATTTCCGACATCGCCGCCGACGCCCCCCGCCTGCGCCCCCGCCGCCCGCCACCACCACCCGATTTCCGCATCACCCCTGCACTCATGGCTCAGGCGTCCAACTGGCGCGAAAGGATGGTGGCAAACTCATCGGCAAAGGCCTCATAGCCGCCCAGTATCCGCTCGGAATCAGCGTTCAGCTTGTTGTAGAACACCACCGCCGGAATCGCCGCGACAAGGCCGATGCCGGTCGCCAGCAGCGCCTCGGCAATGCCGGGGGCCACAACGGCAAGATTGGTGTTCTGGCTGATGGCGATCTGCTCGAAACTGTGTTTGATGCCCCAGATGGTGCCAAACAGCCCGATAAAAGGTGCTGTAGAACCCACAGTCGCGAGGAAACTCAACCCCTTGTTCAGCACCTCGCTTTCGCGCGAAATGGCCACGTCCATCGCCCGGTCGATCCGCGCCTGCGCCCCCGCGATCAACCCGCCATCCTGTCGGTGACTGCGCCGCCACTCCAGCATGCCTGAGGCAAAGATCTTCTCGCTCGGCCCGTTCGGCGTGGTGCCGATCTTCTCGAACAACACATCCAGCGGCTCGCCCGACCAGAACGCCCGGTCAAACACCGAAGCCTCCGCCCGCGACGCCCGCACCATAAGATGCTTGCGCACGATGATGGCCCAGGACCAGAACGACATGATCATCAGGCCCATCATCACGACCTTCACCGTGATCGTGGCCCGTGCAAAAAGGGCGAACAAAGAGAAATCAATCTCCTGCGCCAAACCGATGGCTTCCGTTTCCATTACGCCTGCTCTTATTAACTGCTGCTTCGCACGGCTCTGCGGCCGCCTTCTACCGTGCACCTTAGCCGGAATTGAAGCTGATTGCCAACACAACTGTGTCAACAAGCAACATCCCGCCCCATAAATCCGCGTTACGCCTCGTCAGGCAACATCAGATGGCGCAATTCCTGCGGTATCCGCGCCGCCACCCCCTGCACGGTCATGCACACCAGCGTCACCAGGCTGGCAAACAGCTTTTCTTCACCGCGAAAAATATCCTGCCGCAACTCAACCCGCGCGCCGCCCAATAGCAAAACCTCGGAACGGATGTCCAGCACGTCATCCATCCGCGCGGGCCGCAGATAATCCGCCTCGACCCGCCGCACAACAAACACGATCCCCGCCGCGTCGCGAAGCCGCATCTGATCAAGGCCCAGCCCGCGCACCCATTCGCTGCGCCCGCGCTCGATGAACTTCAGATAATTGGCATAATAGACAATGCCCGCCAGATCGATGTCCTCGATGTAAACCCGCACCCTGTGCCGATGGATCATCAACGCCCCCCCATCATGCGGCCCACACGCGGCACCAACCGCAACGCATGGCTGGCATCGTGCGCAACCGCCGGCAGCACAGGGTCATAAGCCGCCCGGATCACCGCCGCGATCTCGGGCCGCAAAATCACCCGCCCCCCCAGATCGGCCAAAGCCCCGCAATCGGCAAAGGCCGTCTCGGCCCATAGCAGAATGATCTGCACCGCCTGCGCCAATGCTAGCACCTCCGCAGGCACTGCCTCCAGATGCGCATCCATCCGCAGGAAGACAAACGCCGCCTTGATCGCGCCTGCCGCGTCATGATGGAAAATCCGGTACTGATTGGCGTTCTGTGCGGCCAACCGCAGGCCCCGCGCGGCCATCCCCGGCAGCATCGCCTCAAGCTGCGGCAGCGCCGCCAACTCCGCCCAATCGCGCAGGAAGAACAGCAGCACATTCGCGCCCAACTCGTCGTCGGTTGCGGCCATCTTGTGGCCTGCAACCAGCACCACCGCCTCGATCGCGCCCTTGATCACTGCCAGCGTGGCATCCTCTACCCCGAACACCACCGGCACAACCGGCCTGCCCCAGCGGGCAAACCGGTATTGCCCGTCGCTTTGGGTGAACAGGGCCTGCACCGCCGCCGGCGTCATCGGCTGATCATCCCTCGAACAACTCTGCCTGCCCGCCGCGTGGTGCTTCTGGCGCGCGCGGCGCCTCAAGCCCCAGATGCCGCCACGCCCGCGCGCCCAGAACCCGGCCCCGCGGCGTGCGCTGCACCAGACCCTGCTGCAAAAGGTAGGGTTCAATCACCTCCTCAATCGCATCCCGCGCCTCAGAAAGCGCCGCCGCAATAGTCTCCACCCCCACAGGGCCACCGCCATAATGCTCGGCCAACAACAACATATAGCGCCGGTCAGCGCTATCCAGCCCCAGATTGTCCACCCCCAGCCGGGTCAGCGCCCGGTCGGCAATCGCCTTGGTCAATCGCCCATCGCCCTCGACCGTCACAAAATCCACCACCCGCCGCAGCAACCGCCCGGCAATCCGGGGCGTCCCACGCGCCCGTTTGGCAATCTCGCGGGTTCCCGCAGGATCGGCCACAACCCCCAGCAACCGCGCGCCGCGTGTCACGATCAGGTCCAACTCATCCTCGTTGTAAAACTCCAACCGCGTCGGAATGCCGAACCGGTCGCGCAGCGGCGTCGTCAACAGACCCAGCCGCGTGGTCGCCCCCACCAGCGTGAACGGCTGCAATTCGATCCGCACCGTCCGCGCCGCGGGCCCCTCACCGATCACCAGATCCAGCGCGAAATCTTCCAGCGCAGGATACAGCACCTCCTCCACCACCGGGCTCAGCCGATGGATCTCGTCGATGAACAGCACGTCGCGCGGCTCCAGATTGGTCAGAATCGCTGCCAGATCACCGGGCCGCGCCAGAACCGGCCCGCTGGTCATCCGGAACCCCACCCCCAACTCCCGCGCCATGATCTGCGCCAAAGTGGTTTTCCCCAAGCCGGGAGGCCCATGGAACAGCGTATGATCCATCGCTTCGCCGCGCATCTTGGCGCTTTCAATGAACACCCGCAAATTCGCCCGCGCATCCGCCTGCCCGACAAACTCGTCAAGCGTCTGTGGCCGCAAAGCCCGGTCCATATCCTCAGGCAACTTGCCGGGGCGCAAGGCAGGATCAGAGGTCAATTCTTATTCAACCCCCATGCATCGCGCGTCAACAGCCGAGCCTTCCAATTGGTTTCCATTGCGACGATATCTTCAACCGTGTCGCCTTTCGAAGCAACTTCAAGAATAGAGAATCTAAACCCAGCCGGATCACGTTTCTTCAACTCCACCGCACAATTTGCATCCATTGCAATGTGATCCCGCCAGCGCCCCAGCAATCCATCTGCCCCGGCAGCAGACCCGACGTAACGTTTTCCATCAGTGTCGATAATCAGATATATCCCTTTCCATTCACGCAGCCGCACTGCCCAAGACTGTGGAAGTTCTCTCAAAAATGCACCGGTGGCGATGCATTTGTTCCAGTCCGGGGCATGCGCCGACAAGACGCTTTCTCTTTCGATGGCAATGATCTTGCCTGCCTCATTTTCAAACGTCTCTGCCAGACGGACGTAGGTTTGGGTCAGCTTGGTCTTGATCCGCAACCTGCCGACGTACTCCCCCATATGACTGGTCAAGCGCAGATCAAACCAAGAGACGACTGCCGCAGGATCACCGGTGATCTCGGGATAAACATTAAAGGCCGAGTTCAGCGCAATAACATCAGGATCTGTTCGCAACTCCGCGATTACGCGGCTCTTTACACCTCCGATCAAGTAAACTCCAGCCAATACCAGAGTCCCGTCGTCCATGGCAACAAAGGATGCCACATACTTGCGACCACGCAAGGTAGCTGTCGCTGGCCCAGAATGCGAACTTTGGTAGGCGTTGAAAAGATGGGTTTTTTGTATAACGTAGTCAGGAAGAACTCTACGCAACTGTGCTTCTTTAGGAGTGTGCAACATAATCGCTACGTCTTTTACAACCAAATTTTCTTGTTCGATCAGCTGCGTCAGTCTGATCATCTCGCTACCTCGGCGCCAACATCTTCAGGCTCGCCCGGATCAAAGCCGCCGTATCCGCATCGGGCTGCTCTCCCGTTATCACCGAAATCGCCTGTGCCGCGTCGCCCTGTCCATAACCAAGGTTCACCAAAGCCGAAAGCGCATCCGCCGCATAGGCCGCGCGCGGTGCTGCCACCGGTGCGGGCCTGATATTGCGCGCCAAAGCCACAGGTTCCAGCACCTCCCCGCCCGCAACCGCCACGCCCGCCAGATTGGCCCCCGCCGCCATGACTGCCCCGGCCTTGCTTTTCAGCTCCAATATCACCCGCTGCGCCAGCTTTGGCCCAACCCCCGGCGCCGCCTGAATCGCCCGCACATCCGCCAGCATG
>JANNAV010000318.1:0-2830 GCA_031384695.1 Paracoccaceae bacterium
GTCGTGCGTCACCATGCCTTGGGTGAAAAGGGCGTTGAACGGCTCGATTGCGCTGGGGGGCAGGTGGCCTGTCGCGTGCATCGCGCGGGCGAAAAAGCGGGAATACAGGAGGTGGAGAATCGCGTGCTCGACCCCGCCGATATATTGATCGACGTTCATCCAGTAGGCGGCGTCTTCGGCATTGGTGGGGGTGGTGGCGTGGGGGGCGGTGAAGCGGGCATAATACCAGCTTGAATCCACGAAGGTATCCATGGTGTCGGTTTCGCGCCGGGCGGGTTGGCCGCAGGCGGGGCATTGGCAGTGCCGCCATGTGGGGTGACGGTCCAGCGGGTTGCCGGGGGTATCAAAGCTGACATCATAGGGCAGTTCGATCGGCAGGTTCGCCTTGGCCTCGGGCACCACACCGCAGGCGTCGCAATGCACGACGGGAATAGGACATCCCCAATAGCGCTGGCGGGAAACGCCCCAGTCGCGCAGGCGGTAGTTGGTGACACCGCGCCCCACGCCATTGGCCTCGCAATGGGTGATGGCGGCGGTGATGGCCTCGTCGCCGGTTTGCAGATCAGCGCCCGCGAAGCCACGGATATAGCGGACGCGTTCGGATTTCATCGGCACGTAGGCTTCGATGAGGGGGGCTTCGGTCAGGGGGGTATCTTCCGTGCCTTCGGGGATGAACACCGACGGGATCGGCAGGCCATAGCGGGTGGCGAATTCGAAATCGCGGGCATCGTGGGCGGGGCAGCCGAAGATAGCCCCGGTGCCGTAATCCATCAGGATGAAGTTGGCGATATAGACCGGCAGTTCTATGGCGTTATCGAAGGGGTGCAGCACGCGGATGCCGGTATCCATGCCGCGTTTCTCGGCGGTTTCCAGCGCCTCGGTGGTGGTGCCGCCTTTGCGGCATTCGGCGACGAAGGCGGCGATGGCGGGATCGTCCTGCTCAAGGCGTTTGGCCAGCGGGTGATCGGGGCTGATCGCGGCAAAGCTGGCCCCCAGCAGGGTATCGGGGCGGGTGGTGTAGACCGGGAGTGCTGCGAAACCTTCGGGCGCGCCGGTGGTGGTGAAGGCGAATTGCAACCCGCGTGATTTGCCGATCCAGTTGGCCTGCATCAGGCGGACTTTATCCGGCCAGTTGGTGAGGCCATCGAGCGCCGACAGCAGTTCGGCGGAATAATCGCTGATCTTGAAGAACCATTGCGTCAACTCGCGGCGTTCCACCAGCGCGCCCGAGCGCCAGCCGCGCCCGTCGATCACCTGTTCATTGGCCAGCACCGTCATATCGTCGGGATCCCAGTTGACCACGGCGGCTTTGCGGTACACGAGCCCCTTGGCCATCATGTCGATGAACATCGCCTGCTGCTGGCCGTAATATTCGGGGTCGCAGGTGGCGAACTCGCGGCTCCAGTCGATGGACAGGCCCAGCGGTTTCATCTGCGCGCGCATGTCGGCGATGTTGCCATAGGTCCAGTCCTTGGGGTGGCCGCCACGTTCCATCGCGGCGTTTTCGGCGGGCATGCCGAAGGCGTCCCAGCCCATCGGGTGCAGCACGCTGTAGCCCATGGCGGCCTTGGTGCGCGCCACCACATCGCCCATGGTATAGTTGCGCACGTGCCCCATATGGATACGGCCCGAGGGGTAGGGGAACATTTCCAGCACGTAATACTTGGGGCGGGCGGCATCACGGGTGGCGGTGAAAGTGCCTGCGGCGTCCCAAGCGGCCTGCCATTTCGCTTCGATTTCGGCGGGGTGGTAGCGCGACATGGCGGGCCTCGTGTGGAATTGCTGCGGCTGCCTGGCCGGGAAATGGCAGGCTGGGAAATGGCAGGCCGGGAAATGGCAGGCCGGGGACGGCTGATCAGGGGCGGATCAGAGGTTTCTGTCCTGAATGCGCAACTGCCGTGCGCGGGAAAGAATCGCATCCTCGACCGCGCGGATGGTTTCGGGGGCCACGGCACCGCCGCCCCGGCCCTGCATCGCCAGTTTCAGCGAGCGCGCATCGAGTGCGGGGTCTTGCACCAGAATCGTGGCGCGGTAGGCCCGCCCGCCGCCCGGGGGCGTGCCGTAGCCGGTCACAATTACGCCGGTGAAGGGGTCAACCGATTCGATGGGCAGAAAGTTCAGAACATCAAGCGCTGCGGCCCAGATGTATTTGTTCACCTCGACCGTGATGTTGGGATCGGTGTTGCCCTTGAAGAGATCGCCCAGCTTGGTGCCGGTATTCTCTTCGCGCAACTCGCGCGACAGGCGGGCGCGATCTATCTGCACCGGGGTGCCGTCTTCTGTGGCGGTATTTTGCTTGCCTTTGAACAGGTTACCCGATCCGATGCCACCACCGCAGGCCGCCAGAGCCATGAGAATCACGACGATCAGGCTGTAGTTCAAGGTGCGATCTGCGCGGCTCCGCAAGGTCATCCGGTTTCCCCGTTACAATTTGATGTTGTCTAGCGGAGAGGCCGGGGCGTGCCAAGGGTTTTCCCGGCGGGCCGGCGTTTTGCGCGCGCAATTGCAGGGGTTTGGGTGGGTGGTGGCGGGGGGGTGGCTGCGGTTTGGCTGGGATGCGGCGGTGGTGTGGCAGGACTGTGGCAAAGCTGCACCATCGCTGGCGTCTTTGGCCGCTAACCCCGTGTTCACGTTGCAATCGGGGCCGTGGAGTAGGAAATAGGGGCATACCCAGTTCAGGTCCCACCTGAGTTGGGCCGCACCTTGCAGAGAAAATGAGGGAAAACTATGAAAAAGATTCTTCTTTCCACCACCTTGCTCATCGCAACAGCCGGCGTTGCCGCGGCTGAAGTGACCCTGAGCGGTTCGGGCCGTTTCGGCCTCGTCTACA
>JANNAV010000342.1:0-4443 GCA_031384695.1 Paracoccaceae bacterium
GTGCGGGATTTTGCCAAGGCGGTGAAGACGCGGCGGCGGCTTGATCTGCTGACGGTGCTGACGGTGTGCGATATTCGCGGCGTGGGGCCGGGGGTATGGAACAACTGGAAGGCGATGCTGCTGCGGTCGCTTTATGCGCAGACGGCCGAGGCGCTTGAGGGCGGTCTGGAAAGCGTCAACTGGGAAAAGCGCGAGGGCGAGGCGAAGGCGGCGCTGCGGGCGGTGCTGGCGGATTGGGAGCCGGGCGATTTGCGGCGCGAGATCGGGCGGCATTATGCGCCGTACTGGCAGGGGCTGACCACCGATACGCATGCGGTGTTTGCACGGCTGTTGCGGGGATTGGGGGATGACGAGATCAGAATCGATCTGCACCCCGAGCCCGAGCGCGATGCCACGCGGGCGTGTTTCGCGCTGGCCGATCATCCGGGGATATTCTCGCGCCTTGCGGGGGCGCTGGCGCTGGTGGGGGCCAATGTGGTGGACGCGGGGACTTATACCTCGAAGGACGGCTATGCGACGCCGGTGTTCTGGATACAGGATGCCGAGGGGCGGGCTTATGAGGTGGCGCGCCTGCCCCGGCTGCGCCAGATGATCGAGCGCACGCTGAAGGGCGAGGTGCTGCCGCGCGAGGCCTTGGCGGGGCGTGACAAGGTGAAAAAGCGCGAGCGGGAGTTCCGCTTTCCCACCCATATCACCTTTGATAACGAAGGGTCCGAGATTTACACCATCATCGAGGTGGACACCCGCGACAGGGCGGGGTTGCTGTATGATCTGACGCGGACGCTGGCGGCGAACAACATCTATATCGCCAGCGCCGTGATCGCGACTTACGGCGCGCAGGTGGTGGATGTGTTTTATGTGAAAGACATGTTCGGCTTGAAGTTGCACGCGAAATCGCGGCAGGAGGCGCTGGACAAGCGGTTGCGGCAAGCCATCGCGGATGGGGCCGAAAGGGCAAGTGCGTGAAACCGATCAGCCTGATGCGCAGCATTCTGACGGTGGGCGGCTGGACGCTGCTCTCACGCGGCGCGGGGTTTGCGCGCGACATGATGATGGCGGCCTATCTGGGGGCGGGGCCGGTGGCGGAGGCGTTTCTGATCGCGTTTTCGCTGCCCAACATGTTCCGCCGGTTTTTCGCAGAGGGCGCGTTCAACAAGGCCTTTGTGCCGATGTTCGCCAAAAAGCTGGAGGCGGGCGAGGATGCGCAGGGCTTTGCGCGCGATGCGTTCAACGGGTTGGCGGGGCTTTTGGTGGTGTTTTCGGTGCTTGGCACGGCTGCGATGCCCTGGCTGGTCTGGGCGATGGCCTCGGGGTTTGTCGGGGACGCGCGGTTTGATATGGCGGTGCTTTATGGCCGGATCGGGTTTTCGTATATTTTGTTCATCAGCCTCGTGGCGCTGCTTTCGGGGGTGTTGAACGCATTCGGGCGGTTTACCGAGGCGTCGTTCGTGCCGGTGCTGATGAACCTGATGTTCATCGCGGCGATGTGGCTTGCGGACCTGCTGGGGTGGGATATGGGACTGACGCTGGCCTGGACGGTGCCTGCGACGGGGATCGCCCAACTGGCCTTTACCTATTATTCGGCGCGCAAGCTGGGGATCAGTTTTGCCTTGCGCTGGCCACGCCTGACGCCTGAATTGCGGCGGCTGGCGATGATTGCCGGGCCTGCGGTGCTGGCGGGGGGGGTGGTGCAGGTGAACCTGCTGGTGGGGCGGCAGGTGGCGTCTTTTACCGAAGGGGCGGTGGCGTGGTTGTCTTATGCCGACAGGCTTTACCAACTGCCGCTGGGCGTGGTGGGGATTGCGATTGGCACCGTGCTGTTGCCCGATCTTTCGCGGCGGCTGCGGGCCGGGGATACGGCAGGGGGGCGGGCGTCGTTCAACCGGGGGTGCGAGTTCGCGCTGGCATTGACGCTGCCTGCGGCGGTGGCGCTGATGGTGATAGCGGGGCCTTTGGTGCAGGTGTTGTATCAGCGGGGCGCTTTCGGGGCGCAGGATGCGGCGGCGACGGCGCTGGCGCTGGCGATTTACGGCGCGGGGTTGCCGGCGTTTGTAATGCACAAGGTGTTGCAGCCGTTATACTATGCGCGCGAGGATACGCAGCGGCCGTTCCGCTTTGCCGTGGTGTCGATGGGGGTCAATCTGGCGATTGCGGTGGGGTTGATGCCGCTGGTGGGCTTTGCGGCGGCGGCGCTGGCCACCACGCTGGCGGGGTGGATCATGGTGTGGCAGTTGTGGCGCGGCGCGCGGGCGATGGGCGACGAGGCGCGTTTTGACGACCGGATGCGCGTGCGCGGGCCGCGGATTCTGGCGGCATCGCTGGCGATGGGGGCGGTGCTTTATGCGGCCAAGCTGGGGCTGGGGCCACTGCTGGGCGCGGGCGGGTGGCGGTATCTGGGGCTGCTGGGTCTGGTTGTCACCGGCGCGGTCAGCTATTTCGCCTTTGGGGCGGCAATCGGGGCGTTCCGGCTGGCGGATTTCCGCAGCCTTCGTCAGCGTTGACGGATCCGGGCGCGCACCCGAGCCCAACCACCGGGGGCCACCACGAAGGACAGGAAAAACCCGGCGGCAAAGCCTGCGATATCGGCCACCCAGTTCCAGTTGCCACCAAACAGCACCCCGAACAGCAGTTGAAACAGCATCAGAAAGCCGATCATGCTGAAGGCGCGATACTGGTTGGCGCCTGTGGCCACAAGGCGCACCCAAAGCAGGAAGGTGAAGGCCCCGATCAGGCCGTAATCCCCCGGATATGCGCCAAACAGCGGGGCATTGATGCCGGGCACCACCGCATAGACCAGCGCCCCCAGAACCGACGCGCCAAAGAACACTGCAACCAGCGCCCACCAGCGGAAAACCTCGCCCACGAACTTGCCCAAAGCCAGCAGGATCACCACCCCGAACAGCGTCGAGGTGATATCGCTGTGCAGGAACGGATAGGCGACAAGCCGCAGCAGCAGCGCGAAATCGACATCACCGACGGCAAACCGCGCGCGCCAGTATTCGGGGAAAAACCCGAACTGCTCCATTGCAGCAATCCGCCAGCCTGCGGCCTCTGGGCCGAAAAAGCGACCGCCCTCGCCCAGCGAAAAGGCAAATTCAGCCGCGATCATCGGCAGCGCCAGCAGCCACACGACGGGGGGCAGCGGGTTGAGCGGCGGGGCGTTGCGATCATCCATCGGCGGCTTGCTCCTGCGGGGCGGGCATTGTTGACGCCCCTGCCCGCCTTCGTTAAGCGGATCGCAGTCGATTATCCAGATGGAGTCTGTCATGTCAGAGCCGGTCCAGACGCCTCGGACGTTCCCCAAGCGCATATTCTCGGGCATTCAGCCATCGGGCGGGCTGACGCTTGGCAATTATCTTGGCGCGCTGAAACGCTTTGTGGAAAAGCAGGATGAGGGGATCGAGACGATCTATTGCCTTGTCGACATGCATGCGATCACCGTCTGGCAAGACCCCGCGCGCCTGCGCCATGCCACGCGGGAGGCGGCGGCGGGATTCATCGCGGCGGGGATTGATCCGGCGCGGTCTATCCTGTTCAACCAAAGCCAGGTCACGGCGCATGTGGAGTTGGGCTGGATCTTCACCTGCGTGGCGAGGCTGGGCTGGATGAGCCGGATGACCCAGTTCAAGGACAAGGCGGGGCAAAACTCGGAAAACGTGTCGCTGGGGCTTTATGCCTATCCGGCCCTGATGGCGGCGGATATTCTGGCCTATCAGGCCACGCATGTGCCGGTGGGCGAGGATCAGAAGCAGCATCTGGAACTGGCCCGCGATATCGCCATCAAATTCAACAATGATTACAAGGTGGATTTCTTTCCGGTGGTGGAGCCGGTGATCGAAGGGGTGGCAACCAAGGTGATGTCGCTGCGCGATGGCAGCAAGAAGATGTCGAAATCCGATGCGTCGGATCAAAGCCGGATCAACCTGACGGACGATGCCGATACGATTGCGAAGAAAATCCGCCGCGCGAAAACCGATGCCGAGCCGTTGCCGGACAGTCTGGCGGGGCTGAACGGACGCCCCGAGGCGCGCAATCTGGTGAATATCTATGCGGCGCTGGCGGGGATCACCTCGGAGGCCGTGATCCACGCCCATGCGGGGGCGCAGTTCGGCACGTTCAAACCGGCGCTGGCCGATCTGGCGGTGGCAAAGCTGTCACCGATCAGCGCCGAGATGACGCGGCTGATGCAGGATCCGGCCGAGATCGACCGCATCCTTGGCGCGGGGGCGGCGCGGGCCGATAGGATTGCGCGCCCCATCGTGGATCAGGTTTATGATATCATCGGCATGGTCCGCTCACGCGAGGTTTAGAGTATCCGTCTTGATCAAGCCCCTTTTGGCTGCCCAAGTCGATCGGCTTTGACCAGTGTGTTTGCCAGTTCGATGAGTTTTCGCATCAGGGCGGTGATGGCGACTTTGGCGGGTTTTCCGGCGTTTCGGAGGG
>JANNAV010000012.1:0-21729 GCA_031384695.1 Paracoccaceae bacterium
GGTTTGCGTTAGCCATGGGGTTTTCGGGGGGCTGTACGGGGGGGGGGGGGGCGGGCGGTTTGGGGGGGGGCCGTTTTGGGGTGGGCCGAGTTGGGGCTGGCCGAGTTGGGGCGGGCCGGGCCGCTACCTGCGGCGGGCTGGGGGCCAGCGGCGGGGCGGATTGCCGATTGTGTCGAGGCGGCGCTGGTGTTGCCCTTTGCGCAGGGCCTTGCATTCGAGCGGGCGGCGTTCGAGGATCTGCTCGCCTCGCCCGAAGCCCAAGGGTTGCGGCATGCGTTTTTCACCGAGCGGCGGGCGGTTTATCCACCGAAGGCGGTGGCGTCGGTGGCGCCGCCACGGCTGGGCTCGGTGGCGATCTGGGGCGCGGGTGGCGGGGCCGACGATCTGGCGCGGCAGGCGTTGTGCGCGGGGCTGCGGGTGACGGTGGTGGAGTTGGACCGCGCGGTTCTGGTGACGGCGCTGGAGCGGATTGCCGGTTGGCAGGAGGCCGGGGTGGCGGCGGGGCGTCTGAGTGCCGAGGCGCGCGATGCCGATTGGGCGCGGCTGGTGCCGGTATTGGTGGCCGAGGGGCTGGTGGGGGCCGATCTGGTGCTGGCGATGGCCGGGGCGGGGCCGGTGCCGGGGATCGCGGCTTCGGTGCCGCAGATCGTGGTTGGTGGCGGGGGGCCTGTGGGCCTGCGGCCGGGGCCCGTTGGCCTGCAGCCGGGGCCCGTGGGCCTGCAGCTGGGGCCTGTGGGCCTGCGGCCGGGGCCCGTTGGCTTGCAGCCGGGGCCCGTGGGCCTGCGGCCGGGGGCGGGGCCGGGCGATCTGGCGGAACTTTCGGCCTATGCGGATGCGCCGGTGGCGTTGCAGGCGTTGGGGCTGGCCTTTGCGCGGCGGATGGGCTGGCGGGTGGTGTTTGCGACGGGGGCGGGGGGGATCGAGAGCCGCTTGCGCGCCATCGAGGCGGCGGCGGTGGCGGCGCTGGAGGCCAACGGTGTGGCGGGCGACGTGATCCGCGCGGCGCTGGCATCGTTCGGCTTTGGTGCGGCACCGGTGTTGCCGCCAGTGCCACCGGGGGGGGGCGAGGTGCTGTCTTTTGTGCTGGCGGCTTTGGCCAATGAGGGGGGGCGGATGCTGTCGGAGGGGGTGGCGCTGCGGCCCGCCGATGTGGATGCGGTGGCGGTGATGTCGGGGTTTTATCCGCGCTTTCAGGGGGGGCCGATGCTGTGGGCCGACAGGCGCGGCGCGCTTGTGCTGCGTGGCGAGTTGCAGCGCCGGGCGGTGGCGCATCCGGCACTGTTCACCCCCGCGCCGGTGTTTGACCAGATCATCGCCGAAGGGACCAGCTTTGCCGCCAGAAACCGGGGGTAAGGCAGTTCAGGTGAGGATCACGCCCACCACCACCATCATCAGGCCAATCGCCGAGATCGCCAGTGCCGCCATGTTGACCACCAGCGCGCGCTGCAAGGCGGCGCGCATTTCGGCATCGGCAAGCCCTGCGCGCCGCGCGCGTGCGGCAAGCACGATGCACCAGCCAAGCGCTGCGACACCCGCGAGCGAAATTGCAGCGCCGATCCAGATCAGCAGGTCCATGGGCACGCTCCGCTGTTGTTTGCGGGATGCGCCTATCGGGTTGCGGCAGTGCTGGCAAGGGTGGCGCAATCCCGCGCCGGAAGGTATCAAGCCCGCAACCAGACCAGCAAAGCGAGACCAGAATGAGTGATGCCAACGCCGCCTATAGCGTAACCGCCGACGAACTGCGCCAGTTTATCGAGCGTTTCGAGCAGCTTGATGCCGAAAAACGCGATCTGGCGGAGACCCAGAAAGAGCTGATGGCCGAGGCCAAGGGGCGCGGTTATGACACCAAGGTGCTGCGCAAGGTGATCGCGTTGCGCAAACGCAAGCCGGATGACATCGCCGAGGAAGAGGCGGTGCTGGAGATGTACATGGCGGCGCTGGGGATGAAATAGCGTCGCCTGCGGCTTTGGGGTTCTGCGCCCGAACCGATCTGCAAACGCTCCGGGGGAGCGTATGCCCGGGTTCGTTGACCATTTGGCCGGAGGCCGTTTGGGCAAGGGAGGCTGGGCAATCGGACAGGTTGGGCAAATCAGGCCGCGCCTGCCTGGGCTGGCGCACTGTCGCGCCTGCCGGGGAAGATGAGCGGCAAGAAATCGTCCAGTGGACCTTTTCCCCGAAGAACGCCCGTCCCGCCAATCAATCAAATGGGGCCGGGCCAGGTGGCAGGCGCGTCCGCCGGGGCGATGGCCGCTTGCTTGATCAAAATCGAATCGGGCGAGAAACAGGGGGCGACGGTCGAGAGCGGATTTCCTTCAATCTGATTCAGATTGAGGGAAATCCAAGACAAGATCAGCTTGGGAATGTTGCGTGTTGCGTGCAATCGGGTGAACCCGATTGTACGCTACACCCTCTAAGTTATCGGGGTGAGCTTGTCTTCGATGTGAGCGGCGATGATCTGATCGAAGCTGGTCTCGCTCCTGAAACCCATGCCCATCGCGCGCGCGGGGGTGAAGTCTTGTGGCCAGGTGTTGACGAGGGCGGCGATGGCGGGGTCGGGGGTGCGGGTGATCAGGGCGACGGCTTTGGTTCCGGCGGTGGCGCGCAGGGCCTCGATCTGTTCGGCGACGGTGGCGGAGAGGCCGGGCATGTTCAGGCTGCGCTGGGGGCCCAGCATCGTGGCGGTGAGGCTGGCCGCGTGATCGAAAAACCCGATGGCCGAGGCCGGGCTGGTGAACCAGTGGCGGGTGGTGTCGGGGACGGGCAGGTTGGCAGGCTGGCCCACCAGAGGCTCGCGCAGGATGTTGGAGAAGAAGCCCGAGGCGGCGCGGTTGGGCAGGCCCGGCCGGATGCAGATGGTGGGCAGGCGCAGGGCTATGCCATCGAGAAAGCCGCGGCGGGTGTAATCGTTCAGCAAAAGCTCGGTTGCGGCCTTTTGGGTGCCGTAGCTGCTGCGCGGGGTGGTGTGGAAATCATCGGCGATCTGTGCGGGGAAGGGCGTGCCGAACACCGCGATGGAGGAGGCGAAGATCAGGCGGGGGGTGTAAGGGGTGGTGGCGGTTGCGGCGAGGCGGATCGCCTCGAACAGCGCGCGGGAGGCATCGAAGTTGATGGCATAGCCGGTGGTGAACTCGGCCTCGGCCTGACCCGAGACGATGGCCGCGAGGTGGAAGATCACCTCGGGGCGGGCGGCGATCAGTTGGGCGGCGGCGTCGGGGTGCGAAATGTCGAGGGCGAGGGTGGTGACGGCACCTTGGAAGGCCGGTGTGGGCGGGACCACGGTATCGGCCAGCGTCAGGTGGTGGATGGCGGTGCCGTTCAGGATGCCGCGCGCCGCGAGGTGATTTGCCAGTCTGGTGCCGAGCATGCCCGCGGCTCCGATGATCAGCACATGCATTCTGGCCCCCATTGGTTTGCCGCAGGGGAACACGGATCGGGGGGCTTTGCCAAGGGGGTTATCGGAGCAGTTTTATGCCGCCCCAGATGCAGAGTGCGGCGATGACCAAGCCCGAGGACCAGATGGCAAAGAGGGGTAAATACACGCCGCCCTGTAACAGGAAACTGGAAAACACCAGAGAGCAGCCGCCTGTGAGCAGGGCTATGAGGAAGAGGAAAATGGCACCGATGGTTCGCATGGGGTTGGTTCCGGGAGATCTGGATCAGCGGGGGGTGTCTTTGTCGGTCTGGCCAGTGGCGTCTGAGGCGGGGCGGATCGGCGGATTGGTATTGGGGGTAGGTGGGGGAGCGGCGGACAGTGCTGCCGCCCCCCAGCCTGCGAGGCCTGCGATCAACAGGCTTGGGAAGATTATGATGGCAGCTGATTTTGCAAAGCCCATGAAAATGAACACTACTGAGCAGCCACCGGTAAAGACGGAAATCAAGGTTAGAAAGGTGGCGGCGATGGTTCTCATGGGGCGGGGGCGCTGATCTGGGCGGCGCGGGCGGTGAGGGAGGCCGTGCGGCGGGTGGTGGCGGCGGCGTCGCGGTAAAACAGGTTGTAGGTATCGAAGGGTACAATCTTGCCTTGGGGGGTGACGAAGTGGACGCAGCTGCGTTTGACGCGGGCAAGGCAGAAGTTGTGCGGATCCAGAAACTCGACGATGGCGATGCGGAACATGTTGTCATAGCCGATGTCGGCGGGCACCTCGATTTCGGGCAGGCAGCAGAGCAGCGCCTCGAGCCGGGCGGTGGCGTTGTGGGGGGCGTTGGAGAGCGAGAAAAACTCGAATATCCGGGCGCGCAAGGCGGGGTATTTCTCGAAGGTGACGGCGTTGGGCAGGGCCTCGATCAGGGTATCGCGCGGCAGAAAGCCGGTGATCGGCACGACGTTGGCGCCGTTGCGCAGGCCATAGCCGATCGAGATCGATTCGGGGTTACAGGGCAGCGGGATCATGTCGGCTGAGGTGAAGGGGTTGTCGGCCTCGATTACGGCGCGGCGAATGTCGGAGAGCAGGGTGCGGTTGGCGTTGGCGTCAAACCCCTCGTTGCGGCCCGCGTCCTGGATCGGCTGAAAGGTGACGCCGCGCACGCAGGGCCATGTCAGGGCGTGGCTGATGATGGCACCGATATCCTGATCGTTGACGCCTTTCTTGACGGTGGCGACAAGGGTGGTGGAGATGCCGGCGGCGTTGAGGTTTTCCAGCGCCTGCTGGCGGATGCGGGTCAGGTCGGCACCGCGCAGGTTCTGATGCGCCTCGGCGCGCAGGCTGTCGAATTGCAGGTAAACCTCAAAACCGGGTTTCAGGCTTGCCAGTTCGGCCACGAAAGCCGGATCGCGGGCGATGCGGATGCCGTTGGTGTTGAGCATCAGGTGGCGGATCGGTTTCGATTTGGCCAGACGCAGGATGTCGATGATCTGCGGGTGCAGCGTCGGCTCGCCGCCCGAGATCTGCACAAGGTCGGGCTCGCCTTCGGAGGCAATCAGGGCGTCGAGCATGGCCTCGACCTCGGCCAGCGTGCGGGTGCCGTCGCGGGCGGGCGAGGAATTGGCAAAGCAGACCGGACAGGTGAGGTTACAGTGATCGTTGATCTCGATCAGGGCGAGGCAGGAGTGCTGTTCGTGATCGGGGCAGAGGCCGCAATCATAGGGGCAGCCGTCGTCGATGCGGGTTTGCGCGGTTTGCGGACGGTCGGAGGGTTTGATCCAGTCGAGGCAGGATTTCCAATAAGCGGCGTCGGTGGAAATCAGCGCCTTGCTCACTCCGTGGGTGCGGCAGCGTTTGAGGTAATACACATCATCGCCCTCGATGATCACCTTGGTGGGCACCGGCGCGAGACAGGTTTCGCAAAGCGACACGGTTTGGCCGTGAAACAGGTAGGGGGCGAGTTTACGCTCGAACATGGGGGCTCCGATGGGAGTTCCGGCGGATCATGATGAAAGCGTAGGCGAGCAGGCCCGCACAAACAAGCTGGAACAGGTTCAACGGGCCTGCGACGCTGGCATAGGGTTTGAGAAATTCGAGCATGAAGCGCTGGCCCGCGTAGGCGGCGACCATCAGATAAAAGCCGTTGGCCATGAAGAATGGCTTGCGGCGGTGGGCGGCGGTTATGGCATAGGCGAGAAACAGCGCCATCAGGGCGGATTCGTAGAGTTGCACCGGGTGGCGGGCTATGCCGTCGCCAAAATCATGACCCCAGGGCAAGCGGGTGGCGATGCCGTGGGTGTTGTCGGCAAGCCCGCTGAGAAAGCAGCCGATGCGGCCGATCAGCACCGAAACCGGGAAGGAGGCCACGAAAATCAGGCCGGTGCTGGCGGTGATGCCGCGGCGGTATTTGTAGATCTCGATGGCGGTGATAGCGCCTGCCATCGCCCCCAGAATGGAGCGGCCAAGCCCGGGAAGGCCGGACAGCACGAGGTTGGCGGTGCCAAGGCCAACGCCGCCGATCACTGCGCCTGCGACAAGGGCCACGGCATAGGGCGGGGTGATTTGCGCCAGCCCCGCGCCGGATTTGATCCGCCAATGATAGGCGGCGAGCGTGGCGGCAAAGGCAAGGGCCGCTGCCAGCAGATCGAAGACGAGGTGGATGGCGTGGGGCATTGAGGCTCGGGTGTTGGGGGGGCGGGCGGGCTGGCATCAGCAGAGATGCGGCGGGTCAGAGATGCGGCGGGTCAGGGGTGTGGCGGGTCAGAGGCGTGGCGGGTCAGGGGTGCGGTTCTGGGCTTTGGCCCCGGCTGCGGACCGAGATGTAGATCGCCGAGGCGATCAGGATCGATACGCCCAGGATGGTCCATCTGTCTGGCAGGTCGGCGAAAAAGTACCAACCGACGGCGGTGGCCACGATCATCTCGGTATAGGCGAGGGGGGCCAGCAGCGACGCCTCGGCATGGTCATAGGCGCGCACGATCAGGTAATGGCCGAAGGTGGCAATCACGCCAAGGCCCGCCAGCATCGCCCATTGGCCGGGCGTGGGGGCAAGCCAGACAAAGGGGATGACCGGGGCCAGCAGCAGCGCGCCGATCAGGTTGGTGTGCAGCGTGGTCAGCAGGGCGGGGGACTGGCCCGCGATCTTGCGGGTCATCACGAAATAGATCGCAAGGCTGGTGCCCGCACACAGGGCAAGCAGGCTGCCGGGATTCACCGAAACCATGCCGGGGCGGATGATGATGAGGGTGCCGACAAAGCCCACAGCCACCGCAGACCAGCGGCGGGGGCCGACTTTCTCGCCCAGAACCAAGGGGGAAAGTGCGGTGATGACAAGGGGTTGGACGAAGAAGATGGCCAGCGCGTCGGCGATGGGGAGATATTTGAGGGCCTCGAAGAACGTGTAGGTGGCGCTGATCAGGAAGGCCGCGCGCAGAGCATGGTAAAACGGGCGGGCGGGAAGCAGGGCCCGGGCACCGTGGCGGCGGATGCCGGGCAAGCCCAGCGCGAAGGGCAGCGTGACCAGCGCGCCAAGGGTCAGTCGGGCGGCCACCACCTGCAGGATGGGCACGCCTTGCTGGCCCAGCAGTTTGGCCAGAACGTCGATGAAGGGCAGACTGGCCATCGCACCCAGCATCAGCGCAACCCCGGTCAGGGGGCGGGTGGCGGGGGACAAAGGAGCCGGGGGCAGCGGGTCTGGGGAGAGGGGGACCGGGGTGAGAGGTTCCGGGGTGAGAGGTTCCGGGGAGTGGGGGACCGGGGATAGGGAGGCCGGGGACGGATGGCCCGGGGAGAGGAGAGGGATTGTGGGCAGGGGGGCCGGGGAAGGGCGGCCCGGGGGGAGGCACGGGGCCGGGGTAAAGGAACCCGGGGCCGGGAGGCCCGGGGAGCGCGAGCCCGAGGAAAGGAGGGCCGGTGGCCGGTCAGCCGCAGGGGGTTGGGGGTCAGGGGATGGAATGCCCGGGGAGCGCGGGCTCGGCAAGAGAGGGGCCCGGGAAAGGAGGGCCGGTGGGCGGTGAGCAGCAGTGGGTTGAGGGGCAGGGGATGGGAGGCCCGGGGAGCGCGGGCTCGGCGCGAGAGGGGCCGTTGACGGGTGGCCCGGGGAGAGTCGAGGCACCGGGGTAAGGGGGGCCGGGATAAGGGGGCTCAGGGACGGCAGGCCCGGGGAGAGGGGATCTGAGGAAAGGAGGCGTGGGGTCCGGAGGTGAGCAAGGGGCTGGGGGGCAAGGGGTTGGGGGGCAAGAGGTTGGGGGGCGGGGGGCTGGGGCGCGGGGGGCTGATGCGGCATTCGGGGTTTGGGTTCCTGAGGGGGTGCGCTCAGGTGTAGGCCGGATTGCGCAGGCCTGCCTGCCCGAATGCGACATTGCGGTGGGGGTTGGGGCAAGACGGAATGGCATCGGGGGCGGGCAGGTATTGGCGGGCCAAAGTAGCGCGCGGGTGACGGGTCAGGTGACCGGGGCCGTTGTAAGGGGCCGGTGTAGGAAGGGGATTGGAGGGAGCCGGTGTTAGGCGCCGGTGTTAAGCGTCGGTGTTGGGGAGGCGGTGTTGGGGAGGCGGTGTAGAGGGCCTGTGACGGGGAGCCAATGCCGGGGGGGCAATGTCGGGGGGCCGGTACTGGCGGGCCAAAGTAGCGCGCGGGTGACGGGGCCGGTGACCGGGGCCGTGACGTGGTCGGTGTAGGGGGGCTTGGCGGGAGCCGGTGACCGGGGCCTGTGACGGGGGGCGGAGAAAGGGCCGGTGTCGGGGGGCGGTGCAGGGAGGACGGTGCGGGAGTATGGTGGAGTTGGGGTTGGTGCCGGGGAGGATGGGGGCTGCGCGGGGCGGGTTCTGGGCAAGGAGGGGTGCTTGCGGGGTGGCGATTGGTGGTGGCGGCGGGGCGCGCGGGTGATTGGCGGCGGGGGGTTGGGCGGCTACCGCTGGGGCGGTGTGGGTGGTGGTTTGCAGGCGTGAAGATCCGCGTGAAAATGGGCAGAAGATGGCCGGGGTGATCGGTGCTGTTGCAGGGGCTGTTTGGCGGTTGGCGTGTCGGGCTGGGCGGTTTGCCGTCAAGCAGCGACAGATTGCGCGCCAGCCAACGGGTGCGCGCGGCCGGGATTGCGGCGGTTGGCGATTGATCCGGCGGGTCGGATCAATCGCAGAACGTTTCAACTGCCGTGTCAGGCGAGCCAGTCCCGCATCCGGGTGATCGCGGCCTCCCGAGCGTCGATGATCTTTTGGCCGAAGGCTTTGACCTCGGGATCGTGGCCGTGTTCGGGGATGATTTTGGCCATCTCGACCGCGCCCTGATGGTGGCGGATCATGCCGTTGATGAAATCGGTGTCGGGGTTGTCGGTGTGGGGGCCCGCCATATCCGGGTGCATTTTCGCCTTGGCGGCGGTGAAGGCAGCCGGGGCTGCGGCCAAGGCGCCGGGGGTGGTGGCGGTATGGGCCGAACGAGTCTCCGTCTGGCCGGTGAGGGACAGGCCGGTGAGGGACAGGCCGGTGAAGGAAAGAGCGATCAGAAAGGTTGTGGCGAGAAGGCGGCGGTGGCGGTATCGGGAAACGCGGCATGGGACGATCCTTTCTTTGGTGACGGTTTTTCAGGCGGCTTCCCGCTGGGGAAAGGCAGGTCAAGATGATCTGAGGCAAAGCGGGGCCAGGCGGTGCAATCGGCCTTTCTCTTGCCACAGGCTCTGCCTATACTTCGCGTGCAGGCAACGCGCGGGCGGCGGGACCATGAACAGAACCAAGGGGCTGCGGCCGGTTGTCGGGATCATTGGCAACAGTTATGCGATGAATGACCGCTATCCCGTGCATGCCAGCGGCACCATGAATTCCGATGCGGTGGCGCAGGTGTCGCAATGCCTGCCGTTGATCATACCAACCGATCCGCGCTTTGTGTCGGTGGCGGAATTGCTGGAGCTGTGCGACGGTTTCCTGCTGACAGGCGCGCGGCCCAATGTGCATCCGGGCGAGTATGGCGAGGATGAAACCCCGGCGCACGGGGCGTTTGACCGCGGCCGCGATGCCATCACCCTGCCGTTGATCCGGGCTTGCGTGGCGCGGGGGCAGCCGTTTTTGGGGGTATGCCGGGGCTTTCAGGAGGTGAACGTGGCGCTGGGCGGCACGCTTTACCCCGAGATCCGCGATCTGCCGGGGCGGATGAACCACCGGATGCCGCCGGAGGGCACGCTGGAAGAGCAGTTCGCGCTGCGCCATCCGGTGCGCTTTACCGAGGGCGGGGTGTTTCACCATCTGATGGGCGCGCCCGAGGTGATGACCAACACGCTGCACGGGCAGGGGATTGCGCGGGTGGGTCAGGGGATTGCGGTCGACGGTGTGGCGCCCGACGGCACGCCCGAGGCGATCTATGTGCAGGGGGCGGCTGGCTTTACCCTTGCCGTGCAGTGGCACCCGGAGTGGCAGGCGGCGGCAGACCCGGTATCGCGCCCGCTGTTCGAGGCGTTTGGCGCGGCAGCGGCGGATTGGGCCGCGCGGGGGTAGCTTTGGCTGCGTGACGCGCCGCCGGGCAGCCCGCGCCTGCAAGGCGACTGGCCCCGCGCCTGCAAGGCGACTGGCCCCGCGTCTGCAAGGCAACTGGTTCCGGCGTTCCGGTGCCTTGCAAACTTGCACCGCGTCAGCGGGTGAGGCCGTCGAACAGGGTTTGCAAGGCGGCATGGGCGCGGGGCAGGCGGTTGTCGGAAGGCGCGCCTTCGGCGGCCCAGAAGGCCAGGTTGATGGCAGCACCGTTCATCAGGTGGCCAAGCGCCTCGGGGTCGGTGGCGGCGATCCGTCCAGTGGTGATCAGCCGCCGCAGCGCCTCGACCATCGTGCCAAAATCGGATTCCATCAGGATATCGAAGGTTTTCACCCCCAGTACGGCAAGGCCATCCTGAAACAGGATGCGGCGGCGGTCGGGGCGCAGGATGGCATCAAGATAGGCATGAAAGCCGCGCTGAAAGCTGATCCAGTCATCGGGGGCGGCTGACCCTGCGGCATTCAGCTTTGCGTTCATTTCGGTTGCAACTTCTGCGGCAACTTCGGCGACGATGCGGCGCAGGACGGCCTCGAACAGGCCGGTTTTGTTGGTGAAATGATGGTGCAGCGCCCCCCGGGTGACTTTGGCCGCGGCGGCCAGCGCCTCCAGCGGGGTGGCGGCAAAGCCATTTTCGGCAAAGGCAGCGCGGCCGGCGGCAAGCAGCGCTTCGGTGGTGTGTTGCGCCATATCGGCGCGGCTGCGGCGGGGGGTTGGCATGCGATGCGATTGACAATCGGGGCGGGGATTTGTATTTGACATACCAAGTGTATGTTAGTTTTGGCGGTGTCGCAAGGGGGCCTGGAGGAGGGCGACGGGCAGGCGGTGACCGGGAAGCAGGTGCAGGCATAGTACCGGACTATCGGCAGGGCAGTGCATGCTGGCGATGGCGGACCCGGGGCTGGTGCGCGTTGGGCAGCGACGCGGGATTGCGGTGCGCGGGATTGCGGTGCGCGGGATGCGGCCGGTGAAGTGGGACCGGAGATGCGGATGGTTGGTTGAGACCGTTGGTTGGGGCGATGTGTTTGAAGCGGCGGGTTTGGGAGGGTGGGGATATGGTGGGGGTTCGGGCGGTTTGGGGCGAGGTTGGGGGGGTGTTGCGGCTGGCGGTGCCGATTGTGGCGGGGCTGGCGGCCTCGACTTTGATCACGGTGGCGGACTCGGTGATGCTGGCGCCTTTGGGGGCGGTGCCGCTGGCGGCGGTGGGGTTGACGGGGGCGGCGGCGGGGTTGCTGTATTCGGCGATTTACGGGTTGCTTTCAGCGCTTTCGGTACGGATCGGGGCGGCCTGGGGGGCGGGCGAGGCACGGCGCATTCCGCTGATCCTGCGCAACGGGCTGGTGCTGGGGCTGGCCATCGGCATCGGGGCGGCGGGCGTGATGGCGGCGATCTGGCCGTTGCTGGCCCGGATGGGGCAGCCTGCGGAGGTGCTGGAGGTGATGCCGGGCTATTGGGCGCTGATCGCACTTTACATGGTGCCTTACGCGGTGCTGACGGTGTTCAAATCGGCCTTTGAGGCGGTGGACCGGCCCTGGACCGGCACGGTTTTCGCCTTTATGGCGGTGGCACTTAACGTGCCGCTGAACGCGGTGTTCATCTACGGGTTTGGCCCGGTTCCGGCCCTGGGCCTGACCGGGGCGGGGATTGCCTCGGTGCTGGCGGAAACCGCGGCGCTGATGGCGGCGCTGGCCTATTGGCGATGGGCCTATGCCACGCGGCGGCTGCGGCTGCGCCGCGATATCGCGCGGGTGGAGATTGCTGCGACCCTGCGCGAGGGGGCGCCGCTGGGGCTTTTGTATGTGGTGGAAAGCGGGTCGGTGGCGGTGGCCACCATGATGGTGGGCGCGTTTGGCACGGTGGCTTTGGCGGCCAATCAGGTGGCGATGGCGGTGGGCGGCGTGCTTTACATGGTGCCGGTGGGGGTTGCGGGCGCGGTGGCGATCCGGGTGGCGCAGGCCCGGGGTGCGGGCGGGGGTGCGGGTGGGGGTGCGGGTGGGACGGAGAGCCTGCGGGCGGTGGTGCGGGCGGCTTTGGTGCTGGTGACGGGGTGGCTGGTGCTTTCGGCTTTGGCCTTGGCGCTGGCGGGGCGGTGGGTGGCGGCACTGATGGTGACGGAGCCCGAGGTGATCAGCATGGCCGCCGCGATCATGGTGATATTCGCGTTGTTTCAGGTGATCGACGGGGTGCAATCAACCATGCAGGGCGCATTGCGCGGGCTGTCGGACACGGCCTGGCCCGCGATGGTTTCGGTGCTGGCCTATTGGGTTTTATCGCTGCCACTCGGGTATGGGCTGGGCCATTGGGGCGGGATGGGCGCGCCGGGGATCTGGACCGGGTTCATGCTGGGGCTGGTGGTGGCGGCGGGCGCGCTGATCTGGCGGTTCCGGCGGCAGATGGCTTTGCTGGAAGCGCGGGCTGGGATATAGGCGGGATCAGGCATTAGCAGGGAGCGGGACATGAAGCGGTCACGGGTGAATGAGATCATGGCAGAAGCGGATGCGATGATCCGCCACTACGGCTTTGTGCTGCCGCCGTTTGCCTATTGGTCGCCCGAAGAGTTTCGGGCGCGCAGTGATGCCGGAAGGATCGTAAGTGCGCGGATGGGCTGGGATATCACCGATTACGGTCAGGGGCGGTATGACACGCTGGGGCTGTTCCTGTTCACCCTGAGGAACGGCCAACTGGCCGATCTGCAGCGCGGCGGTGGCATGTGTTATGCCGAGAAGCTGTTGATATCTAAACAGGATCAACTTTCGCCGATGCACACCCATGTGATCAAGGCGGAAGATATCATCAACCGGGGCGGGGCGACTTTGGTGGTGGAGTTGTATGGCTCGGACGACGCGGGCGGCTTTGCAGCCGACCGGGGCGGCGTGGTGCATTGCGACGGCATCGCGCGGGCCTATGCGCCGGGCGAGCGGCTGCACCTTGCGCCGGGGCAGTCGGTGACACTGATGCCCGGCGATTGGCACGCCTTCTGGGGCGAGGGCGGCGATGTGCTGATCGGCGAGGTTTCAACGGTGAATGACGATGTGACCGACAATGTGTTCCGCGCGCCGATCGGGCGGTTTGCCGAGATCGAGGAAGATGTGGCACCGACGCATCTGCTGGTCAGCGATTACGACAGGTGGTTGTAAGCCCGGCCCGCCCCTGATCTGCGTCAGGGGCGGCTGCCCCCGGTTCAGGGGCTTGGGCAGAGGCCGTTGACAAGCGCTGTGGCGCAGGCGGCGGGCGTTGATACTGCCGGCGCGGCCACAACCGGCGCGGCTACAACCGGCGCGGGGGTTGCCACGGTGGTGGGGCCGGTGATGATCGGGGCGGGGATCACGTTTGGTTTCTGGATGATGATCGGCGCGGGTTTGGGGGCTGGCGCGCTGGCGGCGGCCTTCTTTTTCACCGGCGCTTTGGGCGGCAGTTTCAGGCCGACCGGCACCGTGCCGTCGGCGTTCAGCACGATCACTTTGGCGCCCTCGGGTACTTTGCCGTAAAGGTCGATCACGTCCTGATTGATCATGCGGATGCAGCCCGACGAGGCGTTGGTGCCGATGGAGTTCCACTCGGGCGTGCCGTGGATGCGGTAGCCATAGTCAACCCCGTTCGACAGCAGGTAAAGCGCGCGGGCGCCGAGCGGGTTGGTCAGGCCGCCGGGTTGGCCTTTTTCCCATTTGGCAAGCTCGGGTTTGCGTTCGATCATCTCGGCGGGCGGGGTCCAGGTGGGCCAGAGTTTGCGCTCGGCCACCACGGCCTCGCCCGACCATTCAAAACCGGCGCGGCCCACCGCGATGCCATAGCGCGTCGCCTGATTTTTGCCGGTGATCAGATAGAGAAACCGCGCGGCGGGGTTGATGATGACGGTGCCTGCGGGCTGATCGGATTCGTAGCGCACGGTCTGGCGCAGAAACTGCGGCGGCACTTTTTCGACCGGCACGGCGGGCAGCGCGAAATTCGTGTCTTGCGCGGCGCCATAAACGCCTTCGACCAGCTTTGGCGCGGGCGGTTGGGCGAGGCCCGCCCCGACCAGCGCCTCGCCCGGCACGCAGGCGGTGAGGGTCAGGGAAATGGCCGAAGCGATGAGCAGTTTCAACAGGCTGTGCCGCATAAGATTACCACCGATAATGGCACCAATACGCTTTGGTGCCGGGATTCTGTTGCCAAGACCCTAGTGGAGGAGCAAAGCCGCGTCAAAGCCCCAAGCGGCGGCGGGGGGGCAAAAGCCGCCCGAAATGTGATCAATTTTCGGCGTGCGGGTTGGGGATTGGCCGATTTGGCCGACGGGTGCGGTTGCGGGTAATTGTTTCGGGCGTTGGGGCGGGAGCGTTGCGTCACTTTGCGCCCTGCGCGTCAAAGCGTGGTGCGCAGGTGCCAGAGTTCGGGGAAAAGTTCGATGGCCAGCATGCGTTTGAGATAGCTGGCCCCCGAGGTGCCGCCGGTGCCGCGTTTCATGCCGATCACCCGCTCTACCGTCGTGACGTGGTTGAAGCGCCAGCGGCGGAAATAATCCTCATAGTCCATCAGCTTTTCGGCCAGCTCATACGCTTCCCAATAGCGGGTGGGATCGCGGTAGACGGTTTCCCAGGCGGCGCGCACAGCATCGTTTTCGATCCATGGTTGCGAGAGGTCGCGGGTGAGGATGGCCTCGGGAATGGGCAGGCCTGTGCGGGCGAGGTGGCGCAGCGCCTCGTCATAAAGCGTGGGGCGGGCCAGTTCGGCGTTGAGTTTGGCCATGATGTCGGGGCGGTGGGCGTGGGGTTTCAGCATGGCGAGGTTGCGGTTGCCGGTGGCAAATTCGATCAGGCGGTATTGCCAGGACTGAAAGCCCGAGGACTGGCCGAGATCATCGCGGAAGGTGGTGTAATCGGAGGGGGTCATGGTGCGCAGCACGTCCCAGGCGTTGTTCAGCTGTTCGAAAATGCGGGCGATGCGGGCGAGCATCTTGAACGCCTCGCGGGCGCGGCCTGCGGCGATCATCCGGCGGGCGGCGTCAAGTTCGTGCAGGGCCTGTTTCATCCAGAGTTCCGAGGTCTGGTGCTGGATGATGAACAGCATCTCGTCATGGGCGGTGGAAAGCGGCGTCTGGGCGGTGAGGATCTGGTCGATGTGCAGATAGTCGCCGTAGGACACGCGGCCATCAAAGGCCATCTGCGCGCCGTCTTTTTCCGGATCGAAAGGCGGGGCCGGATCGGGGGTGGCGGGATCAGAGGTCATGCGGGCAGCTCCAGAAACATCAGGGCGGCAACGTAGGTTTCGCCGTCTTCGGTAAAGGTTTCCATCCGGTCCAACTGCCAGCCGCGCCGCGCAAGAAAGCGGCTGGACTGGTGCGCAGCTTTGACGGTGAAGCGGGTGATGCCTGCGGCTTTGGCGCGGGCCATCACGGCGTCATAAAGGGCGGCTGCGGTGCCGTTGCCCATCACCTCGGGGAGGACGAAGGCCATGTCGAGATAGCCGGTCGTGTCCATCGAGAAGAAGCCGGTGAGCCGGTTGGCATTTTCGGCGACATAACACCATTGGTTCAGCAACTTGTCGGGCTTTGCCCAGTCCGGTTCGGGGGAGGAGGCCCAGGCCGCAAGTTCGGCTGCCGGATAATGGGCGGCGGCACCCTCGCGCACCGCACGGTAAAACACGGCGGCCACGGCGGCGCGGTCTTCGGGGCGGTAAAGGCGCAGAGTGGGGGCCATGGTTTGACCTTGGGGAGAGGGGGGGCGGGCGTTGGTTTTTTGGCGCGGGCTCAGGTGACTTTGGCGCGGATCTTGTAGGCGGGGGTATCCCACAGCGCGCGGGCCATGATGTCGGACAAGGTGGTGATTGCGCGGGCCACGTCGGCGGCGTCGATGAAGAGGGGGGTGAAGCCGAAGCGGAGGATATCGGGAGCGCGGAAATCGCCGATCACGCCCTGAGCGATCAAGGCCTGCATGATGGCGTAGGCCTCGGGGTGGTGAAAGGAAACCTGACTGCCGCGCCGCGCATGGGGGCGGGGGGTGGCGAGGGTGAGGCTGGGGCAGGTGGCCTCGACGCCCGCGATGAACTGGTCGGTCAGAGCGAGGGAGGCCGCGCGCAGGGCGGCCATGTCGACCTGATCCCAGATATCAAGGGCTGCCTCCAAAGCCGCCATCTGCAGGATCGGCGGGGTGCCGACGCGCATCCGCTCCACCCCGGTGCCGGGCCGGTAATCGGGGTCGAAAGCGAAAGGCGCGGCGTGGCCCAGCCAGCCCGAAAGTGCCGGGCGCGCGGTGTTGGCATGCTGGGGGGCCACATAGATGAAGGCGGGGCCGCCGGGGCCGGAGTTGAGGTATTTATAGGTGCAGCCCACCGCGAAATCGGCGCGGGCCGCAGCCAGTTCCACCTGAAAAGCGCCTGCGGAATGGGCGAGATCCCAGACGGTCAGCGCGCCTTTCGCATGCGCGCGGGCAGTCAGGGCCGTCATATCATGTTTGCGCCCGGTGCGGTAGTCGACCTCGGTGATCAGGGTGACGGCGGTGGCCTCGTCGATGGCGTCGTGCAGCGCTTCGGGGGCGACGGTTTGCAGGCTGTAGCTGTTGCCAAGGGTGCGGCAGAGGCCCTCGGCCATGTAAAGATCGGAGGGGAAGTTGCCAGTGTCCGACAGGATGACGCGGCGGGTGGGGTTCAGTTCGAGGGCCGAGGCCAGCGCCTGATAGACCTTGATCGACAGGGTATCGCCCAGCACCACATGGCCGGGCTCGGCCCCGATCAGGCGGGCGATGCGGTTGCCCATCAGGGTGGGTTTGTCCATCCAGCCGGCCTTGTTCCAGCCGGTGATCAACATCTCGCCCCATTCGGCGGTGACGGTCTGATGGACGCGGGCGGCGGCGGCTTTGGGCAGCGGGCCAAGCGAATTGCCGTCGAGATAGACCAGGTTCGCGGGCAGATGAAAGAGGGCTTTGGTGGCGGCGAAATCAAGGGTCATCTTGCGGCTCCTTCCGGGGGTCCACACTGCGCCCCTGCGTTTGTGCGAGCAATAGCGGATACCGGAAAAGTTTCAAGCTTGAAATGGTTGTGGGCGTGCCAGTGCCAAGGGAAGCCGGGGGGGTGGAAATGCCGCCGGATGGCGCGAAAGCGATTGCAAAGGGGCGCGGGACGGGCATGATGCAAATGCAGAAAATGGGGGGCGGCATGGAGCAATTTGCAAAGTGGCTTGATTGGCCGCCGGTCTGGTTTGCGGGCGGGCTTGTCATCATCGTGATTTTGGGGTGGATTGGCTTTCCGGTGGGATTTGGTGGCTATGGCGCGGGGCTGGGGCTGGCTTTTGTGGCGTTTGGGGCTTGGTTGATGGTTTCGGCGTTAATGCTGATGCGGGCGAAGCAAACGACGGTCAATCCGCGCGGGGTGCCGTCGGCGCTGGTGACTGAGGGGGTTTTTGGCATCTCGCGCAATCCGATCTATCTTGGCGATACGCTGATCCTGCTGGGGGCTGCGTTCTGGATGGATACGCTCTTGGGGTTGGCGGTGGTTGCGGGATTTGTATGGATCGTGCAGGACCGGTTCATCACGGTAGAGGAAGAGCGGCTGGCCGAGACGTTTGGCGATCCGGCGGCGGAGTGGTTTGTGCGGGTGCGGCGCTGGATTTGAGGCGACGCGCGGGCGAGAGAGAATGAGGGAGAGAGCATGAAAATCGGTGCGGCAAAAGAGATCGTGGCGGGCGAGGCGCGGGTGGCGATGACGCCGGATTCGGCGGTGCAACTGATCAAGCTGGGGCATACTTGCGTGATCGAAGCAGGCGCGGGCCTGCGGGCGGGTTTTGCCGATGCGCTTTATCAGGGCGTGGGGGTTGAGGTGGTGAAAACCGCAGCCGCCCTTTACAAGGCGGCGGATGTGCTGGTGAAGGTGCGGGGGCCGGAGCCTGCGGAGGCAAAGCTGCTGCGCGAGGGGCAGACGCTGATCTCGATGTTCTGGCCGGCGCAGAACCCGGAGTTGCTGGAGACGTGCCGCGCGCGCGGTGCCACTGTGGTGGCGATGGATATGGTGCCGCGCATCAGCCGGGCGCAGAAGATGGATGCGCTGTCGTCGATGGCGAATATCGCAGGCTACCGGGCGGTGATCGAGGCGGGGGCGAATTTCGGGCGGTTTTTCACCGGTCAGGTGACGGCGGCGGGCAAGGTGCCGCCGGCCAAGGTGTTGATCGTGGGGGCGGGGGTGGCCGGTCTGGCCGCGATTGGTACGGCGGCCTCTTTGGGGGCTGTGGTTTATGCCTTTGATGTGCGCCCCGAGGTGGCCGAGCAGATCGAATCCATGGGGGCCAGTTTCGTTTATCTGGAGTTTGAGGCGGCGCAAGATGGGGCGGCGACCGGGGGCTATGCGGCGCCGTCTTCGCCTGAGTTCCGCGAAAAGCAACTGGCGAAGTTCCGCGAGTTGGCACCGCAGATGGATATCGTGATCACGACGGCCCTGATACCGGGGCGGCCTGCGCCAAAGCTGTGGACGGCCGATATGGTGGCCATGATGCGCCCCGGCTCGGTGGTGGTGGACCTTGCGGCGGAGCGTGGCGGCAACTGTGATCTGACGGTGATGGATCAGAAGATCGTGTCGGAGAACGGCGTGACCATCGTGGGCTACACCGATTACCCCAGCCGGATGGCGGCACAGGCGTCGACGCTTTATTCCACCAATATCAGGCACATGGTGAGCGATCTTACCCCAAAGAAAGATGGCGTGATCGTTCATAACATGGAGGATGACGTGATCCGGGGGGCGACGGCGGCGCATGGCGGGGTGATCACCTATCCGCCGCCGCCACCGAAGATCGCGGCGATAGCGAGCGCCAAGCCGAAGCCCAAGGCGGTGGAGTTGACGCCGGTGGAGCGGCGCGCGCAGGAGGTGGCGGTTTTTCGCGCGCAGACCCGTTCGCAAGTGGGATTGCTGGTGGGGGCGGGGGTGCTGCTGGGGCTGGTGGGCTTTGCGGCCCCGGCCGAGTTCATGCAGCATTTCATCGTGTTTGCGCTGGCCTGTTTCATCGGCTTTTCGGTGATCTGGAATGTGAGCCATTCCCTGCACACGCCTTTGATGGCGGTGACCAATGCCATTTCGGGGATCGTGATCCTTGGGGCGCTGTTGCAGATCGGCTCGGGCAACTGGCTGGTGGTCAGCCTTGCCGCCGTTTCGGTGCTGATCGCTTCCATCAATATCGTGGGGGGTTTTCTGGTCACGCGCCGGATGCTCGCCATGTTCCAGAAATCGTGAGGGGGAAGCCATGAGCATTGGTATTGTCTCGGCGGCCTATATCGCGGCGGCTGTGTTGTTTATTTTGAGTCTGGGCGGGTTGTCAGGGCAGGAAAGCGCCAAGCGCGCGGTGTGGTACGGCATTGCGGGCATGGCGCTGGCGGTGTTTGCGACGATCTTCAGCCCGGATGTGGCGCATGTGTGGATCATCGCGGTGATGGTAGCGGTGGGCTCGGTGCTGGGCTGGATGGTGGCGACGCGGGTGCAGATGACCGAGATGCCGCAACTGGTGGCGGCGCTGCATTCGTTCGTGGGCCTTGCGGCGGTGTTCATCGGCTTCAACGCCGATATCGAGCTTTCGCGCGTGCTTGCGATGGACGAGGGGGCGAAATCGCAACTGATTGGTTTTGCGGCCAAGCTGGCGCATAAGGGCGGGGTGGAGATCTCTATCCTGCGGGTTGAGGTGTTTCTGGGCGTGTTCATCGGGGCGGTGACGTTCACCGGTTCGGTGGTGGCGTTTGGCAAGCTGGCCGGAAAGGTGGACGGCAAGGCCACCAAGCTGCCGGGGGGGCATTGGTTGAACGCGGCGGCGGCGGTGGGGTCGCTGATCCTGTTGGGGATGTATTTCAACGGGGCGGGGATCGGGGCGCTGATTGCGATGACGTTGCTGGCGTTCTTTATCGGCTATCATCTGATCATGGGGATTGGTGGTGCGGATATGCCGGTGGTGGTATCCATGCTGAACAGCTATTCCGGCTGGGCGGCGGCGGCGATCGGCTTTACGCTGGGCAATGATCTGTTGATCGTCACCGGCGCGCTGGTGGGCAGTTCGGGGGCGATCCTGAGCTATATCATGTGCAAGGCGATGAACCGGTCTTTCATCAGCGTGATCCTTGGCGGCTTTGGTGGCACCACAGGGCCTGCGATGGAGATCGCGGGCGAGCAGATTGCCATTGATGCCGAAGGGGTGGCGGCGGCGCTGAACGATGCGGATTCGGTGATCATCATTCCGGGGTATGGGATGGCGGTGGCGCAGGCGCAGCAATCGGTGTCGGAACTGACGCGGAAATTGCGCGCGGCGGGCAAGACGGTGCGTTTCGCTATTCATCCGGTGGCGGGGCGGTTACCGGGGCATATGAACGTGCTTTTGGCCGAGGCGCGGGTGCCTTATGACATCGTGATGGAGATGGACGAGATCAACGAGGATTTCCCCAGCACCGATGTGGCCATCGTCATCGGCTCCAACGATATCGTCAATCCGGCGGCGCAGGACGATCCGAACTCGCCCATCGCCGGGATGCCGGTGCTGGAATGCTGGAAGGCGAAACAGGTGTTCGTCAGCAAGCGCGGGCAGGGGACGGGGTATTCGGGAATTGAGAACCCGCTGTTTTACAAGGAAAACACCCGGATGTTCTACGGCGATGCCAAGAAATCGCTGGATGCGCTGTTGCCGATGATTGAGTGAGGGTGGTGGCTTTGGTGCAAGGGTTTTGCTTTTTTGCAACAGCGCCGCGGCATACCCCAGTATTCCAGCATTCCGCTGGCAGTGCCGCAGCACCCATGGCCTGATAGGGCATCAAGACTGACCAAAGGCCGCACGATGACCCAACTTGCCGATCACCCGCTGCGCTATGCTTTGGTTAACGAGTTGCATGCGCGGCCGTTCCCCTCGCTCGATGTGCCTTGCACGGCGGTGTATCTGGCGATCAAGGAGCCGCTCGGGGCGCAAAGCCGCGACAGGGGGGCGGACCGGACGCATCTGTGCGCGCTGCTTGAGCGGCACGGCTCGGCCCATCCACAGCCCGAGGCCACGCATTTTTCGGGCAGCATCGGGCGGGCCGATCTGAAATGGGAAAGCCACACCGAGTTTGTGACCTATTCGGCCTTTACGGCGGGGGTATCGGCGCGGGCGTTTGATCCGGCGGAGGTGGACGTGTTTCCCGCCGATTGGCTGGCGCGCGCGCCGGGGGTGCGGGTGGCCTCGGTGCTGCTGCGGGTCGAGGTGCTGCCCGACAACGAGGCGCAGGTTCTGGCCAAGCTGGAGGAGTGGTTTGTGCCCGAAAGCCTTGCGGTGGCGCGGGTGGTGGGGGGGGCTGCGATCGTGGCCGGTGATTTCCGCATCGATCCGGCGGGGCATATGCGGTTTGCCATTTTCGTGCGCCCGGGCACCGGCCCCCGGCGGGTGGGCCGCATCGTGCAGCGGTTCTGCGAGATCGAGACCTACCGGGCGATGTCGATGCTGGGGCTGATCCGCGCGCGCGAGATGAGCGGGCGGCTGAACGCGCTTGACCCGCGGCTGTCGGCGCTGGTTTCGGGGCTTGACGGCACGGCGCGCCCGGCCGATGTGGCGCTGCACGAGTTGCTGGAAATATCGGCCGAACTGGAAAGCCTGGCGGTGCAGGTGTCGTTCCGGATGGGGGCGACGGAGGCCTATGAGGCCATCGTGCTGCAACGCATCGCGGCGCTGCGCGAAGAGCGGATGGGTGAGAGGCAGACCTTCGGCGAGTTCATGGCGCGGCGCTATGATCCGGCGATGCGCACGGTCAAATCGGCGGCGGCGCGGCTGCGGTCGATGGCGGAACGCGCCGAGCGCGCGGCGGAACTTTTGCGCACGCGGGTGGATGTGGAGCGGTCGGCGCAAAACCAGAAGCTGCTGGAAAGCATGGACAAACGCGGCGATCAGGC
>JANNAV010000113.1:0-1597 GCA_031384695.1 Paracoccaceae bacterium
CGCCGCGCTGGCCACCACGGGGTTGCCGCGCCGGGCATGGGTGGCGCCGTGGCGGTATCTGGTGCTGGGGGCGTTGTTGGCCAGCTATTTCGTGCTGATGTTCGAGGGGTTGCGCACGGCACATGCGGTGCCAATGGCGGCAGTGTTCACGCTGACGCCGGTGATGGCGGCAGGGTTCGGCTGGGTGTTGCTGGGGCAAGTTACCACGGGGCGGATGGCGGCAGCACTGGCCATCGGGGCCGTGGGTGCGCTCTGGGTGATCTTTCGCGGCGATTTGGCGGCGCTGGCGCGGATGGAGGCTGGGCGGGGCGAGGCGGTTTATTTTGTTGGCTGCGTGGCACACGCGCTTTATGCGCCAATGGTGCGCAAACTGAACCGGGGCGAGCCTGCGGTGGTGTTCACCTTCGGGATGATGGTGGCGGGGTTCGGGCTGCTCGCGATCTGGGGCTGGCGCGATGTCTGGGCGACTGATTGGCGGGCGCTGCCGGGGATTGTCTGGGTGTGCCTGATCTATGTGGCGGTGGCAGCGAGTGCGATGACCTTCGTGCTGTTGCAATACGCCACCCTGCGGCTGCCGAGTGCCAAGGTGATGGCCTATACCTATCTGGTGCCGGCCTGGGTGATCCTGTGGGAGATGGCGCGCGGACAGCCGGTGCCGGTGATTGTGCTGGGGGGCGTGGTGCTGACGGTGGTGGCGCTGGGGCTGCTGGTGCGGGAGGCTTGACTTTTGACGCGAAAGGCGCAGAGTTTCAGGGCATTCAGAGCGTGTTGCCTTCGATGGGGTTCAGATATTAACTCTGCACCCCGAGGCAGCGATTGCTTTTGCAAACGCGTTCGGGGTGCAGAGTTAATTCGATTGAAGGCAACACGCTTTAGAGGACGAGGTTGATTATGGGAATGCCCGCATCACGGCTTACCGACATGCATGTGTGTCCGATGGTGACCCCGGGAACGCCGCCCGTTCCGCATGTGGGGGGGCCGATTGTCAGCCCGGGGATGCCAACGGTGCTGATCTGCGGCCTGCCTGCGGCGCGGGTTGGCGATATGTGCATTTGCGTGGGGCCGCCGGATGCCATCGCGATAGGATCACCAACCGTACTTGTTGGCGGCAGCATGCAGGCCCGCATCGGCGATATGACGGCGCATGGCGGCAGCATCGTCGTCGGAGCGCCCACGGTTCTGGTGGGGCCGTAGACCGGTTCGCGGCGGGTCGGAACCGGTCTGGTTTTGTCAGAACAGAAAGTTCGCGGCGGCGTTGATCTGCACCAGCGTGGTGTTTTCAACCGTCATGTGCAGCGTGCCGAAGTCGATCCGCACATCAACGCCGACGGTGACAAAGGTGAGATCAGCCAGCGAATTGGCGGCCAGCAGTTCGATCTTGTCCTGACCGAGGGTGAAATCGGTGATCCGGTCATTGCCACCGCCCGGCGCGAACACGAACACGTCGTTGCCGAGGCCGCCGGTCAGGGTATCGTTGCCACGGTCGCCCAGCAGACGGTCTGCGCCACCAAGCCCCGAGATGGAATCATTGCCAAGGCCGCCGAAAATGGTGTTGGCGTCGGCGCTGCCTTCGAGACGGTCGGCGAAAGCGGTGCCG
>JANNAV010000167.1:0-2366 GCA_031384695.1 Paracoccaceae bacterium
CGCTGGTGCCGGGGGTCGAGATTCCGGCCGCCACGCTGGCCAAGGCCGAACGGATGGTGGCCGACTGGGGCACCCAGAACCCGACCCCCGACATCACCGCCTTTCGCCATTACGACCCGGTGCTGTTTGGCCAACTGGCGCATCTGAAACTGCGCCGCGACGTGGTACAGCAGGTGTTCCGCGAGGTGATGGAGCGCGAGCCCGAGGAAGAGGCCATCCTGCATTTTCAGGATTGCGCCAGCCCCGATGCGCTGCGCACCACCCTGATGGGCACCAGAGAATTCCGCAGGCGCGCCACCACCACCCTGCCCGCGATGGGCAGCCATGCCGCCGTCACCTCGACGGTGCTGCTGTCGCCCGAATTTCAGCAATGGGAAGTGGCGCATAAGAACGGCCTGCCATGGCCGCTGACCCAGGTGTTCGTCAGCCGCCATGCGCAAATCCTGTATTGTCCGATCGGCAAGGTGGCCTGCACCTTCCTCAAGCGGCAGATGGTGCGGATCTCGGATGTGGCGCATCCCGATATCCTGCTCACCGATGTGCACGGCCTGACCGACCATGTGCGCACCGGTCTGCAACTGGGGGATTACCCCGAGCATCAGGCGCGGGCGCTGATGCAGGATCCGGAGTATTTCAAATTCGCCGTGGTGCGGGCGCCGCAAGAACGGCTGCTCAGCGCCTATATCGAGAAATTCGTGCTGGCGCGGACCCGGCTGAACAACCGCTTTCACACCGATCCGGTGGTTGGGGCGGTGCAGGGCGGCAAGGGTCTGGCAGCACTTGACCCCGATCTTGGCATCACCTTCCGGGATTTCATCAGCTGGATCACCGCCCAGCCCTCGCATCAGCTGGACCCGCACTGGCGACCGCAGGCCGATTACCTGCAAGGCATCCGCTATGACCACATCTTCCGCTTCGATCAGATGGATCTGGTGACCGACATGATGGAAAACCGTTCAGGCCGGACACTGCCGCGCCAGCCCACCAATGTCACCGGCAGCGGCATCGGCATTCTGCGCGAGGCTGCGGCCGATCTTTTACCTGCGGCAATCACCGCCTTGCCACGTCTGGACAAAGCCTCTTTCTTTGATCCTGATATCGTGGCGATGATCACGGGCTATTTTCACGCCGACAGCGTGCTTTATGAAACACCCCGGTCTTTATGAAACACTCCCAGCTTTACGAAACACTCCCAGGCGAGGTTCAGCCATGATTACCCCCATCCTTCTGTGCGGCGGCTCGGGCACCCGGCTGTGGCCGCTGTCGCGCAAAAGTTTCCCCAAGCAGTTTGGCGATATCCTCGGCGAGGAAAGCCTGTTTCAGGCCTCGGCGCGGCGGTTTACCGGGGCGGGGTTTGCCGCCCCGCTGATCATCACCGGCAATGATTTCCGCTTTATCGTCAGCGAACAGCTGAGCGAATGCGGCATTGCTCCTTGCGGCATCATGATCGAGCCCGAGGGGCGCAACACCGCCCCCGCCGCCATTGCAGCCGCCCTGCAGGTGGCCGCAGCCGATCCCGACGGGCTGATCCTGCTGGTGCCCTCGGATCACGCGGTGGCCGACCCGGCCGCGTTTCGCGCGGCGGTGGAGTTGGGCCGGGTGGCGGCCGAGGCGGGGCAGATCGTGACCTTCGGCATTCAGCCGCAGCGCGCCGAAACCGGTTATGGCTGGCTGGAAGCCGGCGACGAGACCCATCCCGGCGTGCATCATCTGAACCGCTTCATCGAAAAGCCCGATGCGGCGCGGGCGGCGGAACTGTTCGCCGATCCGCGCCATCTGTGGAATGCCGGGGTGTTTCTGGCGCAGGCCAAGACCATGATCGCGGCCTTTGCCGCGCATGCGCCGGAAATCCTTGCAGGCGCGCGCGCCGCCCTTGCCGCCGCCGAGCCGGATCTGGGCTTTATCCGCATTGATCCCGTGGCCTGGGCAAAGGTGCCCGAGGATTCCATCGACTACGCCGTGATGGAAAAGGCCCGCAACGTCAGCGTCGTGCGCTTTGCCGGCCATTGGTCGGATCTGGGGGGATGGGAATCCGTCTGGCTGGAAACCCCGCGCGACGGGTCGGGCAACGCGCTTTCGGCCCATGCCACGGCGTTTGACTGCACCAATTCGCTGCTGCGCTCGGAAAGCCCGGATATCGAGCTGGTGGGGATCGGCCTGCGCAACATCGTGGCGGTGGCGATGCATGATGCGGTGATGGTGGCCGACATGTCGGACGCGCAGAACGTGAAAAAGGCGGTGGCGACGCTGAAGGCGCGCGGCGCCAAGCAGGCGGTGCAGTTTCCGAAAGATCACCGGCCCTGGGGCTGGTTCGAGACGCTGGTGCTGGCCGACCGCTTTCAGGTCAAGCGCATCCATGTGCATCC
>JANNAV010000013.1:0-2795 GCA_031384695.1 Paracoccaceae bacterium
GCCGAGCGCAGATCGAAGTTGAGCGAGCCGACGATGGCCTGCGTTCGGTCGATCACGAACAGCTTGGAATGCAGCACGTCACGCTTGCGGCCCGGCTTGGGCCGTGGCGAAAACTCGTGGATGACGGCCCCCGCCGCCAGCAATTCGCCCCGGTAGCGCCGGTAGGCGCCATAGACCAGCAGCATGTCGGTCGCCGACAGCGCATTGGTCAGCAGGCCGACCCGGACCCCCCGCTCCGCAAGCCCGGTCAACCCCTCGATCCCCGCCCGGCCCGGCACAAAGTAAGGTGTGACCAGCCGCACTTCGGTCCGGGCGTTGTTCAGAATGTCGGCGATGGCCGTCGACATCCAGGGGGCAGAGTGGTTGCCATAGGCCTTGTCCGGCGGGTCGGCCAGAAGCTGCACCTTGTCGGTCCAGTGCAGATGCGCCGTCAGCACCGCCGCTGCCGTGCGCCCCTCCAGCGTCCGCGCAAGGAAGCGCCGCGACGGGGGGGAGCGGACTTCGCAGGCCAGACGGGTACAGAATTTGGCCAGATTCATCTTGAACCCGGGCCACAGCGCAAGGATCGGCATCGAAAGCCCAAGGTTCCAGTAGCTGTCGAACAGCGCCGCCACCTCGGCCACCTTTGGCCCCACCAGCACCATGTCGGCATCAACCGAGTTGCGAATGTCGACTTCCCGTGCGCCAAAATACGTGTCGCCGATATTGCGCCCGCCGATGATCGCCAACCGCCCGTCGGCGATCCACAGCTTGCCATGCATCCGGCGATTGAACCGTGCCAGTCCCAGCAGCATCTCGATGGTGCGGCGGATGACATGGCCCCGGTTGCGCGTCGGATTGAACAGCCGCACCTCGATCAGCGGGTGCTGGGTCAGCGCCAGAAATGCCGGATCAAACCCTTGCACGTTCACGTCGTCCAGCAGCAGGCGGACACGCACGCCCCGGTTCGCCGCAGAGAACAAAGCGTCCATCAGCAACCAGCCGGTCAGATCAGTGTTCCAGATGTAATACATCAGATCAAGGCTGCGCCCCGCCTGTGCCGCCGACAGCGCGCGGGCGGCGAAAGCGTCGGCATTGTCGAGCAGGGTCGCAAGGCCGGATTGGCCGGGGTTCTGTGCCTCGAGCGGATCCAGCAACGTGTCGAGTTGCGTCGGAACGTCCCCCCGGCCAAGCGACATGGATGCAGGCCCGCGCGCCTTGCGCAGAAACCGCCGGTAGGACCGGTGCGCCAGCCAGGAGGCAAGGCCGATGATACCCGCGCCGACGCCGATCCAGAGCAGAACCTGCACGGCCAGTGCGGTCATCACATCCCCCCGGTCGTTTGCGGGGCCAGCCGCAGCCGCGCCTTGATCGGCAGATGGTCCGAGGCGCGGCGGGACAGCGGGCTGTCATGCGTGGCGATATCCAGCAGTTCGCCCTGGGTGCAGGTCATCATCCGGTCCAGCGCCAGCAGCGGATAGCGCGAGGGGAAACTGGCGCGCGGATCGCCGATGGTGAACTGCTCGCCAAAGGTTTTCAACGCCGCACCTGTGCCGCGCCATTCATTCAGATCGCCCATCAGCAGGGTTGGCCGCGCCTCGAGGCTGGCAAGTTTGTCCAAGAGCGCGCGGGCCTGTGTGGCACGCGAGCCGGGCAACAGCCCCAGATGGGCGTTGACCACACGCAACGGCTGCCCGTCGATCAGCATGTCGGTCACCAATGCGCCGCGCGGCTCGAACCCCGGCAGGATGAGCTGGTGCACCTGATGCACCAGCGCGTTGCGGACCAGCAATAAGTTGCCATGCCAGCCATGCGCATCGCCCACGCCGTCCAGCGGCACTGCGATCAGCCCCAGATCACGGCGGATACGCTCCAGATCCAGCAGGCCGGTGCGGGTGCCAAAGCGGGTATCCGCCTCTTGCAACGCCAGAATATCGGCGCCGATCTCGGCAATCACCGCCACGGTGCGCGCCAGATCGCGCCGCCGGTCGGTGCCGATGCCTTTGTGGATGTTGTAGGAAGCCACCGAAAGGTCGCGCGGCGATGTCATCGGAAATGCGATCCTTTGGGCGGCGTGATGTCTGCGTTCGGAATGGATATGGGCACTTCGGGCACCGAAAGAAAGCGAAAGGTCGTATGATCCGGCACCGAACCCGTTTCCGCAAACCGATCTGCAGCACATTGACGCCTGCTGGCGCGCCGCAAACGATCTGACGGCGGGGCAGATCTATCTGCGCGACAACCCGTTGCTGCGCGAACCATGGCGGCCCGGCGATGGTGGCCTACACTTGGCTGGAAGGCACCTATACCGAGCTGTACCCTGACATTTCGCTGGATGCGCCGGGGATGCAGTGGCTGTTCCGGCAGTTTTCCGATCCCGGCGGCAACTTGAGCCATGCCGCCCCGGATGTGCCGGGGCCGATCCATGAAGGCGGCGAGCTTGACATCGCGATGCAGCGGATTCAGGCGATTCAAGGCGCGGCCCGGGCCGATCCGGCAGGCGCACGGCCGCGCCCGGTCTGGCCCGTCATCATTCTGTGCGCCCCACAAGGCTCGACCGGGCCGAAACAGGTGGGCGGGTTGAAAACCAAAGGGTTCTGGCGGTTGCATCAGGTGCCACTGTCGAGGCTGGCCGGTAATCCGGACCATCTGGCGCTGCTGGAGGCATGACTGCGCAGCGAGCGCCCCGAAGAGTTGCTTGATGCCGATGGCGCGCCGGTGGCGGCGATCAGTGCGACCACGCCGACGGGCCAACGGCGGATAAGCGCCAACCGGTCAAGCTGACTGTCGAATTGCCAGCACCCCTACATCGCGAT
>JANNAV010000192.1:0-14487 GCA_031384695.1 Paracoccaceae bacterium
GAAATTTGGCTGGGGCGCCAGGATTCGAACCTGGGTATGTCGGTACCAAAAACCGATGCCTTACCGCTTGGCGACGCCCCAACTGCGAGGGTGTTTAGCGAAGCGGCTGCATGGCTGCAAGGGGGTAATCGGGAAATTATCGCTGGGTGTTGAATGCATTACCCGCAGGGGATAGGTGGGGCCATGGAACGGGTTGATGTGGTCATACTGGGTGCCGGGGCGGCGGGCATGTTCGCGGCGATCGAGGCCGGGCGGCGTGGGCGGCGGGTGTTGGTGATCGACCACGCGAAGGCCGCGGGCGAAAAGATCCGCATATCGGGCGGTGGCCGGTGCAATTTCACCAACCTCGGCATAGCACCCGAGCGGTTCATCTCGGCCAATCCGCGCTTTGCGCTTTCGGCGCTGAAACGCTTTACCCAGTGGGATTTCATTGCGCGGCTGGATGCGGCGGGGATCGCCTGGCATGAAAAGACCCTTGGGCAGTTGTTTTGTGACGGACCGGCGACCCAGGTGGTGGCGATGTTGCTGCGGGATATGGAGCGGGCGGGGGTTGCGCTTTGGCTGAACTGCGGGGTGGGGGCAGTGCGGCGCGGGACGGCGGGGTTTGAGGTGGATACCGCGCGCGGTCCGGTGACGGCGCGGGCGGTGGTGGTGGCGACGGGGGGCAAGTCGGTTCCGAAAATGGGGGCGACGGGGTTGGGCTATCAGATTGCGGCTGCCTTTGATGTGCCACAGGTGGAGACGCGGCCTGGGTTGGTGCCGCTGACCTTTGCCGAACAGGAACTGGCGTGGCTGCGCGATCTGGCGGGTGTGGCGGTGGAGGCGCGGGTGGCGGTGGGGCGGACCTGTTTTGACGAGGCGATGTTGTTCACCCATCGCGGCTTGTCGGGGCCTGCGGTGCTGCAAATCTCGAGCTACTGGCGCGAGGGGCAGCAGGTTTTGGTGAATCTGATGCCGGGCCGTGATCTGGCGGCGGTTTTGCGGGCGGCAAAGCATGAAAACGGGCGGGCGGCGTTGCGGACGGTGCTGAGCCATCATCTGCCGGACCGTCTGGCGCGGCATCTGGAAACGGCGTCAGGGGTGGTGGGCACGATGGCGGACCAGAATGGTGCGGCGTTGGAGCGGGTGGCGGCGCGGGTGCAGGATTGGCGTCTGGTGCCGGTGGGATCGGAAGGCTACCGCACCGCCGAGGTGACTTTGGGCGGCATAGACACCCGGGCGCTGGACGGGCGCACGATGGAGGCCAAAGGCGTTTCGGGGCTTTATTTCATTGGCGAAGTGGTCGATGTGACAGGCTGGCTTGGCGGCTATAATTTTCAGTGGGCCTGGTCCTCGGGCTGGGCGGCGGGGCAGGCCGTCTGAGCATCAGACATGCAGCGGATCGGCTTTCGCCAAAGCGTCAAACGCCATCAGGCTTTGGATCAGGGCGGGCATCTGGGCCAGCGGGATCATGTTCGGGCCATCCGAGGGGGCGGTATCGGGGGCCTCGTGGGTTTCGATGAACACGCCCGCGATCCCCAGCGATACGGCGGCGCGGGCCATCACCGGGGCAAACTCGCGCTGACCACCGGTGCTGTTGCCAAGCCCGCCGGGTTGCTGCACCGAATGGGTGGCATCCATGATCACCGGGTAGCCGGTGCGCGCCATGATCGGCAGGCTGCGCATATCGGTGACCAAAGCGTTATAGCCAAAGGATACGCCGCGTTCGGTGAGTAAAATCCGTGAGTTGCCGGTTGAGGCCACTTTCTCGGCGACGTTCGCCATGCCTTCGGGGGCGAGGAACTGCCCCTTCTTGATATTCACCACAGCACCGGTTTCGCCTGCCGCAATCAGAAGATCGGTTTGGCGGCACAGGAAGGCCGGGATCTGGATGATGTCCACCACCGACGCCGCCAGCCGCGCCTGTTCAGCATCGTGAATATCGGTCAGAACCGGGATGCCCATGGCGCGGACCGCTTGCAGCACGGCAAGGCCGCCGTCGATCCCGAGGCCGCGCTTGCCTTTGAGCGAGGTTCGGTTGGCTTTGTCGTAGCTGGCTTTGAACACGTATTGCGCGCCTGCGGTATGGCAGGCCTCGCGCATGACACCCGCAATCATCTGGGCATGATCCAGGCTTTCAAGCTGACATGGCCCGGCGATCAGCAATAATGGTAAATGGTTGCCGACGCTTATGCCGCCGAAGGATACGGTTTTCATCATTGCCTCAGGCTGTCAGTTGTTCGCGCAGGATGGCGACGGTCATCGAGATCATCAGGTACACCCCGGCAAAGATCAGCATCGAGACGATGGTGTTTTCAAAGGCGCGGGGATAGGCGGCCTCGTCGGGGGCGACGGGGCTGACCGAGATCGACAGATAGCGCGTCTGGCGGTTGGCCTCGACCCGCGCGGTTTCCATGGCGGCGAGGGATTGGCTGAGCATCAACTGCCGGGTCGCGACATCGGTTTGCGCCACCAGCAACTCACTCTGAATGCGGGCGAGCGACAGGCCGCTGGTGCTGTCTTCGGTCATCCGCGAGCGCAGGCTGGCGATTTCGGATTCGAGCGTGGCGATCCGGCGTTTCAGCGGTTCCATCCGCGCAAGGTTGGGGGTCTCGTTGGATTCCATCTGCGCCAGCGACAGACGGTCCAGCGTCAACTGGCCATCGAGGGTGGCGATCTGGCTGGTGATCAGGCTGACCTCGATGTCAGATGACAGAACCTTGTATTTTTCCTGCAAGTCGATGACGCGGCTGTTGGCCTCGCTCAGCTTGGTTTCGGTTTCGTCGAAACTTTCGCGCGCCCCCTTCATCTGATCTTCACGCAAGCGCAGGGTCAGGCCTTCCACCCGGTCTTCGGCATAGCCGATCAGGGCTTTGGAGAACTCTACCGCGGCCGCGGGGCTGGCGGCGATAACCTCCATTTTGATAAGGCCTTCAGTGGGATCGTAGGAGATCTTCACGTGACGGCGGTAGGCCTTGTAGGCGGCCGAATTGGTGCCATTCGGATCAAGCCGCTGCAGGGGATCAATTTCGGGCGCGCTGAAATGCTGGCGAAAGCCGTTGTCGGCATCAAGGCGCTGCATGGCATCGGGCGATTGCAGATAGCCTTGCACCGCGATTGAATCCTGTGAAGTGGCAAACTGGGTGCCGCGCAGCAGGCTGCCCATGCCGGCGGCGGCGGCGGGTTCGGCTTGCTGGATCACAAATTCGGTTTTGGTGGCGTACATCGGGGTTGCGATGGCATAGTAATAAATGCCGCAAAGCAGGGTAGGCAGGCCGACGAAAATTGCCAGCCGCACCGCCAGCAGCATGGATTTGCGGCTGCGGCGCTGTGCCATGTCGCGCTGGATGCGGCCGACTTCGGCGATGTGGGAATCGTCGGCGCGTTGTTCGGTGGAGGGCACCTGAATCGGCTTTAGGGTTTGCGGCAGTTTGACCCCGTCGCCCGAAGACACCGTTAACGCGCGCGAGCCGGTATCGGGGGGGACACCATCAGCGGAGGACACCAGTTCCAACACCGAATTGACCTGAAACGGATCAATCCCCTGATTGCGCAGCAGGCGGACGGCGTCGAAATCGGATGTCGCGGGCAGGCCGTATTTTTGCGCCACCCGGCGTGCCATCCGCAACTGCCGTCCGGTGAGACCTTCGCGCCGGATGCTGTCGATATCGGCGGGGGCGGATGCAACCGGGTCTTTTCCCGGGGGGGTTTTCTCTGGCACAGCGGCAGGTGCGGGCGTGACCGGCTGCACGAAGCTGATACCCGCAAAGCCATCATCCGAGGCGGAGGGAAAGAACGCCTCGTCGCCTACGACATGCGGGCGCGGGCGGGGCGCCAGAACCGGGGCTGTCACCGGCTCGGGGCGGCGGGTGCGGAACCTGCTAACTCTTAGCTTCATAGTCATAAAGCCGCTTCGCTTCTGCTAAAGTTTCAAACATGTAAAGCTGGCCGTTTTTCAGCACGGCGGCTGAACGGCAGAACTTTTCGAGGGTTCCGGGCTGGTGCGATACCACGATAACGGTGGCTTTTGACAGGCGTTCGCGCAGGATTTTGCCGGCCTTGCGGTTGAAATCGACATCGGTGCTGGAGGGCATGCCCTCGTCTATCAGGTAAATGTCGAATTCGAGCGCCAGCATCAGCGAGAACGAAAAGCGGGCGCGCATGCCGGATGAATAGGTGCCGACGGGCATGTCGAAATATTCGTCGATGCCGGCAAGCCAGCGGCAGAATGCCTCGACATAATCGGGGTCGAGGCCGTAAAGCCGGGCGATGTAGCGGGCGTTTTCGGTGGCGGTGTGTTTGTTGATGATGCCGCCCATGAAACCAAGCGGGAACGAGATGCGCGACGTGCGCAACACCCGGCCCTCATCCGGTTTTTCCAGACCGGCCATCATGTTGACAATGGTGGTTTTTCCGGCGCCGTTGCGCGCAAGGATGCCCAGCGAATTGCCGACTTCCACGCGGAACGATGCCCGATCGAGGATGACCTTGCGGGTCTGACCGGTCCAGAACGATTTGCTGACGGTTTCGAACTCGATCATTGCGCCCCTGAGGGGCCCGCCTCCTTGCTGTTGCGCCTTCGGGCGTCCGGGCAATGGCCCAGGTTGCCAGTTGAAGGTTAATTCGCCGTATCCATCGTCCGTGTTGACATCCCGCATCGCAGCCCGGTTGCCTGTCTGGTGTTCTTAGGGGGGCATTTGGGCAGCATTATGTCGGTTTTTCGCATCCGAACACAATGGGCCATGGATTTGACGATTGTTTCCCGCTTATGCCGCGCGCCTGGGCAGCAGGCGGGCCAGACACAGGGAAACCGGTGCGGCCAGCAGGCTGAGGGCGGCGCCAAGCCGGGCGGCTTCGGCCATCTGGCCGCCGGGCAGGGCACTGTCGAGGGTGAGGATCGGCACGGTAAAGCCGATGCCCGCGATGGCCGCGATCAGCACCACATCGCGCAGGTTCACCCCGGGGGGCAGGGTGGTGCGCGTCAGAGCGGCGGCGGCGGCCATTCCGGCGATGATGCCAAGCGGTTTTCCAAGCCAGAACGCCGCCAGCACAGCGCCGGTGGTGGGGCCGATTGCCGCCAGATCAACACCGCCCTTGGTGAAGCCGAACAGCAGCAACACCAGCGCCAGTGGCTTTGCCAGATAATGGACAAAACGGTTCAGGGGATCATGCAGAAACTCTTCCGCCTCGGCGAACAGGCCGAACGAGCGTTCGGCATGGGGGATGGCGGGGATGATCGGCAAGAGGCCAAGTGCGGGCGGCAGACCGGCGGCGGCCACGCCGACAAAGCAGAACGCCCCGGCCACCAGATAGGGCCAGAGTGCCAGGCCATGCCTGCGGCGGCGTTCGGATGCGCCCGGGCCGGGGCGGCGACCGTAGAAAAACCAGACACTTACGCTTGCCAGCACCGGCAGCAACAGCCAGCTGAGCCGCAGCAACCCATGCGGATTGGCAAGGCCCGACAGCAGCAAGCCCAGGATATCGGCGCCGATCGTGATCAGCAAAAGCACATGCAGTGCCACATGGCCGTTGCCGAAAACCATGCGCCCTACGACATAGCACAGCACCACATCGCAGCCGAGCGGCACCGGCCAGCCGGTGCCAAAGCGCGCCTCAACGGCGGTCTCGAACAGCGACTGGCTCAGCAGCCACGCAACAACCGCGCCGATCATGCCGCCGATCACCCCGCCGAACGGCACCGCGACAGAGCCGCCGGTGAGCGCGCTGCGTTCCAGGATCAGTGCCTCCCACAGTTCTTTGGTGATGAAGAACATGAAGAAGGCCATCAGGCCCCGGGCCACCACCTCATGTGCTGTCAGGCTGAGCGGGACCGGCGCCAGCCATGCGGGCAGTGGCAGGTCAAACAGCCGGAATTCCACGGTATCATAATAGCTTGCCGGGGCGAGGTTGACCCAGACCGTGGCCAGCGCGGCACCGCCCAGCAGCGCAAAGGCGTAAAGGCGCACAAACGGCGAGACACGGTACATGGGGCGGCCTTCGCGGGGCTGAAGGGCAGGGATCTTCTTCACCTAAGCACGAGTGCGGGAGGGCTTCAACCGGGGTTTTCGCGGCGGCCCGCGCGCGTGATGCGGGATCGGCGTTTGGGCAGCATACCCGGGGCAGAACGGCGTGTGACGCGGCGGTAAACGCGGGGGGCGGCCATGGGTCGACTGCGGCTGTGGCTTGTGCGCCGGTAGTGGCCGGTGCGCGGTGCCATGGCGGGGCGCGGGGTGCTTTTGGCGGCGCCACCCCGGTCACAGGCGCCGCGTTTTCGATGCAGCGGACCATGCACATCTGATACATACGCGGCATAGGGCTGCGGCCATGGCCGGGTGGCCCGGATTTGCCATTGCGCGCAGGCGGCCGGCTTGGTTGCGGCCCTTGGTTTGAGGCGGGATTGGTGGCACAATCCGCCAAGGCGATGGCACAGGCAAAGCAGGAATGATGATGACCCCTTTGGATCAGGCGCATGCGGCGATGGCGGGCGGGCGCGAGGCGGATGCCTTGCGGTTTTACCGGGTGCTGGCGGATGCGACGTTGTTCTTGTTGCTGGAGCACGAGGGGACGGGTGAGCGGATCAACCCGAAGGTGTTCGATCTGCCCGACGGCCCGGTGCTGCTGGCCTTTGACAGCGAGGACCGGATGGCGGAGTTCGGGCAGGGTACGTTCGGGCAGGGTACGTTCGGGCAGGGTACGTTTGGGCAGGGTGCGATGCCCTATGCCGCATTGCCCGGGCGGATCGTGGCGCAGCATCTGGCGGGCAGGGGCGTGGCTTTGGGGTTGAACTTCGGTTCGGGGTCGGCGTCGGAAACCTTGTTGCCGCCCGAGGCGATGAGTTGGCTGGCCGAAATGCTGGAGCAGGTGCCGGATGCGGTGGAGGCGCGGGCGGAGGTGTTCAGCGCGCCCTCGGCCCTGCCCGGGGTGCTGGACACCGCGCTGCGCGAAACGTTGGCGGCAGCGGCGGGGCTGGCGCGGGCGGCGGTGCTGGTGGGGGTGCGCTATGCGGGGGGCGGGCGCGGCCATGTGCTGGCCATCGTCGATGCCCATCCCGGTGCGCAGGACGCTTTGGCACGCGCGGTGGGCGAGACGCTGGTGTTCTCGGGGGTTGAGGCGGGGGTGATTGATGTGACTTTCGTGGCGGCGGCGGACAAAGCGCTGGCGCAGATGCAGCGGTTCGGGCGGGTTTTCGAGATCCCGGAACCGGAGATGCCTGCGCGCCCGGCCCCCGCAGCACCGGGGATGGACCCGGACCGGCCGCCGCGGTTGCGCTGAATGTATTGGGGTATTATAATACCTTCTTTTCAACACGTTGTTTTCATGCAGTATTAAGTTGATTGCGCGGCTTGACCGCGCCGGGCGAATGCGGGATACACCGCTATCCGAGATTGCGGGGGGCAACCCTTGCGTTTTACTTATAGGGCTGTTTATGAAAACCTTCACCGCTACTCCGGCGGACATCAGCAAGAAATGGATTCTGATCGACGCCGAAGGCGTGGTTCTGGGCCGTCTTGCCACGATTGTCGCCCAAATCTTGCGTGGCAAGAACAAGCCTACATTCACACCGCACATGGATATGGGCGACAATGTGATCGTCATCAACGCCGACAAGGTGCAGATGACCGGCAACAAGCGCGCCGACAAACGCTATTACTGGCACACCGGCCACCCCGGCGGCATCAAGTTCCGCACGGCGGCGCAGGTGCTTGAGGGTGCCTACCCCGAGCGCGTTGTCACCAAGGCGGTCGAGCGTATGATCACCCGCAACCGGCTTGGCCGCGTGCAGATGACCAACCTGCGCGTCTATGCCAGTGCCGAGCATCCGCATGAGGCCCAGCAGCCCACCGTGCTGGACGTGGCGGCGATGAACCCGAAGAATACGCGGAGCGCATGAGCATGAACGAGATCAAATCTCTGGACGATCTGAAATCGGTTGTCTCCAACGCGGCACCCGCCGTGGCGATTGCCGCCCCCCGCGTGGCTGTGCGTGATGCGCTGGGGCGGTCTTATGCCACCGGCAAGCGCAAGAACGCGGTGGCACGGGTCTGGATCAAGCCGGGCTCGGGCAAGGTGATTGTCAACGGCAAGACGATGGCGGAATATTTCGCGCGCCCGGTGTTGCAGATGATCCTGCGCCAGCCCTTCACGGTGGCCGGTGTTGAAGGCCAGTTCGACGTGATGGCGACGGTGGCCGGTGGTGGCCTTTCGGGGCAGGCAGGCGCGGTGAAACACGGCGTTTCCAAGGCGTTGCAGCTTTATGAGCCGTCGTTGCGCGGTGCGTTGAAGGCGGCAGGCTTTCTGACCCGCGACAGCCGCGTGGTGGAACGCAAAAAATACGGCAAGGCCAAGGCGCGCCGCAGCTTCCAGTTCTCGAAGCGGTAAGCGTTCCGGTACCTTGCAGAAAGGCCCGCGGTTTCGCGGGCCTTTTTTTTGACAATACAAACAGCGGGGGTTTCACACCCCCGCGCCCGCTGCCAGAAGCGGGGGTTTCACACCCCCGCGCCCCCGTGGGATATTTGGACAATGAAGAAAGGGGGGACAATTTTAGGCGAATTGTATTGAGCGGTGTTTTTGAGGCTTCCGTCAGGCCGCATCCCGCTTGGGGCTAAAAAAACGGGGCCGGCAGAACCGGCCCCAGTTTGGGGAAACAGGAAAAGGTCGCGCTCAGTCGCGCCAGAACGGCTTGGCGCATTCCATCAGGGCCTGCGCGCGGTCCATGCCGATGTCTTTCAGCATATGCGGCGCGAGGCGGGAAAGGTCTTTGCGGGTGCGGCGCAGGGTTTCCCAGCGCAACACCAGCAGCGTCAGCGAGAACAGCATTCCCGCAAGCGGCGGCAGCGGATCGGCTGGCAGGGTTAATGCGGCGGTCTGGCTGCTGCGTGACATGATTTGCCCAATTGTGATGATACAAGTTGACGGATTCTGTTTGCTAACGATACAATCAGGGGAACCTGAGTCGCCAGAGGAATATTGTTATGGATACAAGTTGGTCGCCGAACCTTGCCGAGGCCGAGGGCCCGAAGTATCTGACCCTGACCCGGGCGTTGCGCGACGACATCCGCAAGGGCGCGCTGGTTGAAGGGGCACAATTGCCAACCGTGCGCGATCTGGCCTGGCGGCTGGCGGTGACGCCGGGGACGGTGTCGCGCGCCTATCAACTGGCGATGCAGGAAGGGCTGCTGGAGGCCACCGTCGGGCGCGGCACTTTTGTGGCGGCGCGCAACCCGCGGCTGGGGCCGACGCAATCCCTGTATCCGGAACGCGATCCCGGGGTGGCGGCGGGGCGGGTGGATCTGCGGTCGCCGCAACTGCCCGAGGTGGGCCAGCTTGCGGCGATGAGCACGGCGCTGCGGCGGATTGCGGGCGATATGACGCCGGAATGGTTAAGTTATACCAGCCAGTCGGGCGAGGCACCGCTGCGCGAGGCGGTGGTGGAATGGCTGGACCACCGGCTGCTGGGGGCGGTTTCGGAAGACGACATCATGCTGACCCATGGCGGGCAGAACGGCATCGGCCTGATCCTCGCCTGCTGTTTGCGCGGCGACCGGGCGGTGGTGCTGACGGATGATCTGGCCTATCCGGGGTTTCGCTATGCCGCAAGGCTGGCGCGCGCGGATGTGGTGGGGATCGAGATGGACGACGAGGGGATCAAGCCGGACGCGCTTGAGGCGGCGTGCCGCAAGCATATGGCGCAATTGCTTTTTCTGACGCCCGAGGCGCAGAACCCCACCACCGCGCGGATGGGGGCCTTGCGGCGGGCCGAGATTGTGGCGATTGCGCGCAAGCATGATCTGCAGATCATCGAGGACGAATGCTATGCGGTGCTGGTGAGCGATCTGCCGTCGCTGCGGGCTTTGGCGCCGGAGCGGAGCTGGTATCTGGGCAGTCTGTCAAAATCCTTTTCGGCGGCGTTGCGGTTTGGCTTTGTGGTGTGCCCGACGGGGATGGGGCAGACCGGGCGGTTGACGGCACAGCACGGGTTTTTTGCATTGTCGCGGCCGCTGGCGGAATTGTGTCTGGAATTGTTCCGCTCGGGGGCTGCGGCGGAGGTGCGCAACCGGGTGCAGCAGGAGATGTCGGAGCGGTTGCAACTGATGGTGAACCGGCTGGGGGCGTTTGATCTGTGCTGGCAGCCGGGCATTCCCTTTGCCTGGCTGCGCTTGCCGCAGGGGTGGCGGGCGTCGAATTTCACCCGGATGGCCGAACTGGAGGGGGTGCTGGTGCGGCCGGCCGATCAGTATGCGCTGGTGCATGGACGCGCGCCGAACGCGGTGCGGCTGGCAGTGCCGGGCAATATTCCGCGCCCGCAACTGGAAGCGGGGTTGCAGAGCCTTGGGTTTCTGCTGGGGCGGCCGCCTTGCGATATGGCGGTTTGAGCGCGTGAGCGGTGGTGCAATTGTGGCGCGATTGCGGCGGCAGTTGGGCGGGGGCGTGGCGGCGGTGGCGGCTGGGGCGGCAAAGGGGGCAAAACTGTGACCCCGCAGACCCGATCACGGGCAATTGTTTGCCGCAGAGGTTGACCGAAGCCCTTGGTCAGGCGCAAGATTTCGCCAGAGCAAGCAAAAAAGAAAGGCCCGCAAATGGGACTTCAAACCACCTTTCACGCCCCCAATGGCGGGGCCGATTTTCTGGGTTGGCGCAAGACGCGCGCAGGCACCACGGAGATTATTTATGATGACGGGGTGACCCGGCGGATGGTCTGGCGGGTGGCCGGTGCCGCCGCCGATGAGGCGCGGCTGGTGGATGCGCTGCGGCTGGCGGTGGGCGCTTTGCGGGTGGTGCCGACGCTTTATGACGAGTTGAAAAAGCGCGCCATTGCCATCGAACGCGTCACCGGGTGAGGCGGTTGGGGGCTGCGATGCTTTTTTGCTTGCGCCGGAACCCGCGATTTGGTTGATTTGATCAAACGCAGATAATCCGGCAGCAAGCGGCGCGTCAAGCAACGGGGGACATGATGGCGGAACCAAAGCGGGCGGCCCGATTCTGGGGATCTGAGGCCGCCAATGGCTTGGCCATGATCAGCCCGACCGCGATTTATGCCATCCTGATGCTGGCAGGGCCGCTGCTCACGATCTTTCTTTACAGCTTTTTCACCGACGGCTATCTGACCATCGTGCCGGATTTCACCTTTTCGAATTACATCGAGGCCTGGACCAACGAGCGTTATCTGGTGGTGATGCTGCGGTCTTTGGCGGTTTCACTTGCGGTGACGGCGGTGACGGTGCTGCTGGCGTTTCCGGTGGCCTATTTCGTCAGCTTTCATGTGCCAAATTCGCGTAAGTCGTTGTGGTTGTTCCTGATTACCATCCCATTCTGGACATCTTATCTGATCCGGGTGTTCTTGTGGAAGGTGATCCTCGGCTATAACGGCGTGGTCAATTCCGGGCTTTTGGGCCTTGGGATCATCGACGAGCCGTTGCAATGGATCAACTATAATCTGGGTGCGGTGGTGATCACGCTGGCGCATGCCTATGCGCCGTTTGCGATTTTGCCGATCTTTGTGGCGCTGGAAAAGATCGACCGGTCGTTCCTTGAGGCCGGGCGCGATCTGGGGGAAAGCCCATTCGTGACGTTTATCCGGGTGACGCTGCCACTGGCGATGCCGGGGGTGATTTCGGCGGTGCTGATCGTGTTTATCCCGACCATCGGCGATTATGTGACGCCGCATCTGGTGGGCGGGCCAGAGGGCAAGATGGTCGCCAATATCATTCAGGTGCTTTACCTGAAGCTGGACAATTATCCGCTTGGCTCGGCGCTGGCAATCTCGGCGATGGGGATTGTGACGGCAGTGAGCGGGCTGTTCCTGTTTGCCAACCGACGCTTTCTGAGAGGGCCCAAATGATGAAGGGTGGCTGGTTTCGCGTCTACGCGCTTGGGTATCTGCTTTTCCTTTATGCGCCGATCATCCTGTTGCCGATTTTCGCCTTCAACGATGCCGCCGTGGTGGCGTTTCCGCTTTCGGGGATGACAACCAAATGGTTTCAGCAACTGATCAACGAGCCATCCTTGCACACGGCGCTTAAGAATTCGCTAACGATCGCGGTCTGCTCTTCGGTTCTGGCAACCGTGCTGGGGATATTTGCGGCGCGCGCCACCACGCGCTATCGGTTTCCGTTCAAGGCGGGGATCATGGGGCTGGTGATGCTGCCGCTGGTGCTGCCCGAGATCATTCTGGCGGTGGCGCTGCTGGTGGTGCTGCTGGGGGTGGGGGTGCCGCTGTCGATTTTCACGGTAATCCTCGGCCATGTGCTGATCTGTACGCCCTTTGCGATTGCCATCCTGTCTGCGGCATTTCAGGCGTTGGATCAATCACTTGAGGAGGCCGCCTATGATCTTGGCGAGGGGCCGGTATCGACGTTCCGGCTGATCATCCTGCCTTTGGTGCTGCCGGGGATCGTGTCGTCATTGCTGATCACCTTCACCATCAGTCTGGACGAATTCATCCTCGCGTTCTTCCTCGCGGGCAGTCAGGCGACGCTGCCGGTCTATATTTTCTCGCAGTTCCGCTTTCCCAATGCGGTGCCGGTGATCATGGCGCTGGGGACGATTCTGGTGCTGATGTCGATAACATTGCTGGCAATTGCTGAATACTTCCGCCGTCGCGGTATTGCGAAATCGGGTGGGAACAATACCGGGGGCTTCCTTTGATGGCTGATAAGAATACGATGATCGAGTTCAGGGATGTGCATAAGTATTATGGCGATTATCACGCGTTGCGGGGGATCACCGCCGAGATCAGGGCGGGCGAGTTCTTTTCGCTGCTGGGGCCATCGGGCTGCGGAAAAACCACTCTTCTCAGGACGATAGCGGGGTTTGAGGGGATATCCTCGGGGGCGGTGATGATCGACGGCAAGTCGATGGAGGGGGTGCCTGCCAACAAGCGGCCGACCAATATGGTGTTTCAGTCATACGCGATTTTTCCGCATCTGACGGTGGAGCAGAACGTGGGGTTCGGGCTGCGGCGCGACCCGCGCACGGCTGCGGAAAAGGCGCGGGCGGTGGAGGAGGCGCTGGAGATGGTGAACCTGAAAGGGTATGGCGCAAGGGCGGCGCATGCGCTTTCGGGGGGGCAGCGGCAGCGGGTGGCGCTGGCGCGGGCGCTGATCCTGAAGCCGAAGGTTTTGCTGCTGGACGAGCCGTTGAGCGCGCTGGACAAGAAGATGCGCGAGCAGATGCAGATGGAGTTGATCAAGCTGCAACGGCAGGTGGGCATCACCTTCATTCTGGTGACGCATGATCAGGAAGAGGCGCTTGTGATGTCAGACCGCATTGCGGTGATGTTTGAGGGTGAGGTGGCGCAACTTGCTGATCCTGAAACCCTTTATCGCAGGCCGAACTCGCGGAAAGTGGCGGATTTCATTGGCACGATGAACTTTTTGCCGGCGCAGATTTTGTCGGAAACCGGGGATAGGGTGGAGGTTGAGGCGCAGGGGTTTGGGCGTTTGACGCTGGATTCCGGGCAGGTGACGGGGGCTGCGACGGCAAGCGGGGCCAATGTGGGCTTTCGCCCCGAGACGCTGACCATCCTGTTTGATGGCCAGACAGCGCCCGACCGTGAGAGCAAAGCCGTTGTTTCTGAAGTGGTTTATTACGGTGACATGACTTATTATGATATCAAGCTGGAGGGCTGTGACCAGCCGATGCGCCTGTCGATGCGCAATGTGTTCGGGCGGCCGGTGCTGGATATCGGCACCGAGACGCGGGTGGCGTGGAGCCCGGGGGCGCTGGTGCTGTTCCGGTGATCGGATGATATGCAAGTGGTATGGCTTCCTATGCATACGGGCATGTCAGCGGTCGGGTGGCAGCAGGCCCAAGCCGCGCAGGTAAATGCCGATCCCGGCCTCGAGCAGGTCTTCGGGCGGGAAGGGTGATTTGGCACCGGGGTTGCCGCGCATGAACAGCTCCACCACGCCGTGACTAAGCGCCCAGATATGGGCCGAGAACATGCTGGCGGGCGGGCGTTTGGCGGCGGGCAGGTGGAGCGACAGGCTTTCAGCCGCAGTTTCCAGCACGGCGCGCGCCTTTTGCGCCACCACCGCCAGTTCGGGGTGGGCGTTGATCGAGAGGCCGCTTTCAAACATCGCCATGTAGTGGCCGGGATATTTGCGGGCGAAGGCGAGGTAGGCGCGGCCGGTAGCCTCGAATGCCGCAAGGGCGGTGGGTTTGCCCTCGTTGAAGGCAAACTCCATCAGGGCGGCGAAAATGTCATAGCCCTGGCGTGCGACCTCGGCGATCAGCTCGTCGCGGCCCGCGAAGTGGCGGTAGACGGCGGCGGGGGTGACATCGGCCGCCTTGGCCGCCTCGGACAGGGTAAAGCCGGTGGGGCCAAGTTTGGCCGTCAGCACCAAGGCCGCCTCGACCAGAGCCTGGCGCAGATTTCCGTGATGGTAGCCTTGCTTCACTTGATCCTCAAACTCGGGTCGCCGCAGATTGAACGGTCGGTCCTTCGATGCCGCAACCCGCGTCCAGCGCAAGTGGTGGCCGGCCGGCGATGCGGGCCAGCCGGCGAAT
>JANNAV010000017.1:0-12991 GCA_031384695.1 Paracoccaceae bacterium
TCGGGGTGGGCGATCTGCACGCCGATCGAGGCGGGCAGGCCGTAGCCCATGGTGCCGAGGCCGCCGCTTGTCATCCAGCGGTTGGGGTCTTCAAAGCCCAGAAACTGTGCTGCCCACATCTGGTGCTGGCCGACTTCGGTGGTGATGTAGCGGTCGCGGCCCTTGGTCAGCGCCTCCAGCCGTTCCAGCGCGAATTGCGGTTTGATCACCGTGGCCGAGTTCTTGTAGGTCAGGCATTTCACCGCGCGCCAGTCGTTGATCTGGCGCCACCATTTGGCGAGAGCGTCCTTGTTCACCTTGCGGCCGCGCGATTTCCAGATGCGCAGCGCGTCTTCCAGCACATGGCCGACATCGCCCTGAATGGGCACGTCGACCCGGATCACCTTGTTCAGGGAGGAGGCGTCGATGTCGATGTGGGCTTTGCGCGAATGCGGCGCGAAATCCTTGATCCTGCCGGTGATGCGGTCGTCAAAGCGGGCGCCGACATTGATCATCAGATCGCAGCCGTGCATCGAAAGATTGGCCTCGTAGGTGCCGTGCATGCCCAGCATGCCCAGCCACGCCTTGCCCGAAGCCGGATACGCGCCAAGGCCCATCAGGGTGGAGGTGATGGGAAAGCCGGTGGCGGCGACGAATTCGCGCAACAGCTGGCTGGCGGCGGGGCCGGAGTTGATCACGCCGCCGCCGGTGTAAAACAGCGGGCGTTCGGCGGTTTCCATCATCTCGACCAGCCGGGTGATCTGCGCCACATCGCCCTTTACGTTGGGCTGGTAATGCGAGACGCGGGTTTTCTCCATCGGCGTGTAGTCGGCGGTGGCGAATTGCACGTCTTTCGGGATATCGACCAGCACCGGGCCGGGGCGGCCTTTCATCGCGACATGAAACGCCTGATGGATGGTTTCGCTGAGTTTCGCGGTATCCTTCACCAGCCAGTTCATCTTGGTGCAGGGGCGGGTGATGCCGACGGTATCGGCCTCTTGAAAGCCATCGGTGCCGATCATGAAGGTGGGCACCTGACCGGTCAGCACCACCAAGGGGATGCTGTCCATCAGCGCATCGGTCAGGCCGGTCACCGCGTTGGTGGCACCGGGGCCGGAGGTGACCAGCACCACGCCGGGCTTGCCGGTGGAGCGGGCATAGCCTTCGGCCATGTGCACCGCCCCCTGCTCGTGGCGCACAAGGATGTGGCGGATATCGTTTTGCTGAAAGATTTCGTCATAGATCGGCAGCACGGCACCGCCGGGATAGCCAAAGACCACTTCCACGCCCTGATCTTTCAAGGCCTGAACCACCATCCTTGCACCCGTCATCGCCTTGCTCATCGTCTTATCCTACCTTTGCCGGGTTCGAGCCCGGGTTTTCGCCAACAAAAAGCCCCCGAGGGGTTCTCGGGGGCGCATGGGAAACCTGATGGTCAACCGTTACCGGCCCATGCGCCTTTTTCCTACATCTACAAGAATGACGGACATTGCCCGCTCCTATAACCACGGGGCGAACATTAGGATGCGCGTCGGGGGGCGTCAACCGCAAATTTCAGATGAAAATGTCGCAGCGGTGGGGTTTTTTGAAGTTTTATTTCGGCGGGGGGCGGATTTCCGCAACTTATGCAATGCGTGCGCGCCTGCACAGGGGCTGTGCGGGTGCGACTCGGGGGGAGGGCTTTTCTTGTGGCGCGGGGTGGCGCTATTGGGGGCGAGCCTGCTGACCCCTTATCGAGGATAACACCATGAAACTTTTCTACGCCCCCGGCACCTGCTCGCTGGCCTGTCACATCGCCTTGCACGAGGTGGGCCAGCCGTTCAGCATTGAAAAGGTGGACCTGCGCAGCAAGATCACCGAGAGCGGCGCGGATTTCCGGGCCGTCAACCCCAAGGGGGCGGTGCCTGCGCTGGAGATCGCGCCGGGCGAGGTGCTGACCGAAGGCACCGCCATCATGCAATATGTGGCCGACAGTGCGGGCGGTGCGGGGATCGTGGCGGCCTCGGGCACGCTGGAGCGCGCGCGGATGGTGGAGGCGATGCATTTCATCGGGGCCGAGTTGCACAAGGCTTACGGGCCGATGTTCAACCCCGGTATTTCGGCCGAGCAGCGCGCGGTGCAGGTGGGACTGGTGGGGCAAAAGCTGGCCTGGGTTGAGTCGCGGCTGGCGGATGGGCGGGCCTATCTGACCGGGGCGAGTTACAGCCTTGCGGATGGCTATCTCTTCGCCATTTCGAACTGGTCGAAGGGGATGGGCATTGATATGGTGCCCTATCCGCATGTGAATGCGCTGCGCGAGCGGGTGGCGGCGCGCCCGGCCGTGCAAGCGGCGATGAAGGCCGAGGGGCTGATCTGAGCGATTGGTGGCGGGCGGTTTGCCGCCTCGATCCATGCCGGGCAAGCGTGGTAATATTATTTTACCAAAAACCGCCTGCCCGGCAAAAAAACGGTTCTCAACTTCGTTTGTGTTGGTTAGGGTTCGGCCTACATAAAATCAAAGCCGCTGATCCGGCGGCTTTGACAGAGGAGGAGGAATAATGGATCGTCGTTCATTTCTGACCAAAGCCACCGTTGGTGGCGTGGCCGCAGCCGGGGCTGCAACCCTTGCGGCCCCCGCCATCGCACAAGAAGCGCCCAAGGTGACATGGCGGGTCACCTCGGGTTTCCCGAAATCGCTGGATACCATTTTCGGTGCCGCCCAGACCATGGCGAATTATGTGTCTGAGGCCACCGATGGCAACTTTACCATGCAGGTTTTCCCGGCGGGCGAGTTGGTGCCCGGCCTTGAGGCGGCAGAGGCCGCCGCCACCGCATCGGTTGAGGCCGCCCACACCGCCGCCTATTACGACTGGGGCAAAGACCCCACCAACGCGTTGGGCACCACCGTGCCGTTTGGTCTGAACTACCGGCAGATGAATGCCTGGCTGTACCATGGCGGCGGCATCGACATGCTGAACGAGTTTTACCACACAAGGAACCTGCATTACCTGCCCTGCGGCAACACCGGCGTGCAGATGGGCGGCTGGTTCCGCAAGGAAATCAACAGTCTGGCCGATATGCAGGGCTTGAAGATGCGGATCGGCGGCTTTGGCGGCTCGATCATCGCCAAGCTGGGCGTGGTGCCGCAGCAGATTGCCGGGGGGGATATTTATCCGTCGCTGGAAAAGGGCACCATTGATGCGGCCGAGTTCGTCGGCCCCTATGACGACGAAAAGCTTGGCTTCAACAAGGTGGCACCGTTCTACTATTATCCCGGCTGGTGGGAAGGTGGTCCGACGCTTTCGACCATGATCAACCTTGACAAATGGAACGAGCTGACCCCGGCCTATCAGGCGATCCTGAAGACCGCCTGCGAGGCATCCAACGCCAACATGATGGCGAATTATGACTGGAAGAACCCCACGGCATTGAAATCTCTGGTGGCGGGGGGTGCGCAGTTGCGGCCCTTCCCGCAAGACGTGATGGACGCGGCCTATGCGGCGGCCACCTCGACCTATGCCGAGATTTCGGCGACGAACCCGGCGTTCAAGAAGATCTATGACGCGCAGCAGGCGTTCAAGCGCGACGCTTATCTGTGGGCGCAGATTGCCGAGTATAACTACGACACCTTCATGATGGTGCAGCAGCAGGCTGGCAAGCTTTGATCTGAGTTTACTTTTAGAAAGGCCCCGAAACCATTGGTTTCGGGGCCTTTTCTGCTATTTACGAGATGATTTTTCTTGGCTTGGCTTGCAATTTCATGCGCCCGGACCGATCAGAAAACTCTCTGGGAGAGAGTTTTCCGGTTCGTTGCTTGGAGGCGGAACGCCGCAGAGCAAGGGGCTATCCGCAATCCGAACGGTGGGGCAAATTGGGGTGCGCCTGCCCCCGGCTGGTGCGGAACGCGCCTGCCGGGGGCAGGCAGGCGCGGCCCAATTTGATTGAAATCAAATCGGGCAAGGGAGGTTCGGTTTTAGCAGAAAGCAAGCGGGTGTAACGCCTGCTTTGCACCAAAAGAAAACACCGGCAACCGTGAGGCTGCCGGTGTTTTTCTTGTGTGAGGTGACCGCGCTCAGGGGTTGACCACTGGTGCCCCCAGCTTTGGTGCGCCGCCGATGCCGCCCGGGGCCCCCAGCGTGGGCAGGCTTGGCAGGGTGATGGTGACGGACGAGGGGTCGATTACCGGCCCCTTGTAATGCATCACCATCTGTGGGAAGCCGATCACCAGCCCCACCATCACCACCTGGATCACCACGAAGGGCACCGCCCCCCAATAGATTTGCGCCGTTGTCACCGGCTCCATCCGCAGTTTGGTGACCTTGTCGATATAAGAGGATCGCGGCGCCACGGATCGCAGGTAAAAGAGCGCAAAACCGAACGGCGGATGCATGAACGAGGTTTGCATGTTGACGCCAAGGATGATGCCGAACCAGATCAGATCGATCCCCAGCGCCTCGGCAGGCGCGATCAGCAGCGGCACGATGATGAAGGCCAGCTCGAAGAAATCGAGGAAGAAGGCCAGCAGGAACACCAGAATCGACACGAAGATCAGGAACCCTGTCGCCCCGCCCGGCACCGCCACCAGCAGATGCTCCACCCAAATCTGGCCGTTGACCCCGTAAAACGCCTGCGAGAACACCCGCGCGCCGATCAGGATGAACATCACGAAGGCCGAAAGCCGGGTGGTGGATTCAAGCGCTTGCCGCACCACCGTCATGTTCAGCCGGCCCTTGAGGGCCGCGAGGCCCAGCGCGCCAACCGCGCCCATAGCGCCACCTTCGGTGGGGGTGGCGATGCCGAGGAAGATCGTGCCCAGCACCAGAAAGATCAGCGCCAGCGGTGGGATCAGCACCATGATCACCTGTTGCGCCAGCCGCGACATCAGGTTGATGTTCATCGATTTGTCAATCACCGCGTAAAAGTAGATCACGGCGATGCCGATGCAGGCGCCGAGGATATCGGCGTTTGCGCCCTGGGTTTCATATAGCATCACATGCGCGCCATAGCCCGTGGCAATGACGGCGAGCAGCGCCACGCCAAGCGAGGTCAGGCCGCTGCCCAAGGTGCGCGCCTCAAGCGGCAGGGCGGGCACCCATTGCGGCCGCAGGATCGACACCAAAAAGATATAGCCCACGTAAAGCCCGGTCAGCACAAGGCCGGGAATGATGGCGCCCTTGTACATGTCGCCCACCGAGCGGCCCAACTGGTCTGCCAGAACGATCAGCACAAGGCTGGGCGGGATGATCTGCGCAAGGGTGCCGCTGGCGGCGATAACCCCGCTGGCAACCCGCCGGTCATAGCCATAGCGCAGCATGATCGGCAGCGAGATCAGGCCCATGGCGATGACGCTTGCCGCCACAACCCCGGTGGTTGCGGCCAGTAGTGCGCCCACGAAGATCACCGCATAGGCAAGGCCGCCCCGGATCGGCCCGAACAACTGGCCAATGGTATCCAGCAGGTCTTCGGCCATGCCGGAGCGTTCCAGCACGATGCCCATGAAGGTGAAGAAGGGGATGGCCAGCAGCGTCTCGTTCGACATGACGCCAAAGAACCGTGGCGGCATGATGCCCAGAAGCGGCCAGTCCAGCGTGATGGTGCCGCCAGAATAGGGCGCCAGCCACACCCCGATGGCAAAGAACACCAAGCCGTTGGCGGCCAGCGAAAACGCCACCGGATAGCCAAGCAGCAGGAAGATCACCAGCGAGGCGAACATGATCGGCGCCATGTTGGTGGCGATGAAGACCAGAAGATCGGTCATTTGCGATCCTCCGCGGCCAGTCGCGCCACTTCTTTTGCCAGCGCCGCACCTTCCAGTTCGGCGGCATCATGGGTTGAAATGAACGGGGTGGGGTCTTCGATCAGCCCCTGCATCACCGCGATTTTCTTGATGATTTCCGACAGGCCCTGCAACACCAGCAGGAAAAAGCCTGCCAGCAGGAAGGCGCGCGCGGGCCAGATGATCAGACCGCCGGAGTTCGACGACATCTCGCCCCTGCTATAGGCGGTCCAGACATAGGGCACCAGCAGCCAGGTGGCGAGGATCACGAAGGGCATCAGGAAAAACACATGGCCGAAAAGGTCGATCCAGTGCTGGGTGCGGCGCGAGCGGGTGCCGTAGAAGATGTCGATGCGGATATGCTCGTTCTGCAACAGGGTGCTGGCGGATACCAGCATGAAGGCCGCGCCGAACAGATACCATTGCAGTTCCAGCCAGGCGTTGGAGGAATAGTTGAACACCTTGCGCACAACCGCGTTGGCAGCGCTAACCAGAATAGCCACTAAAATCAGCCACATGACCGATTTTCCGACCGTCAGGCTCAGGCGGTCAATCGCCCGTGACCCTCTTAACAGCATCTCCATCCAGTATCTCCTCCCTTTGGGTTATCCCCGGTTGTTTTTTCTTGTTTGGCGAAAGTGGTAATAAAACTTGTCCAATTATGCGATTGGGCCCCCATTCGTCAAGAGCGACGTTTCACAGGCGATTGGCGTCATTTGCCGGGGCGGTCAGCAATGCGGCTTTTTGGCGGTTCGGGGTTGCAGCATGCGATGAAACTGCGGGGGTGTCATCCCTGGGCGTGGCGTGCAACGGCCGAAGCGGTGGGTTCGATCAGATCCCAGCGGTTGCCGAAGGGATCGCGCCAGACGGCGACGGTGCCGTAGGGCTCAAGGCGCGGCGGCTCTTCGAACTGCACGCCGGCCGCCTGCATGCGGGCGGCATCGCGGGCGAAATCGTCGGTTTCAAGGAAAAGCCAGACCCGCCCGCCCGCCTGATTGCCGATGGCGGCCTGCTGTGCGGCACCTTCGGCGCGGGCCAGCACAAGGCGCGCGCCACCCCCCGGCGGTTCCAGCGTGACCCAGCGTTTTGCGCCCTGATCCTGATCGTCAGTGAGGGTGAACCCCATCACACCGCAGTAAAACGCGATACCCGCGTCGTAGTCGGGCACAACGATGGCGACTGCGGCCAGCCGTGCCCGGCTCACTCGCGGATGCTTCGCGCTTCGGGCAGGCTGATCCGGGCCACCTGTTCGGCAATCGGATCAACCGAAAGCGGGTGCAACTCGGCCCGGTGATCGGCGGGATCGCCGATCGGTTGCCACTGCCCGCCCTTGAAAATCTCCAGCGCGGAGAACCCGGCCTTGTAGCCCATCTTGCGGCTGCCCGGCACCCAGTAGCCAAGGTAGACATAGGCAAGCCCCGCCTCGCGCGCAATCTCGATATGGTCGAGGATGGCGAAGGTGCCGAGCGAGAGGTCGGCCAGATCGGGGTCATAAAAGCTGTAGACCATGCTGAGCCCGTCATCGAACACGTCGGTCAGGCTGACGGCGGCGAGGGCGCGGGATTTCTCGCCGCGCCCCAGAGCGCGGGTGTATTCGATGACGCGGCTTTTGATCGGGGTTTCCTCGATCATCGCGGCAAACTCGAACACATCCATGTCGGCCATGCCGCCATCGGCGTGGCGCGCGTCCAGATAGCGGCGGAACAGGGTGAACTGGTCTTCGGTGGCCCAGGGCGAGGTGGCATTGCGCCGGAGGCCGGAGGCGGCCTTCATCACCCGCTTGTGGCTGCGGCTGGGTTTGAAATCGGCCACCCTGATCCGCGCCGAAAGACAGGCCGAACATTCGGCACAGGAGGGGCGGTAAAGCACGTTCTGGCTGCGGCGAAAACCTTGCTTGGACAGGCTGTCGTTCAGCCGCTGCGCCTGATCGCCTTGCAGGGCGGTGAACAGCTTTCGTTCCATCCGGCCCTCAAGATAGGGGCAGGGCTGCGGGGCTGTGACATAAAACTGGGGCGCAATCGGAAGGGTGTGGCGCATTGCTTTGGTTTTTCAGGGGTTGGGCCTTCACGTTAGCAAGCCCGCGCGCTGCCGCCAAGTGCTAGTTGCACCCGGCCACCATGCAATACGGCCCCCGGTGAGGGGGGCCGCTGTTCGCCCGACAAAGGCTTAGTATTCGCCGCTTTTGGTGGCATCGACCGGGGTGTCGCGGTTGGCGCGGGCACGGTCATCCATGAAGCTGTCGAATTCGGACTTGTCCTTGGCATCGCGCAGGCGTTGCAGGAAGGCCTCGAAGGCGGTCTGTTCGTCTTCCAGACGGCGCAGCATATCGGTTTTGTAGGCATCGAAGGCGGCATTGCCGGAAGGTTTGCCCGCGTAGGAATGGGCGTGGCCCCAGTGGCGCGAGAGGCGGTTTTGGGCGCAGGATGAGCGGCTGAACATGCGTTTGCTCCAGATGATATAGGCAAGAAGGGCAAGGCCAACCGGCCAGATGAAGATGAAGCCAAGCACCATGGCCGCGATCCAGGCGCCTTTGCCTTTGTCGTCAAGCCAGGCCTCAGCGCGGCGGAACCATGAGCCACCGGATGCGGCGCCGTTTGAAGCGGAGGGGGAAGCGGTGGTCATCGGCGGTGTCTCCTCGTGTCGGGTGAATGTGAATGTCTTTCACATGAGCCAAGATGTGCACATCGGGCGCGCGGCGCAAGGGGGTATGTAAAAATAGTTTACATTGCGGCGGCGCGCCGCCGGTGGCCACATGCTGACCGCGCGTCCTGACCGCACGTCTTGACCGCGCGCGCGCGAGGTTGCAAGTTTGCGCGATGACCCAGAATTTCGCGGCCCGATTGACCCGACAGCCCATAGCCTTTGACAGGGCGGCGGCGGCAGAGACCGGCCACGGGTTTGCCGATCTTGGCCCGGAACTGGCCGGGTTGCTGGCGGCCACGGCGGGGTGCAGCCCCTATCTGAAATGCCTGATGGAGTGCGAGGCGGGGTGGCTGCGCGCCGCTTTGGCGGCTGTGCCGGAGGTGGTGCTTGCGGGGCTGTTGTCGGATCTGGATGCGGTGCCGGTTGAGGCGCTTGGCGTGGCGTTGCGGCGGGCCAAGCGGCGGCTGGCCTTGTTGACGGCGCTGGCCGATCTTGGCGGGGTCTGGACGCTGCGAGAGGTGACGGGCGCGCTGACAGCCCTTGCCGACCGGGCGGTGGATCTTGCGCTGCGGCGGCTGGTGGCGGAGGAAATCCGGCGTGGCAAGCTGCCGGGGGCGGGGCCTGCGGATGCCGATACGGCGGGCGGCATGGTGGTACTGGCGATGGGCAAGATGGGGGCGGGGGAGTTGAACTATTCCTCGGACATTGATCTGATCTGCCTGTTTGATCAGGACCGGTACGGAGCGGCGGGGCCGGAGGCGCGGGCATCGTTCATTCGCGTCACGCGGCGGATGACGGCGATGCTGTCGGATGCCACGGCGGAGGGCTATGTGTTTCGCTGCGATCTGCGGTTGCGTCCCGATGCGGCGGTGACACCGGTGTGTCTGTCGATGGCGGCGGCGGAAAGCTATTACGAAAGCGTGGGGCGGACGTGGGAGCGCGCGGCCTATATCAAGGCGCGGCCTTGCGGCGGCGATATCGCGGCGGGGGCGCGGTTCTTGCAGGTTCTGGTGCCGTTTGTCTGGCGCAAGCATCTGGATTTTGCCGCCATTCAGGATGCGCATGACATGCGCCTGCGCATCCGCGATCACCGGGGCCTGCATGGGCGGGTGCAGGTGGAGGGGCACAACATCAAGCTGGGGGTGGGCGGCATCCGCGAGATCGAGTTTTTCACCCAGACCCGGCAGTTGATTGCGGGCGGGCGCGATGCCAGCCTGCGCGGGCGCGGCACGGTGGCGGCGCTGGCGGCTTTGGCGGCGCAAGGCTGGGTGCCGGCCGGGGTGGCGCAGGAACTGACCGGGCTTTACCGCGCCCACCGCGAGGTGGAGCACCGCCTGCAAATGGTGAACGACGCGCAAACCCATGATATGCCCGGCTCTGCGCGGGGGGTGGCGCGGATTGCCGCGTTTTGCGGACAGGATGACGCGGCGTTTCGCGAAGGGCTGCTGGACCGTCTGGCCCGGACCGACCGTTTGACCGATGGGTTCTTTGCGCCCGTTGCGGCTGAGGCAGGCCCGGTTCTGTCAGACGCCGCGCGCGCCATCGTCGATGGCTGGGCCAGCTATCCGGCGTTGCGCTCGGACCGGGCGCAGGCGATTTTCCGCAGGCTGGGCCCGGCCCTGTTGCAGCGGCTGGGGCGGGCTGCAAACCCCGACGAGGCGCTGGTGGCGCTGGACGGTTTTCTGGCCGGATTGCCTGCGGGGGTGCAGATATTCTCGTTGTTCGAGGCCAATCCCAGCCTTGTCGATCTTATCATTGATATCGCGGGCACGGCCCCGGCGCTGGCGCGGTATCTGGCGCGCAACGCCTCGGTGCTGGATGCGGTGATCGGGGGCGATTTCTTTGCGCCGTGGCCGGGGGTGGCAGCGCTGGCGGCGGAACTTGCCCTGCACCTTGGCCAGACGCCGGATTACGAAAAACAGCTGGATGCGGCGCGGCGCTGGATGAAGGAATGGCATTTCCGGGTGGGGGTGCATCATCTGCGCGGCTTGATTGATGCGTTTGAGGCGGGCAAGCAATATGCCGATCTGGCCGAGGCGGTGATCTGCGGGTTGTGGCCGGTGGTGGGGCAGGCGTTTGCGGCCAAGCACGGCGGCGCACCGGGGCGTGGCGCGGTGCTGGTGGCGATGGGCAGTCTGGGGGCGGGGCGGCTGAACGCGGGATCCGATCTTGATCTGATCGTGATTTATGATGCGGCGGGGGCAGAGGCATCGGACGGCGCGCGCCCGCTGGCCACCCGGCTATACTATGCGCGCTTGACGCAAGCCATGGTGACGGCGCTTGCCGCCCCGATGGCGGAGGGGCGGCTTTACGAGGTGGATATGCGGCTGCGGCCTTCGGGGCGGCAGGGGCCGGTGGCAACCTCGATCGACAGCTTTCGCAGCTATCAGGAAAGTGAGGCCTGGACATGGGAGCATCTGGCCCTGACGCGGGCGCGGGTGCTGGCGGGGGCTGCGGGGCTGGCGGCGGACGTGGAGGCGCTGCGCCGTGCCACGCTGGCCGCCAAGGGGCAGGGTGCCGGGGTGCGGCCAAGGGTTCGGGCCGATGTGGCCGGGATGCGGGCGCGGCTGGCGCTGGCCAAACCGGGGGCAGCGGCGTGGGAGGCGAAGTTCGGCCCCGGCCATCTGATGGATATCGAGCTTGCGGCCCAGATGCTGGCGTTGCTGAGTGCCAGCCCGGCGCGGCAGGTGGAGCGCCAGATCGCGGCGGGCGCAAAGGCGCGCGAAGTGTCGCAAACCGCGCAGACGGCGCTGCTGGATGCCTACAGGCTGTGCTGGCGGTTGCAGGCGGGATCGCGGCTGTTGTCGAACAAGCCTTTGGCCAGCGATGCGCTGGGGATCGGCGGGTTTGGGCGGGGGGGGCTCGGGCTTGGCGGGCTTGGGCTTGGCGGGCTGGGGCTTGGCGGGCAGGCGTTCTTGCTGCGGGAAACCGGCGAGGCGGATGCGGGAGCCCTGTCGGCGCGGCTGGCGGTGGTGGTGGCAAGGGCGGCGGCGGCGATAGACGCCTTGTTGGCGGAACAGGATAGGGGCGGGATGCGCGATGGATCTTAAGGACGCAGACCCCAAGGGGCTGGTGCGCGAAAGCTATGCCATCGAGGGGATCACGGCGGGGGAATGCCGGTCGATCTTTGTCGACTGGGCGCTGAGCCTGCCTTTGGCGGTTGATTTTGCCGATGCCGCCCGCACGCTGATCGCGGTTTATGCAAGTGCGGAACCCGGGCATCCGATGAGTGCGGTATTGGCCGATGGCCTTGCCGCACCTTCCGAGGCGCGGCGGCGTGGCGGGCGGGCGGCGAGGTTTCCGGCCCCCTAACCCCGCAGCGCCGCCGCCTCGGCCGCCAAGGCGGTGATCGCCGCCCAATCGCCGCGCGCCACCGCGTCTTTGGGCGCGACCCATGAGCCGCCGACGCACAGGATGTTCGGCAAGCCAAGATAATCACGGGCGTTTTTCAGGCTGATGCCGCCGGTGGGGCAAAACCGCACCTGCGGGATCGGGGAGCCTATGGATTTGAGATAGGCCGCACCGCCCGCCTGTTCGGCGGGAAAGAATTTCTGTACCGTGTAGCCCATTTCCAGCAAGGCCATCACCTCGGAGGCCGTGGCGGCCCCCGGCAGCAGCGGCAGTTCGGCGTCGGCACAGGCATCCAGCAGCCGTTGGGTGGCCCCCGGTGAGACGCCAAAGGTGGCCCCGGCGGCCTTGGCGGCCTTGACATCGGCGGGGGTCAGCAGGGTGCCTGCCCCCACCTGCCCGCCCGGCACTTCGGCCATGATGCGGATGGCGTCAAGCGCCACCGGGGTGCGCAACGTCACTTCCAGTGCGGGCAGGCCACCGGCCACCAGCGCGCGGGCGAGGCCTTGCGCCTGTTCCAGCGTGTCGATCACCAGAACCGGCACCACCGGGGCAAGGCAGCAGATTTCAAGGGCGCGGCGGGATTGCTCGGCAGGGGTCATCGGTGTTTCCTTTGCTGAAAGGCGGCGGGGCGGCTTAGAGCGGATTGCCTTCAATCTGATTCAGATCGAAGGCAATCCAAGACAAGACAAGCTTGGGAATGTTGCGTGTTGGGGACAATCGGCTGAACCCGATTGTCCGCAACACGCTCTAGACCACCACCCCCGCGCCCGAAGTTGCGGGGCCGACATTGCGGCGGAACGCCTCGAACAACTCGCGCCCGCTGCCATGGTGATTGGCGGCCAGATCGGGTTGCACCGCGGCGCGGTTCTCAAAACCTGCGGTCAGCACGTTCAGCGTGCCCAAGCTGGCATCGAGCCGCAGGATATCGCCGTCGCGCAGCCGCGCCAAAGGCCCGCCACCGGCGGCTTCGGGCGAGACATGGATCGCGGCGGGCACCTTGCCCGATGCCCCCGACATCCGCCCATCGGTCACCAGTGCCACCTTCAGGCCCCGGTCCTGCAGCACCGACAACGTCGGCGTCAGCGAATGCAGTTCGGGCATGCCATTGGCCTGCGGGCCCTGAAAGCGGACCACGATGATGGTGTCGGTGGTAAACTCGCCCGCCTTGAAGGCACGTTTGACATCTTCCTGATCATGAAAAATCCGCGCTGGCGCTTCGACGATATGACGCTCGGGGGCGACGGCGGACACCTTGATGACGCC
>JANNAV010000211.1:0-15519 GCA_031384695.1 Paracoccaceae bacterium
TGCGGATAGCGTTGGGTGGCTGCTGCATCAAGGCCGATGGCGCGCAGCAGGGCGGTGACACTGGTGGCGCGGGATTTGGCGTCGCCGCGCTGATGGATCTCGTAGGGTTCGCCGAGGATGCCGCCGACGGTCATGCGCGGCTAACCCTACGAGATCCACCAGCGCGGCGACGCCAAAACCCGCGCCACCAGTGTCACTGCCCTGCTGCGCGCCATCGGCCTTGATGCCGCAGCCACCCAACGGTATCCGCACAGCTTTTCCGGTGGCCAGCGTCAGCGCATCGGCATCGCCCGCGCGCTGGCCCTCGCCCCCAGCCTGATCGTCTGTGACGAGCCGGTATCGGCGCTGGATGTCTCAGTCCAAGCACAAATCCTCAACCTGTTGAAAGACCTGCAAAAAGACATGGGCCTCACCTATCTTTTCATCTCCCACAACCTTGCCGTGGTCGATTACATGGCCGACCGCGTGGCAGTAATGTGGGCGGGCCGCATTGTCGAGCTTGCCCCGCGCGAGGTGATCATGACCGCCCCGGTGCACCCCTATACCAAATCGCTGCTGCAAGCCGTGCCCTTCCCCGATCTGGACCGCAAGCTTGATTTCGCCGCCGCCGGTGAAACCAGCGCCTCGGCCAGCACCTCATGGGCCCGCGCCTTCACCCATGACGAAACCGCCGCCAGCATGGCCACGGTCGATCTGGGCGATGGCCACTTGGTGCTGGCCCGCAAATCCGCCGATATATCGGAGTTGCAGCCATGATCACCATGCCCATCTCGCGCCGCACAGTCCTCGGCCTTCTCGCCGCCACCGCCCTGCCGCACCGTGCCTTCGCAGGCCCGCTGGAACCCGCCTTCTTTGCCGATGCCGTGGCTGCAGGCGATCTGCCCGACATGGCCACCCGCCTGCCGAAAAATCCCCGCGTGATCAATCTGGCCGCGATGGGCCGGCAAGTTGGCACCCATGGCGGCAAGATCCGTATGCTGATCGGCGGCCAACGCGACGTGCGCCTGGTGCCGGTCAACAGCTATGCCCGGCTTGTCGGCTACGATGCCGCCCTCGCCCTGCACCCCGATGTCGCCGAAAGCTATACCGTCGAGGACGGCCGCATCTTCACCTTCACCTTGCGCGAAGGCCACCGCTGGTCCGATGGCAGCCCCTTCACCGCCGAGGATTTCCGCTATGCCTGGGATGACGTGATCACCAACCTTGATCTGAACAAGGGCGGCCCGTCGCAAGACCTGCGCTCGGGCGACGAGGTTTGCGCCTTCGAGATCCTCGATACCCTGACCGTGCGCTATACCTTCGCCGCCCCCGCCCCCGATTTCCTGCCCCGCCTTGCTGCCCCCCTGCCGCTGATCCTCGCCCTGCCCGGCGCCTACCTGCGCCAGTTCAATGCGCGTTACGCCGATGAGGCCGCCCTCGCGCCGCTGATCGAGGAATTCCGCGTCGATGACTGGCAGGCGCTCCACACCAAGATGAGCCGCCAGAACCGCCCCGAAAACCCCGATCTCCCCACGCTGGAGGCCTGGCGCCCCCGCACCGCCCCCCCCGCCGAGCAATTCACCTTCGAGCGGAACGCCTTCTTCCACCGGGTGGACGAGACGGGCCAGCAACTGCCCTATGTCGACGAACTTGAATTGAACGTCTCATCAACCGAGATCATCACCGCCAAAACCGCCACCGGCGAATCCGATCTGCAACTGGCAGGCATCGGTTTCCCCGATTACACCCTGCTGAAAAGCGCTGAGAAAACCTATCCGCTGAAAGTGTCGCTGTGGAAGCGCACCCAAGGCTCCGCCGTGTCCTTGATGCCGAACCTCAACTACCTCGATCCGGTCTGGCGCGCGCTGTTTCACGATGTCCGCGTCCGCCGCGCCCTGTCGCTGGCGATCAACCGGGCCGAGATCAACAAGGTGATCTTCTACGGCTTGGGCCGCGAGGCCGCCGATACCGTGCTGCCCGAAAGCAGCCTCTACCGGCCCGAATACGCCAGCGCCTATGCCGATTTTGACCCCGAACAAGCCAACGCCCTGCTCGATGAAGCGGGCCTTGCCACCCGCGATATCTACGGCACCCGCCTGCTGCCCGATGGCCGCGCCGCGGGCATCATCGTGGAATCCGCCGGTGAAAGCAGTCTGGAAACCGACGTGCTGGAACTGATCACCGATCACTTCCGCGATGTCGGCATCCCGCTTTATATCCGCACCTCGCAGCGCGATATCTTCCGCAGCCGCGCGCTGGGTGGGGCGGTGATGATGTCGGTCTGGCAGGGTCTTGATAACGGCATCCCCACCGCCGACATGTCGCCCGAAGACCTCGCCCCCACCTCGGACGCCCAGTTGCAATGGCCGGTCTGGGGCACCTATTACTCCTCCGGCGAAAGTGCCGGCGAGGCCCCCGACATGCCCGAGGCGCAACAACTGGTCGATCTGCTGAAACAATGGCGCAGCACCATCACCACCGAAGACCGCGCCGCAATCTGGCACCAGATGCTGGCGTTGCGCGCCGAACAGGTGTTCGCCATCGGCACCGTCAATGGCGGCCTGCAACCCATCGTGCGCGCAGCCAATCTGCGCAATCTGCCCGAAGAGGGCCTGTTCGGCTTTGTGCCCACCAGCTATCTTGGCGCCTACCTGCCCGATACGCTCTGGTTCGAGAGAGAGGCATAGATGCTGCGCTATATCTTCTGGCGTGTCCTCGCCATGATCCCCACCCTGTTCCTGATATCGGCCCTCGTGTTCGCCATCATCGAACTGCCACCGGGCGATTACTTTGAAAGCTACGTCTCCGAATTGCAGGCTTTGGGCGAAGAGGCCGACCTTGCCGAGATCGAACTCCTCAAGGAACGCTACGGCTTTGATCAGCCGATGGTGGTGCGCTATGTCCGCTGGGTCGGCGGCATGCTGACCGGCGATTACGGCTATTCCTTTGAATACCGCCTGCCGGTCAACGAAGTGGTGGGCGACAGGCTTTGGCTGACCATCCTCGTCTCTACCGTCACCATCATCTTCACCTGGGCGCTGGCCTTTCCCATCGGCCTTTACGCCGCCACCCACCAATACAGCTTTGGCGATTATGGGTTAACGCTGGTGGGCCTGATCGGCATCGCCATCCCGAATTTCATCCTTGCGCTGGTGATGCTCTATTTTGCCAACATCTGGTTCGGCACCTCGATCGGCGGGTTGATGGACCGCGAATTTGTCAACGAAGCGATGAGTTGGGAAAAGTTCAAATCCATTCTGGAGCATCTGTGGATCCCGGTGCTGATCATCGGGGCGGGCGGCACCGCAGGCATGGTGCGCCGGTTGCGCGCGAACCTGCTGGACGAGTTGCAAAAGCAATACGTCACCACCGCCCGCGCCAAGGGCCTGCACCCGCTCAAGGTGCTGCTGAAGTACCCGCTGCGTATGGCGCTGAATTTCTTCATCTCGGACATCGGCTCGATCCTGCCCGCCGTTATCTCAGGCGCCGAAGTAACCGCCATCGTGCTGTCGCTGGAAACCACCGGCCCGATGCTGATCAAGGCGCTGCAAAGTCAGGATATGTACCTTGCGGGCTCGTTCCTGATGTTCCTCGCTTTCCTCACCGTGATCGGCGTGCTGGTATCCGACATCGCCCTTGCGCTGCTTGATCCGCGCATCAGACTTGGCCAAGGCAGCAGCAAATGACCGACATCCCCCCCCTGCCGCATTACGTGAACCCGGCCCCCTTCGATCCTTACGCCGCCGACAAGGTGGTGGACGGGCGCAGCTTTCTGGCCGTGGCCTCGCCGCGCCAGTTGATGTGGCTGAACTTCAAACGCCACCGGCTGGCGCTGGTGTCGGGCATCTTCCTGCTGGTGATTTATGCCGCGATCCTGATCTGCGAATTTCTCGCCCCCTACGATCTGCACACCCGCAAGACCGACTATATCTATGCCCCGCCGCAGGCGATCCACATCTTCCACAACGGCCAACTCACCGCCCCCTTCACCTATGCCCGCAGCGTGACGCTGAACATGGAAAACCTGCAACGCATCTACACCGATGATCTCACCCGCCCCCAGCCGGTGCGGTTTTTCTGCTCGGGCGACCCTTACGAATTCTGGGGCCTCATCAAGTCCGACAACCACCTGATCTGCCCGCCCACAGATGGCGAGTTGTTCCTGCTCGGCACCGACCGTCTGGGCCGCGATGTGCTATCCCGCACCATCTACGGCGCGCGCATCTCGCTGACCATCGGCATCCTCGGCGTCATGATGAGCTTTGTCCTCGGCATCGTCATCGGCGGGCTTGCGGGCTATCACGGCGGCATCTTCGATCTGGTGGTGCAGCGCATCACCGAAGTGCTGCAATCCATCCCCTCGATCCCGCTCTGGATGGCGCTGGCCGCCATCATCCCCGTCACATGGAGCCCGCTGCTGGTTTACGTCGGCATCACCGTGATTCTTGGCCTCTTGGATTGGACCGGCCTCGCCCGCGCCGTGCGCTCCAAGCTGCTGGCCCTGCGCGAAGAGGATTACGTGCTGGCCGCTCGCCTGATGGGTGCGGGCCCCGGCCGCATCATCGGCCGCCACCTGATCCCCGGTTTCATGTCGCACCTGATCGCCTCCGCCACCCTCACCATCCCCGGCATGATCCTTGGCGAAACCGCGCTTTCCTTCCTTGGCATCGGGCTGCGCGCGCCAATCACCAGCTGGGGCATCCTCCTCACCGAGGCGCGCAGCGTCAACATCATCGCCCTCTACCCCTGGCTGATGTTCCCGGTGGTGCCGGTCATTCTGGTAATCCTCGCTTTCAATTTCCTTGGTGACGGGCTACGCGATGCTGCCGACCCTTACAAATAATCAGGAGCCGAAGATGTATCCGCCAGCCAAGTCCGCGCGTCGCGGCACAGCCCCGGACAGGCGCCCATGCCCAACCGTCTAGAAGGTGCCCGCATCCTGATGTACAGCCACGACACGTTCGGCCTCGGCCATCTGCGCCGTTGCCGCACCATAGCCCACGCGCTGGTGGAAGAACATCGCGGCCTCTCCATCCTGATCATCTCCGGCTCGCAGATCGCCGGTGCCTTCGATTACCGCAGCCGGGTGGATTTCGTGAAAATCCCCAGCGTCATCAAACTGCGCAACGGCGAATACACGTCGCTTGCCGAACACATTGATCTGCAAGACACCATCCAGATGCGCAAATCCATCATCCTCAACACCGCCGAATCCTTTCGCCCCGATATCTTCATCGTCGACAAGGAACCGATGGGCCTGCGCGGCGAGATCGAGGAAACCCTCGCCTTCCTCAAGGCGCGCGGCACCACGCTGGTACTGGGCCTGCGCGAGGTGATGGATGCGCCGCATCTGCTGGATGCCGAATGGAAACGCCGCGATGTGATGGGCAAGATCGCCGCCACCTATGATGATATCTGGGTCTACGGCCCGCCCGACTTTTACGATCCCCTTGTGGGCCTTGAAGTGCCGCCGTCAGTGCGCGCGCGGATGCAATACGTGGGCTTCCTGCAACGCCGCGCCCTGCACAAGGACCTCTCCACCCGCAGGCCCTCAGGCGATTACATCCTTGTTACCACCGGTGGCGGCGGCGACGGCGCTGATCTGGTCGAAGACGTGATGAACGCCTATCTGCACGATCCCGCCCTCACCCACAAAGCGCTGGTCGTGCTTGGCCCCTACATGCCCGGCGATCAGCGCGCCGAATTCATCCGCAAGGGCCAGTTGATCCCCCAGATCGAGGTGATCGAGTTCGACACCCGGATGGAGGAACTGATCGCCAGTTCCAAGGCCGTGGTGGCGATGGGCGGCTACAACACCTTCTGCGAGATTCTGTCCTTCGACAAACCCGCCCTGATCGTGCCGCGCACCACACCGCGCGAAGAACAACTGCTGCGCGCCGTACGCGCGGCAGAGTTGGGCATGATCGACATGTTGCTGCCCGATAATGCCAAAGACCCCGCCAAGATGGCCGAGGCGCTGAAGGCCCTGCCGAACCGCCCGCTGCCCTCGCAAAGCACGCCGGGGCTGACGATGGAGGGGCTGACCAACATTGCGCGCATCGTGGGCGATGATCTGCGCGCCCGCGCCCGCGCTGCAGAACAGCGCCGGAAAGCCCGGTGACCGCGCGCCGCCGCGTGGTGGTGCTGCTGAAAGGCTATCCCCGCCTGTCCGAAACCTTCATCGCACAGGAACTGCGGGGGCTGGAACTGGCGGGCTTTGATCTGGCGCTGGTGGCCCTGCGCCGGCCCACCGATGCCAAACGCCACCCCGTTCACAATGAAATCACCGCCCCCGTCACCTATCTGCCCGAATACCTGCATCAATCCCCCTACCGCGTGCTGCGCGGCCTCGCGCACTCGATCCTGCGCCCCGGTATCGCCCCCGCACTCAAAGCCTTCGCGCAAGACTTCCGGCGCGATCCTACCCGCAACCGCATCCGCCGCTTCGGCCAGGCGATGGTGCTGGTCGCCGAATGGCCGAAAGACGGCGCATGGCTGCACGCGCATTTCATCCACACCCCCGCCTCAGTGGCCGCCTACGCCAGCCTGATCACCGGCACGCCCTTTACCGTCTCGGCCCATGCCAAGGATATCTGGACCTCGCCCGATTGGGATTTAGCCGGCAAACTGAACCGCGCCCGCTGGGCCGTTACCTGCACCCGCTTCGGCTATGACCATCTGAAACGCCTCAGCCCAAACCCCGAAACCGTCCACCTCAGCTATCACGGCTTGAACCTCACCCGCTTTCCGCCCCACCTCACCCCCCGCCCGCCCCGCGATGGCTCAAACCCCGCCGACCCCGTGATCATCCTCAGCGTCGGCCGCGCGGTGCCGAAAAAGGGCTATGACATCCTGCTGCACGCCCTCGCGCAACTCCCCCCTGATCTGCACTGGCGCTTCCTCCATATCGGCGACGGCGGCGAGCGCGCCAGCCTCGCGACCCTCGCCCAAACCCTTGGTATCGCCGAAAAAATCCAATGGCTGGGCGCGGTTGACCAAACCGAAGTCCTCGCCTACTACCGCGCCGCCGATATCTTTGCCCTCGCCTGCCGCATCACCGCCGATGGCGACAGGGATGGTCTGCCCAACGTGCTGGTCGAAGCCGCAAGTCAGGGCCTCGCCTGCGTCACCACCAATATCTCCGGCATCCCCGAACTGTTCACCCACCTTGAAAACGGCCTCCTCACCCCGCCTGACGACGCCAAAGCCTTCGCCCGCGCCGTTGAATCTGCCATCCGCAACCCCGCCCTGCGGTCAAAACTCGGGGCCAGCGCCCAAACCAAAACCCGCGCCACCCTTGATTTCCACACCTCGATCACCCAACTCGCGGCCCTGTTCGATCAGGAATGGAGCCGCACCCCATGACCCGCACCCAATGAGCCCCCGCGTCCTCTTCTACGTCCAGCACCTCCTCGGCATCGGCCACCTTGCGCGCGCCAGCCGCATCGCCCGCGCCCTGATCGCCGATGGCTTTGCCGTCACCCTCGTGACCGGCGGCATGCCCGTCGCGGGCTTTCCGGGGCCCGGTATCCCCCATATCGAACTGCCCGCCATCGCCGTCAGTGACGGCGCTTTCTCGGGCCTGATCGACGCCCATGGCACCCCCGTCGATCAGGCGTTCGAAACCCACCGCACCGCCCTGCTGCTGGCTGCCTACCACACCCTCAAACCCGATATCGTCATCACCGAAGCCTTCCCCTTTGGCCGCCGTCAGGTGCGCTTCGAACTCCTCCCCCTGATCGCCGCGATCAACGCCACCACGCCGCGCCCCCGCCTCATAGCCTCGCTGCGCGATATCCTGCAACGCCGCGCCAAACCGGGGCGCGACGCCGAAACCGTGGCCCTCGTGAACGCCGATTACGATCTGATCCTCGTGCACGGCGATCAGAATTTCGCGGCCTTCGCCGACAGCTTCCCCTTGGCCCACCAGATCACCAAACCCGTCACCCACACCGGCCTCGTCTGTGGTGCCAAAGCCCCCCCCTCTGCCGAGGCTTTCGATATCATCGTATCGGCAGGCGGCGGTGCCGTGGGCGCGGGCCTTGTGCAGGCCGCCCTTGCCGCGGCCCCTCTGCTGCCCGAGGTGCAAAGCTGGTGCGTCATCACCGGCCCCAACCTGCCGCAACCCGATTTCAACCGCCTGCACGCAAGCGCCCCGCCAAACATCCACCTCACCCGCTTTCGCACCGATTTCCCGAACCTTCTGGCGTCCGCCACCCTCTCCATCTCGCAAGCCGGCTACAACACCGTCGGCGACGTGCTGCAAGCGGGGTGCAAAATGCTGCTGGTCCCCTACGCAGCCTCCGGCGAGACCGAACAAACCGACCGCGCCCTGCGCCTGCAACACATGGGCCGCGCCACGATCCTGCGCGAAACCGATCTTTCTGGCCCAGCCATGGCACAGGCGATCCGCCATTGCCGCGCGCAAAGCCCCGCCACCAGCGCCCCTATGCCCGATACCAACGGCGCGCACCGCACCGCCACAATTCTGCGAAACCTGCTTGCGCCGGATACCACCGCTCCGCTTTGATCTGCGGGCATTTACCTATAAGGTGGCATTCCCCCGCACCCGTGGCTTAGAAGGCGTTGATGGAACCCAGCTTTGCGAAATACATCTGGCAGCACACCAAGGCCCAGCAGATCTGGATCCTCTGCATCGTGCTGATCTCGATGCTGCCCTATTACCTTGCCCTTGATCTGCCGAAATCCATTGTCAACGGCCCGATCCAAGGCGCGGGCTTCGAGGCCGCAGGCGCCACTCAAACCTTCATGCCGCTAAGCATCACCCTGCCATGGTACGGCGATATCACCCTGCTGCCGGGTGTCCCGCTGGAACGCATACCCACCCTCGCAGGCCTCAGCCTGGCCTTTCTGGCATTGGTGATCATCAACGGCCTGTTCAAGTATTATATCAACATATTCAAAGGCCTGCTGGGTGAACGCCTGCTGCGTCGCATCCGTTATGAACTGGTGGACCGCATCCTGCGCATCCTGCCGGGCCAGTTCAAACACATCAAGGGCGGCGAGGTCGCCAGCATGGTCAAGGACGAGGTGGAACCGCTCGGCGGCTTTACCGGTGATGCCTTCGTGCAGCCGGCGCTGCTTGGCGGGCAGGCCCTCACCGCGCTGATCTTCATCTTCGTGCAGGACCTCTGGCTTGGCCTTGTCGCCTTCTTCATGGCGGGCGTGCAGTTCGCCATCATCCCCCGCCTGCGCCGCCGCCTGATCGTGCTGGGCCGCGAGCGGCAGATCTCGGCCCGCCAACTGGCCGGCCGCGTCACCGAAATCGTCGATGGCATCACCACCATCCACGCCTACGACACCTCGAACTTCGAGCGCGCCGACATCGCCGCCCGCCTCGGCCATATCTTCACCATCCGCTATGAAATCTACCGCCGCAAGTTCATGGTGAAATTCATCAACAACAGCCTCGCGCAACTGACCCCCTTTCTGTTCTACCTGATCGGCGGCTACCTCGCCATCATCGGCCGCATCGACGTGGGCCAGCTGATCGCGGTGATCAATGCCTACAAGGAACTGCCCGGCCCGCTGAAAGAGTTGATCGACTGGGATCTGACCCGGCAGGACGTGCAGGTGAAATACGAACAGGTGGTCGAACAGTTCAACACTACCGCCATCCTCGCCCCCGCCCTGCAGGCCCTCGATACCGGCCGTGGCGGCAAGATGCGCCACCCGCTCACCGTGCAGAACCTCACCCTCGAAGACGATGCGGGCGGCAAAACCCTCGAACATGTCTCGCTGAAAGTGAACCCGGGCGAGACGATTGCCATCATCGGCGATGCCCACAGCGGTGCCGACGCCATCGCCGAAGCCCTTGGCCGCCTGGCCTTGCCCAGCAGCGGTTCTGTCACGGCGGGCGAGGCCGATCTGAACGCGCTGCCGCATTCCATCACCGGCAGGCGCATCTCTTATGTGGCCTCGGATGGCTATTTCTTCTTCGGCTCGCTGAAAGACAACCTGCTTTACGGCCTGAAACACGCGCCGGTTGCCGCACAAACCTACGACGGCCCGGCCCTTGCCAGACGCAAACGCCACATCAAAGAGGCCGCCCGTTCCGGCAACCCCGATTTCGATCTGCACGGCACATGGATCAACCCGCGCGCCGTGCGCGGCCATACCCCCAAGGGCGGGTTGCTGGATGCGATGATCGGCGCCCTGGATGTGGTCAGCCTGTCGGACGATGTGTTCGAATTTGCGCTGCACTCCACCTTCGATACCAAGGCCGAGCCCGATCTTGCGGCAGACCTGCTGCACCTTCGGCAGGCTTTCCGCGGCGAACTGGCCCGTCAGGGCCTCAGCGCCCTCGTGGTGCCGTTTCAGGCGGGCGGCTACAACAGCGAAGGCCGCATCGTCGATAACCTGCTGTTCGGCGTGCTCGCCGCCGACCGCGACGCCGCCACCATCGCCGCCGGGCGCGATTATTTCCGTGGCAAACTGCTGGAAACCGGCATTTACGCCCAGCTTTACGAGATGGGCCTGTCGATTGCCGAAACCACCCTCGATCTGTTTCAGGATATCCCCCGCGACCATCCGTTTTTTGAACGCCTGTCCTACCTGAAACCCGACGAAATCCCCCGGTTCCGCACCCTGCTGCAACGCCTGAAGGGGCAGGATTTCAACGCCGTAAGCTATGAAGACCGCTTTGCCATCATCGAACTCAGCTTTCACTATGTCGAACCACAGCACCGCCTTGGCCTCTTGAACGATGCCCTGCGCACCCGCATCGTCGAGGTGCGCGAGCAGATCTTCACCGACGCCCCACCACATCTGCACGAAGCATTCGAGCGCTATGACGCAAGCCTCTACCTCACTTCCGCCAACCTGCTCGACAACATCGTGTTCGGCAAGATCAACCACCGCCTGAACGAGGCCGAGCGGCAGGCGCATGATATCATCACCCGCCTGATGAAGGCCAAGCCCGGGCTTTACCGGCGAATCTTCGCGGTTGGTCTCGATTACAATCTGGGCGCCGCCGGCCGCCGCCTCAGCACGATCAAGCGGCAAAAGCTGAACTTCGCCCGCGCCCTGATCCGCCGGTCGGAATATTACATCTTCAACCGGCCGCTGGCGGGCCTTGACGAAGCCCTGCAAGATCAGATCGTTACCCGGTCGCTGGCCTATCTGCGCGCCGATGGCAGCAACCCCGCGATTGTCTGGGTGCTGTCCAACCAACTTCTGACCCGGCATTTTCAACGGCGCGTGGTTTTCAGTGAACGCACCGTCATTGACGATGCATCAACCGAGACAGCCACCGAAATTGCTGGTAATATGAAAGTGAAAAGGGTTGATATGTGATCGGCCCCGCTTGGCGAAAAGGCGCGCACCCGCATGCTGCTGCAAGACGAGGTCACCCTGCTGCGCGGCATCCCGCTTTTCGCAAGCATCGAAACCATGCGCCTCAAGCTGCTGGCCTTCACCTGCGACAGGGTCACCTTCAGCGCAGGCCAGGTGCTGTTCCGGCAAGGCGACGCCGCCAACGCCACCTATGTGATCCTGTCGGGCCGCGCCGAAATCCTGCAAACTACAGGCGACAGCCCGCTACAGGTCGGCGAAAACTCCAAAAAGATCGGCGAGGCGGGCCCGCGCGCGGTGGTGGGGGAATCGGCGCTGGTGTCCGACCGCCCGCGCAGCCAGACCCTGCGCGCCATCACCGAAGTGGAAACCCTGCGCATCAGCCACGACACCTTCCAGAAACTGCTCACCTGCTGCCCCGGCAGTCTGGAAAAAGTGGTGGAACATCTGGGCGGCAGGCTGGCCAGGGCCAGCTAGACCCGCAAACCCAAAGCCACCGCGATCCAGAACACACCCGCCGCAATCCCCGCACCGCTGCCCAGCCACAGCAGAACCCGCCCGCCCCGCAACGCCAGCAGCGCGAACATCGTGGCCAGAACCACCCCGATCTGCGCCGCCTCGATGCCCAGATTGAACCCCAGAAGGGCAGTGGCAAACACCCCCCCCGTCATCGCTGATCCGCTCAGGACCGTGGCAAAGCCGAACCCGTGGATCAGCCCGAAAAACGCCGCCACCGCCGCCCGTGGCCCCGGCAGGAACGGCCGGATATTGTCCGCCGCCGTGATCACGATCGACGCGGCCACCAGCACCGTGATCAGATCGGTCGGCGGGCGCAACAGCGCGGTCGAGGCCGCCGTCAGCGTCAGCGCATGCGCCAGCGTAAAGCCGGTGATCGCCGTCACCACCTGCAAAACCGCGCGCCGCAGATCACGCGCACCCGTCACCGCAGGCAGCATCAGCATCAGCAAAAACACCAGATGATCATAGCCCCCCCCCAGATGCGTCACCCCGGCGATGAAATAACCGGTGAATATGCGCCAAAGGCTGGCCGCCTGCGCCGTGGCCTGAAACTCCGGGCTGGCCGCACTCAAGATCGCCGTGCTTTGCGCAGGCCCCCCGCCCAGCGTCAGATACATCCGGTGATCGGGGTCCACATCGGCAAACAACCGCGATCTCACCTGCAACTCCGCAACCGCCGACGGGCAAATTCCCGCAAACCGCAGGTCCAGATAGGCTACGCCGCCGCTGTCGGACACTGCCGCAGCACCCGGCTGCAAGGCACAGTCGCCCCCCGCCCCCACCCGGAAAACCGAGGTCACATAGTCCGAAACCGCCGCCAGCCGCGCCTCCACCTCGCCCCATGTCACCGCCCCGTCCAGATTTTCATCCATCCAGACCACCACCTCGATATCGCGGAACGCTACCCGCAAATCGGCGGTCACGGCCGTGCCATCCCGCGTCAGCGTCACATAAGACCGGGTGGTTTCATGCGCCTGAGCCACCCCCGCCAGCCACAGCAAGCCACAAACCGCCGCCCAGAACCTCATGCCAGCCCCCTGAACTGCACCGCCAGCACCATCAGCGCCACCGCCAGCATCCATGCCCCTGCCACCCGCAAGGCAACCGCCGCCCAAGGCGCGCGCAGCACCGATCCCAAAGCCATGGCGTTTAAAACAATCAGAAAAATCCCGACCGTCACCCCCAGTACCCCTGCCATCGCGTTCACCTCGGGCACATCGGTTTCCACCCCAACCGCCAGCCCCACCGCGCCCAGCACCGCCACCATCGCCCAACCCGGCAACCGCAACTGCAACGCCAACACCGCGCCCAACCCCAGCGTCACCGCCAGCAAAAACCCCTGCACCCACCCCCCCGCAAACCCGTACCAAAGCCCCGCCGCCAGCCCCGCCACAAGCGCCAGCAACGCGCCCCGCCCACCATCACGCCCCAGAACCAACCCCCCCGCCAGCAGCACCAACAGATGCTCCAGCGCCAGCAACGGATGCGCCATGCCTGCGTAAAATCCACCGCCACCCGGCAGAGTGCCATGCGCCGCTGCCGGTCCCGCGACCAGCAGCAACAAAACCGCCAGAAAGATCATGCAAAGCCCACCAGAAACGCACCGCCCGCCAGCGCAATCGCCGCTCCCGCCGCCCGCACCAGCACCCGGCCCACCGGCCACTTCCCCAAACTGCCCACCGCGATGCCACAAAGATGCAACAACCCGGTCGAGATCACAAAGCCCAGCGCATAAGCCATCGGATTGACCGAGACCGGCAATTCCGCCCCATGCGCATGGCCATGAAACACCGCGAACACCCCCACCAGCGCCATCGCCACCCTCACCGGCACCTGCACCGAAAACAGCACCATCACCCCCAGCACAATCCCCGACAGCGCAATCCCCGTCTCAACCCCCGGCAGCGGCACCCCCGCCGCCCCGAACGCGCCCGCAATCGCCATCATCACCGGAAAGGCCACCGGCAACATCCACAGCGCAGGCCGCCCCAGAATGCCGCCCCAAAGGCCAACCGCAATCATCGCCACCACATGATCCAACCCGCCGATAGGGTGCGACAAACCGGCAAAAAGCCCGCCCACATCCTCGCCGGTATGCGCCAGCAACGGCGATGAAATCAGGCTCAGGCCCGCGATCCAGAGGGCCAGTTTCGGTGGTGTCGGCATCATTCATCTCCTGTGAAAACAATAGGGGCTGATGTAAAGTAAGATCAGGTACGAAAACCGGGCCAGAAAAGTTTCACCCTTCCGACGATTCTACCGGCATCAGCACCGCGTTTTCCGCCATCCAGTCGCGCACCGGCTGTGCCGCTTCCGGCTGCCCCGCAGCCTCCGCCGCCGCCAACAACAGCACCGCATCCTCGATCTCGTGCTGCACCGCCCAGTTCACCTTTGCCCGCGCCAGCGCCTGCGCCGGATCACCCGCCACTTTCAGGAAATACAGCGCCTCCTCGCGGGCATGCGCCTGCAACCCCAGATCAAGGTTCAACCGGAACCGCTTGTCCAGTACCGCAACCATTGCCCCCGCATCCTCGCCCAGCGCCCGCGCCGCCAGCACCCGCCGGATCAGCACCCCATCGGTATCGGGTGCGGGCGCCAGCAACTCCAGCGCCGCCTGCGCCTGCCCGGCGCCAAGCCGCAGATCGGCCAGCAGCAACCGCTCGCGCAGCGCCAGCGGATCGGCGGCAATCACCGCTGCCAGTGCCGCCCTGCCGCGCGCCACCTCGCCCCGGTGCAAGGCAATCTCGGCCACCAGCCCCTGCGCCCAACCGCGCAAACCTGCGTCCAACACCCCCGGCCCGGCCAGAATCGCCTCGAGCCGGGCGGCATAGCCAGCACCCTCGGCAGTCAAAATCGCGGTCGTCGCCTGACAGAGAAACCCGATATCGGGCCGCAAGGCACTGATCCGCTTGCAATCTTCGCGCGCCGCCGGATATTTGCCCTGCACCGTCAGAATGGTCGCCCGGCTTAGCAGCGCGTTGATATCGGGCGAACCCTGCGCCACCGCCTGATCCAGCAGCCCCAGCGCGCCCTTGAAATCATGCTGATACTGCCGCGCCACCGCTGCCAGATACAACGTCCCGGGCGCAGGCGCGGCCAGGAACGGCCGCAGCACCCCCACCGCCGCCCCCACCAGCCGCGAATCGCCCCGCGCCCGGCCCTCGGCGATCAGCGCCCGCGCCGCCGCCTGCGCCGCGTCCAGATCGCCCGGTGCCGCCCGCGCCGCCGCCATCGCCGCGCGCAGGCTTTCAGGGTAGGCCCCCCCCGCCACCTGCAACCGCGCCACCACCGTCTCGGGCGTCATCACCGCCGCCACTCCCGGCCCCGCTGCGGGCAACAGCGCCGATCCCACCACCAGAACCAACGCCAGACCGGCAAATGCGCCGACATACCCAAGCCCGTAATCGCGCAGAAACCCCATCAGTAAAGCCCCTCTATTTCCACCTGCAACCGCTTCACCTTCCGCGGTGCCGCAAGCAGGCTGCCCGCCTCCGCCGGTGCCGCCTCAATCGCCTTCAACCGCTGAAACCGGTTGTCCGACACCGCCGCCACATCCGCCCGGCTGCGCAAAATCGTCGGCCGCATGAACACGAACAGCGTCTGCCGCCGTGCCGATTCCGAGCGTGAGCGGAACAGCCCGCCGATCACCGGCAGCTTGCCCAACCCCGGCACCTCCGAACGGCTGCTCAACCGGTCATCGGTGATCAG
>JANNAV010000217.1:0-34008 GCA_031384695.1 Paracoccaceae bacterium
GCTACGATCAGCGCAACGGCATCCGGGCGACCCCGGGTTGCGCATGGTTGAGTGTTGGGCTTGAAGCGTATCTCTTTTGATCAGGCTCACCTGATCAAAAGAGATACGCAACATAACCAGCGGCTTGCTTGTCTTGGATCGCCTTCAATCTGAATCAGATTGAAGGCGATCCGCTCTAAATCGCCGCCAGCATCGCCTCGCCTGTCGATATCTCGCAACCGGCGGCGGGTTCGGGGTGGAACACTTTTACCACGCCGTCCACCGCGTAAAGCGCATAGCGTTTGGAGCGGTCGATCAACCCCAGCGATTCGACGCTGAACGTCATGCCGATGGCCTTGGAGAAACCGGCGTCGGCGTCTGCCAGCACCGAGATGCCCGCGGTGTTGGCCCCGGTCACATCGGCCCAAGCGTTGGTGACAAAAGGATCGTTGACCGACAGGCAGATGATCTCGTCCACGCCTTTGGCGGCCAAAGCCTTCGCGGTGCGCACAAAGCTGGGCATATGCGCGGTGGTGCAGGTGCCGGTAAACGCGCCGGGCACCGCGAACATCACCACCTTGCGGCCCTTCAGCCGCTCGCCCAGCGCCACGCCCTCGGGGCCCGCGTCGCCCATCCGCAAAAGCGTCGCCCCCGGCAATCTTTGCCCTACCGCTATCGTCATCTCAAACCCTCTCGCGTTGCGTTTTCTCTGCCCGACGATATAGGGTCATGCGACCATCCTACCAGAGGAAATCTCCATGTCCCATATCGTTACAATCGGCGCCGGTCAGGCGGGGGCGGCGCTGGTGGCCAAACTGCGCAGCGCGGGCCACACGGGCCCGATCACTCTGATCGGCGACGAGCCAAGCCCGCCCTATCAGCGCCCGCCCCTCTCCAAAGCCTATCTGATGGGCGAGATGGAGGCGGCGCGCCTGTGGCTGCGCACGCCCGAGTTCTATGCCGACCACAACATCACCCTGCGCCTTGGCACGCCAGTCAGCGCGATTGATCCGGCCGCCCGCACCGTCACGCTGGGCGGCGGGACGCTGCATTACGATCACCTCGCCCTCACCACCGGCTCGGCACCGCGCCGGTTGGCGGCCAGCGTGGGCGGCGATCTGGCGGGCGTCTACACCGTGCGCTCGCTTTACGACGTGGACGTGATGCAGGCCGAGTTTGCGCCGGGGCGGCGGGTGGTGATCGTGGGCGGTGGCTATATCGGGCTGGAGGCGGCGGCGGTGGCGGCCAAACTGGGCCTTGATGTCACAGTGCTGGAAATGGCCCCGCGCATCTTGCAGCGGGTGGCGGCGCCGGAAACCTCGGATTATTTCCGCGCGCTGCATGCGGCCCATGGGGTGAAGATCATGGAAGCCACCGGCCTGGACCGGCTGGAGGGCGAGGGCCGGGTGACGGGCGCGCAGCTTGCGGGTGGCCGGGTGCTGCCCGCCGATTTTGTGATCGTCGGGGTGGGCATCGCCCCCGGCACGGCGCTGGCAGCCGCCGCTGGTCTGGTGATCGACAATGGCATTGCCACCGATGCCTATGGCCAGACCTCGGATCCGCATATCTGGGCGGCCGGCGATTGCGCCTCGTTTCCGCATCAGGGCGGGCGGCTGCGGCTCGAATCGGTGGGCAACGCGATTGATCAGGCCGAGGTGGTGGCCGAAAACATCCTTGGCGCGCGGGTGGCCTATCTGGCGAAGCCGTGGTTCTGGTCGGATCAGTATGAGTGCAAGTTGCAGATCGCGGGCCTGAACTCCGGCTATGACAGCATTGTCACGCGGGGGCCGGAGGGGGATGCGGTCAGCTTCTGGTATTTCCGGGGGGATGCTTTGCTGGCGGTGGATGCGATGAATGATCCGCGCGCCTATATGGTGGGCAAGCGGTTGATCGAGCAGGGGAAATCCCCGGCCAAGGCGGCGCTGGCCGATGCGGGTACGGTGCTGAAAGACCTGTTGAAGGCATGAGGATCACATGAGGATCACATGAGGATCATAGGCGGTGCGCAGCGCGGCCTGCACCTTGCGCCGGTGGGTGCGGGGGATAGGGCCGCACATCTGCGCCCCACGTCGGACCGGGTGCGCGAGGCGATCTTCAACCTGCTGATCAACGGCGGTTATGGCAATCCGGTGGCGGGCGCGCGGGTGCTGGATCTGTTCGCTGGCACCGGCGCGCTGGGTCTGGAGGCGCTGTCGCGCGGGGCCGGGCATGCCACGTTCGTGGAGGACGGCGCGGCGGCGCTGCGCCTGATCCGCGCCAATATCGCGCTGATGCGCGGCCCGGATGCCGTGGTTCTGAAGCGCGACGCCACCGCGCCGGGGGTTAATCCGGGCTTTGGGTTCGGGTTGGTTTTCCTCGATCCGCCCTATGGGAAGTCTTTGGGCGAGGCGGCGATCGTGGCCTGCGCTGCCGGTGGCTGGTTTGCCCCTGATGCGGTGATCGTATGGGAGGAAAGCAGCCCCCCCCGGGTTCCGCCGGGGTTCGACGCGCTGGATCAGCGGAAGTATGGCGATACGCTGGTTACCATTTTGCGTGCGCCTTCTGTTTCTTGACTGACTTGATTTCAATCAAATCAGGCGAGAAACAGGAAAGGAAGGGAACGTTTCCAGACGGTCCGAAAAAGCAATAAGGCGGCGCTACCCCCAGGTCGGGTGAAACTTCCCTGTCGGCGACGCGGTGAAAATCTCGCAGCCCACCGCCGTCACGCCGACCGAATGCTCGAACTGCGCCGACAGCGATTTGTCGCGCGTCACCGCTGTCCAGTCATCGGCCAGCACCTTGGTTTCCGGCCGCCCCAGATTGACCATCGGCTCGATGGTAAAGAACATGCCCTCTTCCAGCACCGCCCCGGTGCCCGCCCGGCCATAATGCAGCACATTCGGCGGCGCGTGAAACACCCGGCCAAGCCCGTGGCCGCAGAAATCGCGCACCACCGACATGCGGTTCGCCTCGACAAAACTTTGAATGGCAAAGCCGATATCGCCGAAGGTCGCCCCCGGCCTGACCGCCGCAATGCCGCGCATCAGCGCCTCATACGTCACCTCGATCAGGCGTTCGGCCTTGCGCGACGCCACCCCCGCCACATACATCCGGCTGGTATCGCCGAACCAGCCATCGACGATCACCGTGACATCGACGTTCAGAATATCGCCGTCCATCAACAGCTTGGCACCCGGAATGCCATGGCACACCACATGATTGACCGAGATGCACGAGGCGTGCTGATAGCCCTTATAGCCGATGGTGGCCGATACCACCCCGCGCCGCCCGATCTCTGCATGAATGAAATCGTCAATCGCGGCGGTCGTCACCCCCGGCATTATCAAAGGCGGCAGCATGTCCAGTATCTCGGCGGCAACCCGGCCCGCGGCGGCCATGCCTGCGAAATGCGCATCCTCGTAGATGCGAATGCCGTTCCGGGTGATGCGCCCGCGTGTCTCGTCCAAAACCTTGCGCCTCCGCTGCAATTCTCTGCCAAAATAGCAAATCCCTGCGGCCATTGCCAGAGGTGCGCGGCAGACGCGCCCGAGGGCTTTGAAAGCGGCGCGGCGCGGGTTATATCCGGGGCAGCCGCAAGAACAAAGGTGCCCCGCACATGACCAATCCCACCGCCGCGATGCTGGTGATCGGCGACGAGATTCTGTCGGGCCGCACCCGCGATTCCAACCTGCATTATCTGGCGCAACAGCTTTCGCACCACGGCATCAGGCTGGCCGAGGCGCGGGTGGTCGAGGATGATCACGACGCGATCATCGCGGCGGTGCGCGCGCTGAGTGCCGCGCATGACCATGTGTTCACCTCGGGCGGCATCGGCCCCACCCATGACGATATCACGGCAGATGCGGTGGCAGCGGCGCTGAACACCCCCATCAGCCACCGGGACGATGCGATGGCGCTGCTGGCTGCGCATTACGTGCGCGCGGGCCTGCCCTTCAATGACGCGCGCCAGCGGATGGCGCGGATACCCGACGGTGCCACGCTGATCGACAATCCGATCTCGGTCGCGCCCGGCTTTTCGCTGGGCGGCGTGCATGTGATGGCCGGAGTGCCGCGCATCTTCGAGGCGATGCTGGCCTCGCTGCTGCCGCATCTGACCGGCGGCGCGCCCCTGCTCAGCCAAAGCTTGCGCGTGCTGCGGGGCGAGGGGGATATCGCGGGCGACCTCGCGGCGCTGGCGGCGGATTTTCCTGACCTCGCGATGGGGTCTTATCCGTTCAATGCGGCGGGGGTGATGGGCACCAATCTGGTGGTGCGCGGCACTGATCCCGCGCGCATTGATGCGGCGATGGTGCGGCTTGCCACGCTGTTCCCTGCATGAACCCCGAGGATTTGCTTGCGGCGATGGAGGCCACATGGCCCGCCGCCCGCACCTTCCGCAACGGGCCATGGATGATCCGCGATGGCGCGGGCGGTGGCAAGCGGGTGTCGGCGGCGACAGCCGAGGCGGCATGGGGTGAGGATGATCTGGCAATGGCTGAGGCGGCGATGGCGGCGCTGGGGCAGGCGGCACTTTACATGATACGGGCGGGGGATGAGGCGCTGGACCGGGCTTTGGCCAGCAGGGGCTACGCGGTGGTTGATCCGGTGGTGCTTTACGCCGCCCCGCTGGCCACGCTGGCGCAAACCCCACCCGATCCGATGTCCAGCTTTGCCCATTGGCCACCGCTTGCCATCTCGGCCCGGCTTTGGGCCGATGCGGCGATTGGCCCGGCGCGGCTGGCGGTGATGGAGCGGGCCACGGGGCCAAAGACGGCCATTCTGGCGCGCAGCAAGGATCAGCCCGCGGGCATTGCCTTTGTCGCCATCGCCGGGGGCACGGCGGTGCTGCACGCGCTTGAGGTGGCACCCCGCCAGCGCAGGCAAGGTTGCGCGCGCAATATCCTGCGGGCGGCGGCGGGCTGGGCGCAAGGTCAGGGGGCGGATAGGCTGGCACTGGCGGTAACCGACGCGAATGCGCCGGCCCGCCGCCTCTATTCTTCCTTTGGCATGGCGGCTGTGGGATACTATCACTATCGGCAGAAGTAAGCCCCATCGACCCAACCATGGCACTGCGAGGCTCAGACCGGTGACGCGCCAGACGAAATCACGACAGATGGCGCAGGCGGGCTGGGTGACGCTGTGTTTCGCGGCCTTTCCCCCAACCGCGCGCGCTGATCCGCTGAGCCTGCAATTCCCGGCGCCGGCCCAGATTACCGCCACCCAGCGCCAGCCGATGACATCGTTGTTGCTGCCGGTGGGGCCGTTTGCGGCGGGCCAGATCGCCACAACCGCCGTCGAAGGGCCGTTCGAGCAAACCGCCTGGCGGATCAGCGCGCCCGGCCTTTCCACCCTGCAACTGATGCAGCCTTTGCGCGCGCAACTGGCGGCGGCGGGGTTCGCGCCGCTTTTCGATTGCGATACCGATGTCTGCGGCGGGTTTGATTTCCGCTATGGCGTGGTGCTGCTGCCCGAGCCGGACATGCACGTTGATCTGGGCGATTTCCGCTATCTTGCGGCGCGGCGCGACGGGCCGGAGGGGCCGGAATACGTCAATCTGATGGTCAGCAAATCGGCGGATGACGGGTTTGTGCAGTTAAGCCGCATTGGCGGGGTGGCAGTGCCAGCCCCGGCATTGGTTGACGCAAGCCCGGCCCCGGTTGTGCCAAAGCCCGAGGTGGCGGTGGTGGCGGCACCGGTGATTGCGGCTGATCTGGTGGCGGGTGATCTGGTGGCGGGCCTTGGCGGCGGCCATTCGGTAGCGCTGGAGGATCTGGTGTTCGCCTCGGGGTCTGCGGTGCTGGCCGAAGGGGATTATGCGTCTTTGGCCGAACTTGCGGTCTGGCTGCGCGCCAATCCGGCAAGCAAGGTAACGCTGGTTGGCCATACCGATGCTTCGGGCGGGCTGGCCGCCAACATCGCCCTTTCCCGCAAGCGGGCGCAAAGTGTGCGGGCGCGGCTGCTTGCGGTGTTTGATCTGCCCCCAGGCCAGATTGCCGCCGAAGGGGTGGGGTATCTCGCACCGCGCGACAACAACGCCACCCCCGAAGGCAAACAGCGTAATCGCCGGGTGGAGGTGATGATCACCTCAACCGGCTGACGCTCATCACCAGCTGTCCGGGCCCTTGTCGATATAGCGGCGGGCAAGGAAATCAATGAAAGCCCGCACTTTCGGCTGGGTAAAGCGCCCCGGCGGATAGACCGCGTAGATGCCCTGCACCTCCACCGGCAGCCCCGGAACCGCCTCTTCGATCAGCCCCTGCTTCATCGCATCGGCGTAAAGGAACGACGGCAGATAGGCGATGCCAAGCCCCGAGATCGCGGCGTTCAGCAAGGATTGCCCGTCATTCACCGTCAGCCAGCCCGCGGTGCGGACCTGCCGCTTTTCGCCCGAGGGTGCGGTGACTTTCCACACGTTGCCGTTGGCCTGATTGGAATAATGCAACAGCTTGTGCTCGTTCAGATCGTCGATCTTCAAAGGCCGCCCGTATTTCTGGAAATACGACGGCGAGCCGATCATCCGTTTGGCGGTTTCGGTCAGCTTGCGGGCGCGCAGCGAACTGTCCTCCAGCTCTCCCACCCGGATCGCCAGATCAAAGCCTTCCGAGATCAGTTCGACATAGCGGTTGTTCAGCACCATGTTGACGGTGATATCGGGATATTCCAGCAGGAAATCGCCCAGAATAGGCGACAGCAGGTTCACCCCGAAATCGGTGGCAACCGAGATGCGCAGCAATCCCGATGGCGCTGATTGCATCGATGTCACCAGCGCATCCGCCTCGCCCGCATCGTTCAGCACCCGGCGGGCGCGGTCGTAATAGGCCAGGCCGATTTCGGTGGGCGACACGCGGCGGGTGGTGCGGTTCAGCAGGCGGGCGCCGAGACGGGCTTCGAGGGCAGAGATGTGTTTGGAGACCGCCGATTTCGAAATCCCCAGCTTTTTGGCCGCATCGGTGAATCCGCCCTGATCCACAACCGTGGCGAAGGCTTCCATTTCTGTAAGTCGGTCCATTGTTTTCCCCAGGCGTTCAGTTGGGCAGATGATCTTTTATTGATCCGGAAATCGGGCGGGAACGCGGCGATGGCGCGGCCTATCCGGGGTAATAAGGGGAATAGTTGAAGGCAGGGAAACGCTGGGGCGTGGGGGGGGAGCGCAGCGTTGCCTCCTCTTTTCTGTTTCTTGCCGGATTTAATTTCAATTAAATCAGGCCGCGCCTGCCTGCCCCGGGGCAGGCGCGATAGAGCGCCAACCCAAGTCAGGCGCTGCCTGATCTGCCCAACCTTAGGGATTGCGGAACATCCCTTGCCCAAACGGCGTCCCGCCTATTGGGCAAAAACCGAGCAAACTCTCTCCCAGAGAGTTTCCAGATCGGTTTGAAACAGGTCTTGTAGCTGGCCTCAGCGAAACCGGTCTGGCGGCAGGCGCAGGATCAGGTTGGGGTCGATGCAGATCGCCTGCCAGACATCCCACAGGCTTTCATGGCCAACGCCAAAGAAGTTGCCCGCATGCTGCTCCAGCATATCGGTCATGATCTGAAAATGGATATGCGCGGCCCAGCCGCCGTTCTCGTGCCAATCGCCCAGATGCGCGATCAACTGGCCAGGCAGCACAGGATCACCCACCGCCAGCAACCCCGGCAGGGTGCCCGCCAGATGGCCATAAAGCGTATAGAAAGCCGTGCCGCCCGCGTCATGTTCCAGAATAAGGGTGTGGCCGTAATCCAGCGGATCGGCGTTATAGGTCAGGTGCCGCACCCGGCCCGGCAAGGGCGCATGCACCGGGGTTTTGGCGGCTGCAAACACATCAGCGCCCAGATGAACCGTCCGCCGCTCGGCCGAGGCCGCATCGGCGAACTGCGGGGTTTCATAAACAGACCGCTTTTCGCCATAAAGCCCAAGGCCGTAAGCCACGCCTTGCGCCGCAAACCACGCATCAAAGGCGCGGTCGGAAAAGGCGGGCATAGCAGGCAACTGGCCTGCGGTGGGCAAAGCCATGCTGCGGCTGGTGGCGATCTCGGGCAAAAACATCGCCGCCGGGTTCTGGCGTGCCAGATAGGCCCGCACAGCAGGTTCGGCGGCACTGGGCGGCAGGCCCGCCCCGGCGCGGGCGACGGCCCGCAGCACGCCCTGATCCACCGCGCGCAGCCGGGCGGCGGTGGGCGCATCGCAGGCGGCAATGATCGCCTCCATTGGGGCCAGCCCGGCCCCCGAGGCCGCCCGCAAGGCCGCATAAAGATCGGTGGCCCCGTTCAGTTGGGCGGCAATCACTTCGGGGCTGGCGTTGGGCATCGGGCATCCTTCGGGCGGTTTGCCCCTGTAATTGTGCCGATCTGCGGCCCGGATGCAAACCCAATACGCATTCCCGCCTTGCCCCGCGTCTTTCGCCCCTTTATCCCTTCGCCCAAAGGCAATCCGCGGAGCACCCAATGACCACCAACCAGCGCTTTGACAAATCGAAACTGCCCAGCCGCCATGTGACCGAAGGCCCCTCCCGCGCGCCGCACCGCAGCTATTTCTATGCGATGGGCATCACCGAGGAAGAGATCCATCAGCCATGGGTTGGCGTGGCCACCTGCTGGAACGAGGCGGCGCCTTGCAACATTTCGCTGAACCGGCAGGCGCAATCGGTGAAGATGGGGGTGAAAAAGGGCGGCGGCACCCCGCGAGAGTTTACCACCATCACCGTCACCGACGGCATCGCCATGGGGCACGAGGGCATGCGCTCGTCGCTGGCGTCGCGCGATGCCATCGCCGATACGGTGGAACTGACGATGCGCGGCCACTGCTATGACGCGCTGGTGGGGCTTGCGGGCTGCGACAAATCGCTGCCGGGGATGATGATGGCGATGGTGCGGCTGAACGTGCCTTCGGTGTTCATCTATGGCGGCTCGATCCTGCCGGGCCGGCTGGACGGCCGCGATGTGGTGGTGCAGGATGTGTTCGAGGCGGTGGGCAAGCATCAGGCCGGCCTGATGTCCGATGCCGAACTGGCGATACTGGAACGCGTCGCCTGCCCCTCGGCGGGGGCTTGCGGCGGGCAATATACCGCCAACACCATGGCCTGCGTGTCCGAGGCGATTGGTCTGGCCCTGATGAACTCCTCCGGCGCGCCGGCCCCCTACGAATCCCGCGACCAGTATGGCGATGCTTCGGGCGTGGCGGTGATGCATCTGATCGAGAAGAACATCCGCGCCCGCGATATCGTCACGCGCAAGGCGCTGGAGAACGCCGCCCGGGTGGTGGCCTGCACCGGCGGCTCCACCAACGCGGGCCTGCACCTGCCCGCGATTGCGCATGAGGCCGGGATTGATTTCGACCTGTTCGATGTCTGCGAGATTTTCCGCGACACCCCCTATTTCGTCTCATTGCGCCCCGGTGGGCAATATGTCGCCAAGGATATGTACGAGGCGGGCGGCGTGCCGGTGGTGCTGAAGGAATTGCGCAAGGCCGGGCTGATGCACGAAGATTGCATCACCGCCTCGGGCCGCAGCATGGGCGAAGAACTGGACCTGATCACCCGCGAGGCCGACGGCAAGGTGATCCATCCGGTGGCCACGCCGATCACCCAGACCGGCGGCGTTGTGGGCCTGCGCGGCAATATCTGCCCCGATGGGGCCATCGTGAAGGTTGCGGGCATGTCCGAGGCCGAACAGGTGTTCACCGGCCCCGCGCGGGTGTTCGAATGCGAGGAAGACGCGTTCGAGGCGGTGCAGAACCGTGCCTATAACGAAGGCGAGGTGCTGGTGATCCGCAACGAAGGCCCCGCCGGTGGGCCGGGCATGCGCGAAATGCTGTCCACTACCGCCGCTCTTTCCGGTCAGGGCATGGGCAAGAAGGTGGCGCTGATCACCGATGGCCGCTTTTCCGGTGCGACACGCGGGTTCTGTGTCGGGCATGTGGGGCCTGAGGCCGCACATGGCGGCCCGATTGCCCTGCTGCAAAACGGCGACATCATCACGCTGAACGCGCTGACCGGCGAATTGTCGGTGGCGTTGAGCGACGCCGAACTGGCGGCGCGCAAGGCCAACTGGCAAGGCCCGCGCGCCACGCAATACGAAACCGGCGCGGTGTGGAAATTTGCCAAGCTGGTCGGCGGCGCCCGCTGGGGTGCGGTGACCCATCCCGGAGCCAAGGCCGAACGCCATGTCTATATGGATCAGTAACCTCGCGGCCAGCATTGCCCTTGCGGTGCTGGCCGCCTGCGTCGCCCCCGATGGTTACGGCACCTCGCGCAGCGCCCCGGTGCTGGAAGGTGCGGTGAATATCGGAGTGCCGCCGGGCTATTGCATTGATCGCAGCGCGGGCCGCGCCGGGCGCGACAGCGTGGTGGTGCTGATGGGGCGCTGTGCCGACAACTCCCGCGCCGTGGCCGCGCTGATCAGCGTTTCGGTGGGCCGCTCGGCCTCGGGCGGGGTAATGACGGCGGGGGGGCAAACCCTTGCCGCCTTCTTCACCTCGGCCCCGGGCCGCGCCACCCTCAGCCGCGAAGGCCGGGCCTCGGACATTCGGGTGATCGAAGCGCTTGGCGCGGGCGACGCCTTCCTTCTGCATCTGGCGGATCGCAGCGTTGGGGAGCATTGGCGCGCGATTGTCAGCGTGAACGGGCGGCTGATCACCATTTCGGCCACCGGCACCAAGGCCGCCCCCCTTGCCCCCGCCGACGGGCGCAAGCTGCTGGATGCGGCTTTGGCGGCGCTGCGGCGCGCCAATCCGCCCGCTGTGGGCTGATCACCGGCGGCCCGGACCTCGAAAGCGCAACCCATTTCCGATATTCGCCGCCTTTGGGGTGGAGTCTTTACCTATTTGCGGCAATATGCGCAGTGTTTCCATGCACGCAACAATGTCCAAGGATCAGAACACCGCGATGGCAGGCCGGATATCCAGTTTGATCGACACGATCCTGCACCGCCGCATGGTGCGGCGCTGGGGGGTGGCGGCGGAGACGGCGGCCTCCGGTGATCTGGATCAGTTGCGCGGCCTGCGCGCCCGCGCCCGCGCATTGCGCCGCAATCTGGATCGGGTGATCCATCATGCCGAACATCGGCTGGCGTTGCCGGTGATCGGCTCCAACGTCATCCGCAAACCTTTGGGCACCGATTGGGCCTGGCGGCCGGACCTGTGGAAAGGCCCGATCCCGGTGCCGGGGTTTTCCAGCGTGCCGGGCAAGGCGGTGATCTGCGACGGCACCACCCTGTTCCACGATTGCCGCCGCTCGGAACTGACGGTGCGCCAGATCCGCAACAGCCGCGAGGCCGACATCGCCCCCTTCGGCTTTCGCATGGATGTGTTTCAGTTCGATGGCTCGTTCCTGTCTTTGGTGGTCGATCTGCCGGATGACGCGGCGCGCGGGTTAAAGCAAAAGCACCTGATTCGGCTGGATGTGATCGTGGAAACCGAAAAGCCGCTGGAAATCTTTGCCCGGCTGAACATCAAGCACGGCCCCAATGTGGAGCAGATCGTCCGCGAACTGCCGCTGTACGAGGCCGATGTGATGGTGGAGTTTGATCTGGCCTATTCCAAGATGAACGAAAAGCGGGTGGAAAAGCTGTGGGTCGATCTGATCTTCGAAGGCCCGCAGATGAACCAGATCATGCTGCGCGATGTCACTCTCTGCCGACGTCCGCGCGCGGAACTTTAAGAGCCGAACTTTAAGACAGGAATTGCCATGGCAAGCTTGACCAAGACCCGCATCCGGGCCGGCGTTTGGGAAGGTGTGATGACCGGCCCCACCGAGGCACCGGCGCTGGAGGTGTCGCTGCTGGGGGTGGCCATCGCGGGCATCAGCACCACCCCCATCCCCGAACGGGCCGGCGAATGGCTGGTCCGGGTGCCGATCCCGGCCGAGGCGCTGAGCGAGGGGGTGCAAACCTTCCTGATCCGCAACGCGGGTGCGGGCGAGACGCTGGCGCATTTCACCGTGATCACCGGGGTTGCGATGGAAGATGATGTGCGCGCCGAGATCGACCTGCTGCGCGCCGAACTCGACATGCTGAAACGCGCGTTCCGGCGGCATTGCCTCGAGACGACGGCATAACCCGGTCTTTGCCCCGATTGACGCGGCGTTGCCCGTGACAGGTGGCTGCAAACCCGGCATGTTGCGGCAAACCCGGAGGCTGCCATGACCCACTATCCGCATCTTTTGCAGCCGATCACGCTGGGGCACCTGACCCTGCCCAACCGGGTGGTGATGGGCTCCATGCACACCGGCCTTGAAGAAACCGGCGACTGGAACCGGGTGGCCGAGTTTTATGCCACCCGCGCCCGCGGCGGTGTGGCCCTGATGGTGACGGGCGGCATGGCGCCCAACCGCGAAGGCGGGGTGTTTCCCGGTGCGGCGGGCCTCTACACCGCCAGCGATATCGCCAATCACCGCATCGTCACCGATAGGGTGCATGCGGCGGGCGGCCGCATCGCCATGCAGATCCTGCACGCGGGCCGCTATGCCTATGGCAAGGAATGCGTCTCGGCGAGTGCGGTGAAATCCCCCATTTCGCCCTTTGTGCCGCGCGCGCTTGATGCGGCAGGCATCGAACAGCAGATAGCCGCCATCGTCACCGCCGCCACCCGCGCCCGAGAGGCGGGCTATGACGGGGTCGAGGTAATGGGCTCCGAAGGGTATTTCCTCAACCAGTTTCTCGTCACCCATGTCAATCAGCGCGACGATGATTGGGGCGGCAGCTATGCCAACCGCATGCGCCTGCCCGTCGAGGTGGTGCGGCGCATCCGGGCGGCGCTGGGCGATGATTTTCTGCTGATCTACCGGATATCCCTGATTGATCTGATCCCGAACGGCTCCAGCTGGGACGAGGTGGTGCTGCTTGCCAAGGCCATCGAGGGCGCGGGGGCCAGCATTCTGAACACCGGCATCGGCTGGCACGAGGCGCGGGTGCCCACCATCGCCACCTCGGTGCCGCGCGCGGCCTTCGCGCATCTGACCGGGCGCTTGCGGCCCGAAGTGTCCATTCCGGTGATCGCTTCAAACCGGATCAACGCGCCGGATGTGGCCGAGAAAATCCTCGCCGACGGCCTTGCCGATATGGTCAGCATGGCGCGGCCGTTTCTGGCCGATCCCGATTTCGTGGCCAAGGCCGCCTCTGGCCGCGCTGCCGAAATCGCCCCCTGCATCGCCTGCAATCAGGCCTGTCTCGATCATACGTTTTCCGGCAAACTGTCGTCCTGTCTGGTCAACCCACGCGCCTGCCACGAGATCGAACTGACCTACCCCCCCACCGAAAACCCGCGCCGGATCGCGGTGGTGGGGGCGGGGCCCGCGGGCTTGATGGCGGCCTTGGTCGCGCGCGAGCGGGGGCACCACGTCACCCTGTTCGAGCGCGCGGCCAGCTTGGGCGGCCAGTTGAACCTTGCGCGCCGGGTGCCGGGCAAGGAAGAGTTCAACGGTCTGGTCGCATGGTTCGAGACAATGGTGGCGATATCCGGCATCGAAGTGCGGCTGGGGACGACGGCGGATGTGGCGGCGCTGCGCGGTTACGACGCGGTGGTGATTGCCACCGGCGTTGTCCCGCGCGATCCGGGAATTGAGGGGCAAGCCCGTGCGCTCAGCTATATCGAGGTGCTGCAGGGTGCCCCCGTCGGCCCGCGCGTGGCGATCATCGGCGCTGGCGGCATCGGCTTTGATGTGGCCGAATTTCTGGTGCATGCCGGCGAAAGCCCCACCGAAAATGCGGCCCTGTGGCGGCGCGAATGGGGGGTGGGCGATCCGCAAACCCAAAGCGGCGGGCTGGCGCCGGATGGCCCCCGCCCCGAAGCCCCCGCCCGCGCCGTCTGGCTGTTGCAGCGCAAGGCGGAAAAGCCGGGCCGGGGGTTGGGCAAGACCACGGGCTGGATTCACCGCGCGGCGCTGCAGATGAAGGGGGTGCAGATGCTGGGCGGGGTGGAGTATCACGCGATCACGCCCGAGGGGCTGCACATCACCCGCGATGGCCGCGCCGAGGTGCTGGCGGTGGACAGCGTGGTGCTTTGCGCAGGCCAGTTGCCCGAGCGCGGGCTGGCCGATCAACTGGCCGCCGCAGGAATTACCGCCCATGTGATCGGCGGCGCGGATGTCGCCTCGGAACTCGACGCCAAACGCGCGATTGATCAGGCAGCGCGCCTGGCTGCGGGGTTGTGAGGGGGGATTGCCCCGAACCGAGCCACCCCCATCATGGCAAAACCTCTGCCCGCGCCGCGCCAAGTATTGCCAGCACCCGCGCCTCAAGATCGCGCGCCTTCAGCGACAGGCAGTTCTGCGCGAAATACCAATAGAGAAACTTCTCGTACCCGTGCCGCCGCTGCAAACCTCGCGCCAAAGCCGCCGCGAAATCATCCGGCGCCTGCACCGTCTCGCAGAACTGGTGAAAATCGGCCCGGCCAAACAGGATGGCGGGCTTGCGGTGCAAGAACCCCTCCAGCGCCACCGCCGAATTGAACGACACCGTGGCCACCGAACTGGCCAGAATGTCGTGGATATTGGCGTCGGTGCTGATCAGATCATGGCCCTCCATCTGCAATTCCAGCACCGCCCGCAGATCGCGCCACACCTCAAGCGGATGCGGCTTCACCAGCACCGGGCGGCCCCCGGCGCCGTGCAGCACCGCGCGCAGCAGCGCCGCAGGCTCGCAATGCGCCGTGCCGCGCTGATGCGGCAACCGGCCTTGCAAAAACACCGCAATCGCGCCCTGAGGCAGCACCTCTACATCCTTGCGCTGCTGATACCGCGACACCCGGCGCACCAAAAGCCGGCGCCGCAACCCCTCGAAATGCCGCGCAGCCGCCCTGCGGTCCACCGCACCCGGCACAAAAACCCGCGCCGCGATGGCACTGTCGGCCAGCACGCCCTGAGCATCCAGATGCCAATAGGGCGGAATATAGGCCAGCGTCGCGTTCAGAAAGCCGGGTCGCCGCTGGTTGCCGTTTTCCACGATATGCACCCGGCCATCGCCATCATGAAGGCCCGAAGCGATTGCCTCGGGCGCGCGGGCCAGCACCGCAACCTCGCCCCCCGCCGCCCGCACCATCGTCTCGATCCGGTCATAAAGCGCGAATTGCCTGCGGCCGCGCCAGTCGGCCTCGGACCCCTTCGGCAGGTGGAACACCACCGCCAGCCTGGGCCCCATATCCCCCGCCACAGCCATCAACGGCGGATGGTGTCACCGGGTTGCAAGGTGGGGAACAGCTCGATCACCTCGCCCGCCACCATCGCCTGCCCCAGCCTGCCCGCGATGATCTCGGCCGCCCGCCGCCCGATCGCCAACCGGCAGGCGTCCATGGTGGCAAGCCTGCGCGGCAAACCGTCCAGCAACTCCACCCCGTTAAACCCCGCCAGACCAATCTTTCCCGGCACATCCAGCCCCCGGTCAAGGCAATGCAGCAAACCGCCCGCGCCAATCATATCATTGGAATAATACAGAAAATCCACATCAGGGCAGCGCGCCAGCACCGATGCCGTCATCTCACGGCCCTTCAGCAGGGCGGAACCCCCCGAATAGAACTCGCGGTCGGCCAGCGCCAGCCCCGCCTTGGCAAGGGCCTGCTCGAAGCCTTCAAGGCGTTTTCTTGCGCGGTGATCATCGGGCATCTGGGTGCCCAGAAAGGCAATCCGCCGATAGCCCGCGGCGATGATCGCCTCGGCCATCTGCCGCCCCGCCCGCCGGTGCGAAATGCCAACCGCGCAATCCACCGGCGCGCCGTCGATATCCATGATCTCGACAATCGGAATGCCCGCCTGCAACAGCATCGCCCGCGCGGCGGCGGTGTGTTCCAGCCCGGCAAGGATCACCCCCGAAGGCCGCCACGACAGCATCTCGTACAGCACCCGCTCCTCGCGCTGGGGCGAATAATTCGTCACCCCCACCACGGGCTGCAACCCGGTATCATCCAGCACATCGGATATTCCGGTCAGCACCTCGGGAAACACCATGTTCGACAGCGACGGGATGATCACCCCCACCAGATTGACCCGCTGACTGGCCAGCGCCCCCGCGATCTTGTTCGGCACATAGCCCAGCAGCCGCGCCGCCTCCAGCACCCGCGCCCGCGTGGCACCCGATACATCGCCCCGGTTGCGCAACACCCGGCTGACGGTCATTTCACTCACGCCCGACGCTTCGGACACATCCCGCAGCGTCAGCGGTCGGCGCGGATCGGTGCCTTGGGGTTTGCTCACGTCGGGCTCTGTCCTCAGATGCTGCCCCCCCTTGTTAGCGGTAAAGCGCCGCCTTGTCCAAGCACGGATATCACGCGGCCCCACGCGGTCCCGGGCAATTTGCCCCACATCGGTTGCAAGCCGCCTGTTGCAAGCCGCCCGATTATTGCGCATGAAGGCGCGCAAGGCTCCACCGCTCCGGGGCTCCGTAGCTCAGGGGATAGAGCGGCCGCCTCCTAAGCGGCAGGTCGATGGTTCGAATCCATCCGGGGTCACCAACCCCTCCGGCCAACCGCTCAGGCCAGCAACTTTACCAGCTCCTGCGCCGCCGCCTTTGACGATGCCGGGTTCTGCCCGGTGATCAGCATGCCATCCACCACCACGAACGAGGCCCAGTCGGCGCCCTTTTCATACCGGCCGCCCTTGGCCTTCAGCATATCCTCCAGCAGGAACGGCACCACGTCGGTCAGGCCAACGCCTGCCTCTTCGCTGTTGGTGAATCCGGTCACCCGGCGGCCGGATACCAGCGGTTTGCCCTGCGCCATGGTATGGCGAAACACGGCGGGCGCGTGGCAGACGGCGGCCACCGGGCGGCCCATGGTGGCGAAGGCTTCGATCAGGCGTTTGCTGTCGGCATCTTCGGCCAGATCCCACATCGGGCCATGGCCGCCGGGGTAGAACACCGCGTCAAAGCCGTCCGCCTGTACCGAGGCCAGAACCTCGGTGCGCGCCAGCGCTGCCACCGCCACCTTGTCGGCCCTGAAGCGCGCGGTATCGGCGGTCTGCGCGTCTGCGGCATCGCTTTTGGGGTCCAGGGGCGGCTGCCCACCTTTGGGCGAGGCCAGCGTGATCGCGGCCCCCGCATCCTTCAGCACATAGTAGGGGGCCGCGAATTCTTCCAGCCAGAAGCCGGTTTTCGCCCCCGTGTCGCCCAGTTTATCATGCGATGTCAGAACCATAAGAATTTTCATCGGCTGTCTTCCTCTATATTGCCTGTGCCGGGCCGACGCGGATCACGCGTTTGCCAAAGTTTTCGCCGTTCAACAGGCCGATAAAGGCCTGCGGGGCGTTTTCCAGCCCGTCGATGATCTCTTCGCGGTATTTGATGCGGCCCGCGTCCACCCAGGCCGCCATTTCTGCCGCAAACGCCGGAAACAGCGGCGCGAAATCGTCGAAGATGATAAAGCCGCGGATGGTGATCTGCTTGCGCAGGATCAAGCCCATCAGCCAGTTCAGCCGGTCCGGCCCGTTGTGCAAGGCGGTGACGGGCAAGGCGGTGGCGTTGTATTGCGAAACCAAGCCGCAAACCGGGATCCGCGCCCGCAGGTTCAGCAGCGGCAAAACCACGTCAAGCACCGCCCCGCCGACGCTTTCAAAATAGATGTCGATGCCCTTCGGCGTCACCGCCTTCAACTGCGCCGCCAGATCGCCGGCCTTGTGATCAATGCAAGCGTCAAAGCCCAGTTCCGCCACCGCATAGGCGCATTTTTCGGCACCCCCCGCGATGCCGATCACCCGGCAGCCCATGATCTTGCCGATCTGCCCCACGGTGGCCCCCACCGGCCCGGTTGCCGCAGCCACCACCAGCGTCTCGCCCGGCTTTGGCTTGCCGATTTCCGTCACGCCCGCCCAGGCCGTGAACCCCGGCATCCCCAATATCCCAAGCGCCCACGAGGGATGCGCCGGTGCGCGGCCCAAAGGCGTCACCCCGGCCCCATCCGACAGCGCAAAGTCCTGCCAGCCGTTGAAACTCAGCACCCAGTCACCGGCGGCAAAACCCGCCACCTGTGATGACACCACCTGCGCCACCGTGCCGCCCACCATCACCGCACCAAGCGCCACCGGGGGCGCATAAGACGCCGCATCACTCATCCGCCCGCGCATGTAAGGGTCAAGCGACAGGTACTGCGTCCGCAACAGCATCTGCCCCGGCCCGGGCACCGGAACCCCGGCGGTTTCAAGCCGCAGGGTGCTTTGGCTGGGCTGGCCGTTGGGCCGTTCGGCCAGCACCAGCCTGCGGTTGATGGAATGGGTTTGCGGCATGGCGGGTCTTCCTGTGGCTGAGGCGGCGGGACGTGTTTTCAGGGAAATACACCCCTTAACCTTCTGGTTCTCCTGCCCGATCTGATTGACATCAAATCCGGCAGGCAACCGGGGTGTCTTTTCGTCAAGGGTTATCCTGCCCTAAGCAACGGCTATGGGCTGCGATTGAAACGATAGCGTGAAATGGCTGCCCAATTCGGGCTGCCGGTCTTTCAGGATCGCCGCTTTCAGCATCTCGATGCCGAATGTCAGGCTGGAACTGGTCGATATCCACACCGAAGCATGCGCCATCGCCAGCCGCAGCAGCCGCACCTTGGGGTCACGCCGCCCGCCGTCAAACCACGCGGCACTGGCGAACGACCACAGGTTGTTCAGCCTCGCCTCGTCATCCGCCACCGAAAGCAGCCCGGAAATGCAGGCCTGAAAGGTGCCATCCGGGCTTACCAGACAAAATTGGCTTTCGCGCCCTTCACCGATAGCCCCCCCTTCACCAATAGCCCCCCCTTTACCAATAGCCTGCACAAGCTCGGTATCGGCCGAACTGATGAACCAGATGGTGTTGGTCTCGCTGTCGGCATGATGCGACATCGGCTGCATATGCTGCTGCCCCGCGATCCCCAACATGCCAAACCGCAACTGTTCGGCCTGATAAAACAGGGTTTCCTTGCGCGCGGCGTCGCTGCTGTCATACATCTCGGTATCGGTCAGGTTATCGGCCAGAGTATCGGGCATCAAAGCCTCCATGGTTCGGGTGTCCGTCTGTCAGAACAACGCCCGGCGCCCGATTGGGTTCCGCAAGCGGCCGGGCCTCTGCATCTGCCGCGCGCTATTGCCGCACCGCGCGGGAACCAAACCAACCCCGCGCGCGTTTTTCACAAAACCCGCAAAGGCACAAAACCCGAAAGGACAGGGGCAATGGCGCAGACCACCAACACCGAAGACAACATGGCACAGCGCCCCCCCCACACCGCTCCCTCCCCCCTCACTTCGCTCTCCCCCCTCGCGTCTGGCCCCCCCCTCGCCTCAAGCCCCCCCCTCGCCTCAAGCCCGGCCGGCGTTGCGGTGATCACCACCATCGCCGTGGTCGCCGCCCTGCATTTTGGCCGTGATGTTTTCCTGCCGCTGGCGATCGCGATGCTGATCACCTTCGCCCTCTCGCCGCTGGTCACCCGCCTGCGCGCCCTCGGGCTGCCGATGATCGCGGCGGTGCTGGCGGCGGTGACGCTGGCCTTCGCGGTGATCGGCATGTTCGGTCTGGTGGTTGCCGGGCAGGTGGGTGATCTGGCGCAGGAACTGCCCACCTTTCAGGGCAATATCGTGAAAAAGCTGGAATCCCTGCAAGACACCGGCCCCGCCAACAGCCCCGCGAACGGGCTTGTCGCGCGCCTGTCGCAGATGGTGGCCGAGATCAACGCCCAGATCGCCACGGCGGTGCCTGCCGATGGGGTGCCTGCCGATGGGGTGACTGGCGCGCCAACCGGCCCGCTGGCCGTGCAGGTGATCGAAAACCGCGGCGCTTTTGAAACCCTGCGCGATATCGCCCTGCCGCTGATCAAACCGGTGGCCACGGCGGGCCTCGTGATCGTGGTGGTGGTGTTCATGCTGCTGGAGCGCGACGAGCTGCGCGACCGTTTCATCCGGCTGGTGGGGGCCAACGACATCAGCCGCACCTCGCAGGTGATCGAGGATGCGGGCAAACGCGTCGGCACCTATCTGCTGATCCAGTTGCTGGTGAACGTGATCTATGCGGTGCCCATCGGCATTGGCCTGATGCTGATCGGGGTGCCCAACGCCGTGCTTTGGGGCATGCTGACGCTGGTTTTGCGCTTTGTGCCCTATATCGGCCCGCTGCTGGCCGCGATTTTCCCGCTGTTTCTGGCCTTTGCGGTGTCGCCCGACTGGTCGATGCTGCTCTGGACAGGGGCACTGTTCCTGACGGTCGAAATGCTCAGCTCGAACGTGATCGAGCCCTGGCTTTACGGCTCGCGCACCGGGGTCAGCCCGCTTGCCGTCATCATCGCCGCCATATTCTGGACCTGGGTTTGGGGGCCGCTGGGGCTGGTGCTGTCGACGCCGCTGACGGTTTGTCTGGTGGTGGTGGGCCGCTACATCCCGCAATTCGCGGTGTTCGACGTGCTGTTCGGCGACCGGCCGGTTCTGGCCGCCCCGTCGCGGCTTTACCAACGGCTGCTGGTGGGCGATACGGTGGAAAGCACGCTGCGCGCCGAAGAATTGCTGGAAGACGCGTTCATCGCCGATTACCACCGCGATATCGGCATCCCCGCCCTGCTGCTGGCGCAAAGCGATTACGAACGCGGCGTGCTGACCCCCGGTCAACTCACCCGCTTTGCCGACACCGCCGACCATCTGCTGCGCGAGTTGCAACAGGTGGTGACAGCGGAACTGGCTGAAGTTCAGGGCGCGGGTCAGGGCGCGGGTCAGGGTGTGGAAGCCGCCACCCCCAACGCCGCCACCCCCGATCTTGCCGGATTTGGCCGCCATCTGGTGCTGTTGGGGGGCCGCACGCGGCTTGATGATGTGGCGGCGGGCATGCTGGCGCAGGCGGCGGCGTCCGAGGGCGCGCAGGTCACCCTGCTGTCGCATGCCGATCTGACACCCAGCCGGTTCGGCGCCGTCACCGCCACCACCGCGCAGTGTGTGGTACTGAACTTTCTCGATATCGCACCCTCGCGCGCCTCGCTGCTGCATATCCGCAGGCTGAAACGCGCCGCCCCGCATCTGCGGGTCGGGCTGGTGCTGTGGCAACCGGCGCAGGATCTGCGGGACGGCACATCTTTGCGCCGCGTCTCGCCCGAAAAATATTCCGAAATCATCGAGATCGGCGCCGATTTCTGCGCCACGGCACTGGAAGACGCCCTCGCGCAGGCGTTCCGCGACGAAGCCCCCCGCGCAGCCACCGAACCCGCCCGAAAACCAAAACGCCGCGCCTTGCGCGCCGTGCCTGCAACCGCCGCCGCCTGATCCCATTCCGCCTTCGCGGCCGTCAAACCAAAAAAGAGGCCGCAGGATCAACCTGCGGCCTTAGTCTGGCTCCGGGACAGGAGGAGCATGGAACCGGCTCCACAAAGATCGACAAACCCAAGGGGAAGTTGGTTCGTCAGATACGGTTCGCAGATACAACGCCCGAACTGCGGTTTGGTTCCCAGCCCCGTCCCCAAATTTTCGCACTCCCAGATTTTTCGCGCCATCTGCGGGAACCCAACCGCTTCCCCGCACGTTGATAGGGCATACAGGACCGAGGATTTTGACATGCCGCAAACAGATACCACCACCCCATCCACTTCTCTGGCCGGCGCAGAAAACGCCAGCCAAAGCCTGAACGCCCTGAGCCTGCTGCACTGCCTCAGCGAAGACACCCGGCGCGGGTTCGAGAAACTGGCGGCCAAGGCCGAGGCCGGTTTTCAGCCGACAGCGGAACGCTTCGCCGCCCTGCACGCAAGGCACACCGCCCGGCTGGACCGCATGGTGCGCGAAATGGGCGGCCTGCCCGATACCGACGGCTCGTTCATGGGCACGCTGAATGTGGCGGTGGTCACCCTGCGCGCGCTGTTCGATGCCATTGATACCGGTGTGATGGACCGCGTGCGCAGCGGCGAAGACAACGTGCTTGACGCCTTCGATACCGCAATCGCGGCCAGCCTGCCGCAAGGGCACAATGAGGCCCTGCTGCAAATGCGGGCTGAATTGACCGATTTGCTTGACGCAACCCGCCATCTGGGCTGATCCGGCCCCACCTTTCACCTTTAGGAGAAGATCATGAACACCACGGTAAAAACCCTGAAAAAAGATATCGAAGACGGCGCCACTGCCGCCATGAACACCGCAAACCATGCGGTCAAAACCGCGAAGAACACCGCGCGCGCTCTGGCATCGGACGCCGCAGACAGCGCCGCCGCCCTGCAGGACCGCGCGGTTGAAGAACTGGACGATGCGCGCGATGCGCTGAGCGACAGCGGCGACAGGCTGGCGGCCACGCTGCGCCGTGCCATCACCGAACCTGCGCCGGATTCGGTGCAGGCGCGGGTGATGTCGGCGGTGGCCGGTGGCGTCTCACAGGCGGCCCATACCCTGCGCGATCGCAGCCTGTCCGAGATGGCCGCCGATCTGCGCGCGCTGGCCAAACGCAATCCCGGCGTGTTTGCCGCCGGTGCGGCGGTTGCGGGCTTTGCCCTGGCGCGGTTCCTGCGCGCCTCTGCCACTTCGCGCCACTCCGACACCCCGTCATGACGGCCCGGCCCGAAAGCCCGGCGGCCCTGCTGGGAGAGGTGGTATCGGGCATCGCACGGCTGGTGCGGGGCGAGTTCGCGCTCGCCCGCGCCGAGGCACGGCGCAGCCTTGGCGACGCCACCTCAGCGCTGGCCAAGCTGGTGGTCGCGGCGATCTTCGGCCTTTGCGGGCTGAACACGCTGGCCGCTGCGGCGGTTGCAGCCCTGGTCGCCGCCGGTTCAACCTCGCTTTGGGCGCCGGTCTGGTCTGGTCTGGCCGTCGGTGGCGGGCTGTTGCTGGTGGCCGGCGTGCTGCTGCAAATCGGCATGCGCCAGTTGACCCCGGCAAATCTGGCCCCCAAACGCATGATGGCAAATCTGCGCCAGGATGCGGAAACCCTTAAATCCATGGTGGTTCCTGATGTTGCAGCCCCAAATCAACCCTGACGCCGGTACTTCCCGTGCTGCCCACGCGCCGCAAACCCCGCACCAGATCGAGGCACAGCTAGATTGCGACCGCGCGGCCCTGCTGGCCTCGCTCGATGCGCTGGTCAGCCGCTTTTCGCCCGACGCCCTGCTGTCGGAAGGTGCGGCGCTGATCAAGGCGAACGCCGGGCCTTACACGCAGGCGCTGGACGGGGCCATCCGCGCCAATCCGGTGGCCCTGTCGCTGACGGCGGTGGGGCTGGCCTGGCTGATCTTCGGGCGGCCTGCTGGGGTGAAACCCGATCCCTCGCCCCTCGCGGGCACCCGTTTCGAGGCCGAGGCGCGCTGGGAAGACGAGGGCGGCCCGGTGGCCGAACTGCCCGAAACCGATGCGCTCTGGATGGCCGAGGCGGACCGCCTTCACAGCCGCGCCGCCGCCCTGATGGCGCGCATCAACACCGCGATCCGCGATAATCTTGCCCCCGCCTCGGAACTTGCCAAAAGCCGCGCCGATGTGGTGGCGGCACTGGCGCAGGATCTGCGCCGGGTGATGGCGCGCGGGCTTGACGGCGCGACCGGTGCGGCGCGCGACATGGCGCTGGCCGCCCGCACGCGCAGCTATGCCGCCCGCACCGCCGCCGCCCGCGCCGGGGCCGATGCCGTGCGCGGCAATCCGGTGGCGGCGGGCGTGGCCCTGGCCGCAGCCGGGGCGGCGGTGGCGGCCATGCTGCCGCAATCGGCCTTCGAGAATCAGCTGTTGGCCGCACCGCGCGACCTTTTGGTTGACGAAGCCAAACGCGTCCTGCAGGCCGAGCGCCAGCGTGTCGCCCAATCCGTAAGCCAGATCGCCGGGGCAATGGCCCGGGATATCGTGGCTGCGAAGGGGTAAGCCTCGCCCAACCGCCAAACCTGTGCAGCCCGAACCGGGCAAACCCTCCCCAAGGAGCGTTTGCCCGGTTCATTGCCCATCAGGCGGAAGGCCGTTTGGGCAAGGGGTGTTCCACAATCGGAACAGGGTGCCTAATCCGGCAAGAAACAGATACAAAAAAGGGGGGGCACTTTGCCCCCCCCCGCACCCCTTAACTCGAACGCTTCACCCCTTAAATCAAACGCTTCACCCCTTAATTCAAACGGCTCACCACGTTATCGGCAAACGCGTTCACCAGCGCCATATAGGCTTCCGGCGTGTCCAGCGTGTCATAAGACACCGATTTGCCATCCGCCCCAACCGTGGCCGCCGTCCCCAGCGAGATCGTCAGCTCATAGGCATAAAGATCGCTGTTGTTCTTGGCGTCCAGCACATTGACCTGCCCCACCAGCACCGCATCCGATGCGTTGATCGCCCGCTCGAACGAACTGGCCAACTCAACTTCGCGCAGATCAACCTTGATCGTGGCACCGTCTTCGTCGATCCGGTCCACCAGACGGGCGATGATCGCCCCCTGCACGTCCACGGCCAGCGTCGCCCAATAGGCCGCCGCCTTTTCATTCTGGATTGCCGAAAGATCGGCCGTCACGTTGACCTCGGCAATCTTTTCGGGTTCGGCCTGCGCCATGGAGCCTGCCATAACGGCAAACGACAACGCGATAAGAGATTTGCGAAACATGGAATTTTCCTTCCGTCATATCAGCCCTTTGACCGGGCACTTGATGGATAGGAAACGCGCAGTGCAGGTTTTGGTTCCTTGTCCGGCAAGGAATTGCCGGTTTGTGGCGCAAACGGCGATATGCCGCCTGCGCCTTTGGCCCCCGCCTTACGCAGTCAGGGTTTCGGTCGAGGCAAAGAACATCGCCTGCCCCACCGCCGAACGCAACTGATCCTCGGTGAACGGTTTGGTGATCAGAAACGCAGGCTCCGGCCGGTCGCCGGTCAGCAGCCGTTCCGGGAAGGCGGTGATGAAGATCACCGGAATCTCCGGAAACTGCGCCAGAATCTCGTTCACCGCCTCGATGCCCGATGATTTGTCGGCCAGCTGGATGTCGGCCAGAATAAGATCGGGCGGATCACGCCGCGCCAGCGCCACCGCCTCGGCATGGGTGCGCGCGGTGCCGGTCACCCGGTGGCCGGTGCCGCGCACGATATCCACGATATCCAGCGCGATGATCGCCTCGTCCTCGATCACCAGCACCGATCCCGCCACCGACGCCTGCATCTCGCGCGCCGCAATCTCGACAAATTCCGCCACCTCATCGGCAGTGATCCGCATGATCGACGCGATCTGGTCCAACGTGAACCCCTCGATCACATGCAACAGCAACGCCTCGCGCGCATTGGGCGTCAGTTGCAGCATATGCGCCTGTGCGCGCGCCGAAAGCGCGCTGTCCGGCTCGGCCAAGGGCGATCCCGCACTGCTCCACACCCGGTGAAACGCGTGAAACAGCGCCACTTTCGGTTCTGCCACCACCTGCATCGCCGAAAGATCCTCCAGCAACGCCTCAAGCGTTACCGCGGCAAACCGGTCGCCACTGGTCTGGCTGCCGGTCAATGCGCGGCCATAGCGGCGCAGATACGGCAGGTTCCGCCCGATTTCGGCGCTCAGGCCGGCTTCTTCAGACGCATTCATCGCTGTCCCCACTTTTTTTTACATTGTCGGGAACCCAACGCACCAGATGCGCGTTAGGTTCCCAGGGAAAGTGCTGATCAGTAAAAAAATAAAGTCAGGAATACTTGGAATGAACGAAAAATCGCAGGGCGAAAAGCCGCTGGGCGAAAAGCCGGCCCGCCCGCGCGTCAACAGCCTCGCTGTCACGCGCGAAATAGACGAAAATTTGCGCCGGGTCTATCAGGCGGCCCTGATCGAAGAGGTGCCCGACCGTTTCACCGAACTGCTGGCAAAACTGCGCGCGAAAGAAGCCAAGACATGACGGGCGATCCGCGCGACGAAATTGCGAGCTACATCCGCGATCTGCGCGCCTTCGCCATATCGCTGTCGCGCAACCACGCCGCCGCCGATGATCTGGTGCAGGATACCATCGTCAAGGCCTGGTCCAACTTCGAGAAATTCTCGCTCGGCACCGATCTGCGCGCCTGGCTGTTCACCATTCTGCGCAACACCTTCTATTCCAACCGCCGCAAAGCCAGCCGCGAGGTGCCCGATCCGGACGGGCTTTATGCGGGCAGCCTGTCGGTGCTGCCGCAACACGATGGCCGCCTTGCCTTCCGCGAGTTTCTGGTGGCCTTCAACGAGTTGTCGGCCGAACACCGCGAAGTGCTGATCCTGGTCGGCGCCAACGGCTATTCCTATGAAGAGGCCGGGCGGATGATGAATGTGGCCACCGGCACCGCCAAAAGCCGGGCCAACCGGGCAAGGGCGCGCCTGTGCGAGATGATGGGCATGGCCTCGCCCACCGGCAACCCGACGCTGGCCGATTCCGCCACCCTTGCGGTGGTGTTGCAGTCCGGGCTTAGCCTCGCATGATCCCCGATGCCTTGCGTGGCCCGGTGCTGGGGCGGCTGGGGTTCCGGCTGATGGGGGCTTTCGGCATCGCCCTGATGCCGCTGGCCCTGCTGTCCTACAATCAGGCGCAAAAGTTTGAAACCGAATCGCAGGCGCGTTGGGAATCGGCACTTTTTGGCGAAACCCTGCTGGCGGCGGCCACCCAGATAGATGCCATCAGCCGCGCGCGCGGCATCGCGACCACCATGGCCATCACCATCGTGCCAACCATCGACAAGCCCGCCGATTGCACCCGGTTCATGCAATTGCTGATCCGGTCCGAACCTGATTTCAGCTTTGCCGGCTTCATCCCCGTCGATGGCAACATGACCTGCGCCTCCACCGGCAAACCCTACAGCTTTGCCGGCACTGCCTCGCTCGCCAACTTTCTGGCCGATCCCAAACCGGTGATAACGGTCAACCCCAAAGGCCCGATCAGCGGCGAATCGGTGCTGATCTTTTCGCATCCCGTCACTGCACCCGACGGCCAACTGGCCGGGCTGATCTCGATCTCGATGCCGCACCGGCTGCTGGAAACCCGCCCCGTAACCAGCGGCCTCCGCTCCGAAGACCGGCTGGCACCGCTGGCCCTGATAACCTTTGACGGCGAAGGCACGGTGCTGAGTGCAGCCTACGGCATCGCAACCGTACAGTCCCGCATGCCGGAACACCGCAAACTGCGCCAGTTCGTGGACAAGGAACCCTCCACCTTCAGCGATACCGTGGCCACCGGCGAAACCCGCACCTTTGCCGTGATGGCCATCGTGCCGGGCCGCCTTTATGTGCTGGGCTCCTGGCCATCCACCATCACCGCCAACTCGTCTTTCGTCAGCTTCCTGCCGCTGTGGCTGTTCCCCCTTGCCATGTGGCTGGCCAGCATGCTGGTGGCGTTTCTGGCGGCGGAAAATCAGGTGTTGCGGCATGTGCGCGGCCTGCGCCGCTCGATCATCGAGTTTGCGGGCGGCAACCGCAAGGTCGAGCCGCCCGATCTGTCATTCGCCCCCAACGAGTTGCGCGATCTGGGGTCGGCTTACGAGCGGATGATGTCGGCGGTGCTGGGGGTCGAGGCGGTGCTGGAGGATTCGGTACACCAGAAAGAAGTGCTGCTGCGCGAGGTGCACCACCGGGTGAAGAACAACCTGCAACTGATCGCCTCGATCATGAACCTGCAAATCCGCAAATCGGTGAACCCCGAGGCGCGGTCGTTGCTGCGCGGCCTGCATGAACGGGTGATGAGCCTCGCCACCGTCCACCGCGAGTTGTACCAGACCAGCGGCCTTGCCGATGTGCGCGCCGATGAACTGCTGGAAAGCATCGTCTCGCAGGTGCAGCGCATCGGCGCGCGGCAGGATCAGCCGGTGCAGACGAAAACCGCCTTCGAGGCGATCCGCCTGACCCCCGATCAGGCGGTTCCCCTGTCGCTGATCCTGACCGAGGCGCTGACCAACGCCCTGAAACACGCAAGCCCCACCCCGGGCGGCAAAATCACCCTGTCGGTCGCGCTGCGCCACACCACCCCCGGCCACGCGATGCTGGAGATCGCTAACTCCGCCAACTCTGGCCCCGCCGCCCTGCCCACCAATATGGAAAGCACAGGCCTTGGCCAGCAACTGCTGACGGCGTTTGCAGCACAACTGATGGGCAAACTGACGGTCGGCCCCGAGAACGGCACCTATTTCGTGCGCCTCGATTTCCCGCTGACCGCCATCCTGCCAGATGCGCCAGAACCCGACGCCCCATCTGCCTGATCCCCCCGCCTGATTCCGCCGCCTGATCCCCCCGCCTGATCCCGCCGGCCTGATTCCGCCGCCGCGCGGAACCAAAACCCGCCGTCTGGCGTTGGTTGGTATCAATGCACACAGGATAAGGATCTCGCCATGAACTGGGACACCATCGAAGGCAGCTGGAAACAAGTATCGGGTCGCGCCAAGGCAAAATGGGGCGATATCACCGGCGATGACTGGAGCAGCGTCTCCGGCCGCCGCGACGAAATCGTCGGCCTGGTGCAAAAGCGCTATGGCCATGCGCGTGATGCGGCCGAGCGCGAAGTCGATGATTGGCTGCGTACGCTCTGATCGCCGCAACGGAACCAACGCGCCAACCGATGCGTTCATGCAGCAGTGGCATCTGACGCCGCACCCATAACTGAAAAAGGAGAATCCCATGCTAGGCTGGGCACTTACATTCCTCGTCATCGCCCTGATCGCCGCCGCCCTTGGCTTTGGCGGCATCGCGGGCACTTCCGCAGGCATCGCGCAAATTCTGTTCCTGGTGTTCATCGTGCTGTTCGTGATCGCAATGATCGCCCGCGCCGTACGCGGCCGCCCGCCGCTCTGACGCCGGATCATACTGCGATCCGAAAAAGGCCGCAGGGGCAAACCTGCGGCCTTTTTCGCACGGAAAGCCCGGGCTACATCGGTGCCGCCAACATCGGGTCGGGCCACATGATCCTGAGCGGCGCTTTTGGTTCTGCCAAAACCCAGCCTGCGCCAGGCGGGTTCTGATGAAATGGCTTGGCAGGAGTTGGGGGACTCGAACCCACGACCCTCGGTTTTGGAGACCGATGCTCTACCAACTGAGCTAAACTCCTAAGCCTGCGCCGGGATTATGGCAGGTGCTGCGGGAAATCAAGCATTTCATATCAGCTTGCCGCAAAAATCCGGTCGTAGAGTTGGCCTGCGGTGCGGATCGACGCATCAAGGCTTTCCACATCAATATCCAGCCCGGCATCCTCTTCCAGTTCCATCACGAACTCCAGAAAACTGACCGACGATATGTTGAGCCCCGCCCCGAACAGCACCGAATCCTCCGCAACCGGATGGTTTCGCGCCTTGCGGCTCAGGCGTGCCGCAAACTCGGGCCAGTTCAACATTTGATTTCACCCTGTTTTGCAGTAGGCCCAACCTACAAGTGTTTCAGCCGGATGCCAAGAATGCCCGTTTCGCAGTATTTCCAACCCGCAACCGCTCTCGCCATCGGGGCTGCGGCCACCGATGACGCGCGCATCGCCCGCGATCTGGCCACCGCCCTCGCAGCCCTTGGCCCAACCCCTGCCAAACCGCCCAAAGCCGCCCATATCGCCCGCTTCATCCGCGATGCCGTCCGCGCCTGGACCCTCACCGAAAACCGCATGCCCGACGCGCTGCGCATCACCAACGCGGTGCCGGTCGCGGTGCAGGATCACCCCGCCATCGTCGCCCTCAGATGCCGGATCCTGCGCCTGATGGGGGATTTTGCCGGGGCGTTGCACGAAATCGAACGCCAATGCACCCGGCCCGGTCTGGCCCCCGCCGACATCGAAGGCCTGACCCTGTTTTGCCAGCGCAATGGCCTGATTGCGGTGCTTTGCACGCCCGCACTGGCGGCTTTGGGGCTGGAGCCGCCGGATATCGGCGATCCCGCCGGATGGTATTGTAACCCGCTACCCCGGCCCGTTGACGCGCCCTTGCCAATCGACACCGCAGCCCTGGCCGCCTATTGCCAGATGTCGGGCCGTACGCCCACGCCAGAGCTGCGCGCAAGGTTGCAGGTGGCGGAACTGCTGTTTTTCCGCGCCGCACGGATGAACACCTGGCATGGCTCCGTCCTGCGGGCGGGCGATACGGTCGCTGACGGCGTGGCGCATGCGCGCGCGATCAGGGCGGCGGTGCAGATGGCGCGGGCAAAGCTGGTCCGCGCCGATCTGGCCCCGATCCGCCGCGCCATAGCCGAAGGCCGCAACGTGATCGTGATGGCCGCCCACATCGGCAGCGGAATTGTCAATCTTGTGCTGCAAGACATTGATGCGGAACGCGTCATCATTGCCCGTGGCGATACCCCCCGCCCGGGGTTCGCGCTGCTGACCACCGGCAACGCTGCAAACATCGGCCTGAAAATGCTGAAACTCGCCAAGGCGATGAAGCAGCACCGCCACCTTGTGCTGATCGCCCCCGACGGGCCATCAGGCTTGGATTTCGCGCAAGTTCAGGTCGGCGGGGTGCCGGTGCGGATTGGTATCGGGGTGGCCGCCTTGGCGCGGGTGCATGATTGCGCGCTGTTTTTCGCCCGCAGCATCTGGCAGCGCGATCACTTTGAACTGGAGTTGACCGAAGGCGCACCGATCACCAAAGGCATGGAAAAAGCCGCCGCCACCGCCGCTTTCGTTGATCTTTTCACCACCGGAATGCATAAGGCCCTGCAAGGCGCGCCCGAAGATTTTGCCATCGCAACCTTCCTGCACACCCGGAATGCGGGTGTTGGAGATTTTGACGAATGACCCCTGAAACCCCCTGGCAGGCCGGCCTGCCGCATCTCGATATCCACACCCTGTCCGAGGATTGGGCGCTGGCGCAGGCGCTGCATCAGACATGGCAGGCGCTGGCGCAAAGCCTGAATCTGCCCGCCGCCCTCTGGCGCGATTCGGACGGCAAGCGGATGTACGCGGCGGTGACCGCGCTGACCACTTCGTTCGATCTGGAAAACGTCCTTGCGGAAGACGCGGTTTTCACCGCCGAAACCGCGCTGATGGCCATCCGCAAACCGCATGCCCTCAGCGAAACGCGGTTTGTCAGTGGCGGGCAAACCAGGGCAACCCTGCGCCTGCTGACCACCTTCGTGCGCCGCGATCTGGCCGGTTCGAACAAAAAGCTGTCGAAAGTGCGCGATGTCTGGCAGGCGCAGGATCACGCGCCCCACCTGATCGACGATCTGCTGGATCAGCACCACCACGCCAAAACCATGCCCGTGGAAGCAGCCCTCGCGATGCGCCACGAGGTGGTGCAGATCCGCGATTTCAACGTGGCGGGGCTGTTTTATTTCAAGAATTTCGTGGCCGTGGCCAAGGCCGCCGAATGGTGCGCCAACCGTGGCCAGCCCGTCCGCCTGAACGCCGAACGCCGCTGTTTCTACTTCGCCAATGTCGATGACGGCGATGTGATCCATGCAAGGGTGGCGCGGCTGGGCGATGCAACCACCACGGTGCTGGAAGACGCACGGGGCCAGCGCCTGATGCTGTCGCAGGCCACAACCCCGTTGGTGGATATCGCGTCGCGGTAAAGCGCCCCGGCCCGGCTATGGCAAGTTCGGCCCCGGCTTTTTGCGCGGCAGCACCACAGGCACCACCACCGGCACCGGCGGGGCCGCGACGGCAACCGGGGCCACCACAGGAGCCACCACAGGGGCCACCACAGGGGCCACCACTGGCGCCACCGCCCCACCAACCGGCAGATCCAGCCATTCCGGGTGCTGCAACAGCCAGACCTCAACCTTCTTCGCCGCATTATACGCCAGTTGATCAATCTGCCGCTGCCGCGATTGCGTCAGCCCCGAACCCAGCGCCGTCTGCGGCGACAGGCTCTCAAACACATAGATCCGCTCGGCCTCGGCATTCAGTTTCAGCTTGGCCGCGTCGTCCCAGACATTGGCGCTGATCACCAGCACCGACTTCGGCGAGGCCACAACCGGAATCCCCGGCGGCGCCAGCGCAAAGGCGTCGATCGAAATCCCGAAATCATAAATCTTGGTGCCCTGATACCGCCCGAACCGGTCGGCCATCGCCTTTTCCACCGCCGCTTCCCATTCGGCACCCGTCGCGGGCCGTGAAATCGGCACCTTCTGCATCTTGTCGGTCACCACGATGTTATGGCCAAGGACAAAGTTGCCCAACGGCACCGGCGGTTCCAGCAGATCATTCTTCTGGCACCCGGCAAGGGCGGCCAGAACAAGGCCGAAAGCCAGCACGCGAACGGGGGTCATCAAGCGTCATCCTTGCATAAGGGCCAACCTGCCTACCCCTCAGATAATACGCGTTCGGGGCCTGCGCAACCATGCCACCTTTGACGCAAGCCGGATGCGGGCTATCTTGCTCACACCGATGGGAGATCAACCCGATGCTGATGACCAAACCCGGCCAATCGCTGCCCGCGCGCGTGCCGCTGATGTCCGAACCCTTGGGGATATTCGGCTCGCTCCGGGCGGGGCGGCGCAATGTGCTGGAACTGATCCCCGAGATTGCCACCCACGCACCGATTATCTCGGGGCGCACCGGCAAACGCTGGCATATGGTGATGGAACCCGGCGCGCTGAAACGCATTCTGCGCGACAAGGTGAACGATTATCCCAAATCCATGGTCACCAAGCTGATCCTGGAACCCGCCATCGGCGAAAGCCTGTTCGTGGCCGAGGGCGAGCACTGGATGTGGCAACGCCGTGCGGCGGCCCCGGTGTTCACCCACCGCAACGTCGCGGCCCTCGCCCCGGTGATGACCGCCGCCGCCGACCGCGCGGTAGCCCGGATCGGTGCGGTCAGCGGGCGCGGCGTCGATGTCTATGCCGAGATGGTGGCGACCACCTTCGAGGTGATCTCGGATGTCACCCTTTCGGGCGGCGAAGGGTTCGACCGCGCCACCGTGCACCGCGCGATTGAAACCTACATCGCGCAAACCGCCAAGGTGTCGCTGCTCGATATTCTGGGTGCCCCCGCCTGGGTGCCAAGGCCGTCGCGGATGCTGGCCTCTTCGGGGATGCGCCAGATGAAGCAGGTGGCCGATGCCGCCATCGACCGCCGCCGGGCCGAGGGCGCACGCCCGGTGCTCGATCTGCTCGATCTGCTGATCGCGGGCGAAGACCCCACCACCGGCCGCAAGATGACCACGGCCGAGTTGCGCGACAACCTGCTGACCTTCATCGTCGCGGGCCACGAGACCACTGCCCTGACGCTGGCCTGGGCGCTTTACCTCTGCGCCTTCGATCCGGCGGTGCAGGACGCTGCCCGCACCGAGGCGCAGGCGCTGCTGGGCGACAGGCCCGCAGGGGCCGCCGATGTGGCGGGCCTGCCCCTGACCCGGCGCATCGTCGACGAGGCGCTGCGCCTTTATCCGCCCGCCGCATTTCTCTCGCGCACCGCTCAGGTGGATGACACGCTTTGTGGCCGCGAGGTCAGGCGCGGCGATACGGTGATCCTGCCGATCTATGCCCTGCACCGCCACCACGCCCACTGGCGCAACCCCGACGCCTTCGACCCCAGCCGCTTTGCCGATCCCAAAGCCATCGAGCGTTTCGCCTATCTGCCCTTCGGCGACGGCCCGCGCATCTGCATCGGCGCGTCCTTTGCCCTGCAAGAGGCGGTGATCATTCTGGCCACCCTGCTGGCCAAATTCCGCTTTCGCAGCATCGAGGGCAAGGCCCCCAAACCGGTGATGATCCTCACCCTGCGCCCCGAAGGCGGCGTCTGGCTGGAAGTGGAGCCGGCATAAACCGGCGCGGACGCCCTTGCGCCGCGTATGCATAGGATGTGCATGGAAAGCTGCATGCGTCCTATGCAGGGGCTGGCCGGTCAGGCCTTGTCGCGCACCGTCAGCGAATTGTTCGGCCCCGGCTTCACTTCGAACCGCCCGGTCTTGCGCAACAGGTCCGAAAGCTTGGCACTGCCATAGCTGCGCGGATCGAAATCGGTGTAAAGCTGGGTCAGCACCTGCCCCAACTGCCCCAGCGGATACCAGTCCTGATCCGGGTCGATCTTGCGCATCGCCTCCATGATCAGCGGAATAACCTTGGCCGGAAGCTGCTTTTCCGGTGCCGCATCGCGGCTTTGCTCGGGCCGGGCGCCGGCAGGTGCGGGGGCCGGGGCTGGGTCATCCGCACTCACGATATTTTCGATCAACACAAAGCGGTTGCAGACTTTCCGCAATGATTCCGGGGTCTTGGCCTCGCCGATGCCAATCACCTGCAACCCGTCCTCGCGGATGCGGCTGGCCAGCCGGGTGAAATCACTGTCCGAAGATACCAGCACAAACCCGTCCAC
>JANNAV010000222.1:0-1690 GCA_031384695.1 Paracoccaceae bacterium
GGTGGCGCTGGCGGTGCTGGCGGTATCGTCGGTGGCGATTTTGGGCGCGGTGCAGGCGCATATCGCCCGCATCGGCGGGCTGGAGTACCGGGCGGCGGCGCTTTTGGCGGCGCAGAATTATCTGGCCGAGGTGACGCTGGGACTGGAGCCTGAAGCGGCGGTGCAGATTATGGGCATCGGCTTTGCGGTGGCGGCGGTGCGGCTGGCGACGGAGGATCCGGCGTTGCAGCGGTTGGATATTTCGGTGGCGGATCAGGCGGATGGCACGGTTTATGCGCGGCTGACCGGGTTTGTGGCGCTGGCAGGGGTGGCACCATGAGCGTGTGGGGCAGTGGGGGGCGGGGCAGGCTGGTTTTGCTGGCGGCGATGCTGGCGGCGGGGATCAGCCTTTGGTTTGCCGCAGCCCCGGTGGTGGGGCGGGTGGTGGGGCGGGTGATGGGCAGCGGCGAGGCTTTGGCGCGGGGGGTGGCTTTGGTGCCGGAGGTGGGGGTGGTGCGGGTTGATCTGGCGCCGGTGCTGGAGTTTGCGCCGTTCGGGCGGGCGGAAGGCGAGGCGCCGCAGCAGGTGCGGCGCGAGGCGGAACTGGGGTTGCGGCTGTTGGGGATCACCGTCGCGGTGCCCGAGGCCGGATCGCGTGCCATCATTGCGGGCGGCGATTTGCCGGTGGCGAGTTACCCGGTGGGGGGTGAAATTCGCGCCGGGGTGGTGTTGCGGGCGGTGTTTGCCGACCGGGCGGTGGTGGTGGTGGACGGGCAGGACGTGGCGCTGGCCTTTGCGGGCAGCGAGCCGGTGGCGGCGGCGGTGGTTGCCGATGCCGATGGCAATTCCGGGGGCGGGGTTGATCTGATGAATTTGCTGGCGGGCAACGTGCCCGCTCCCGAGACCGAGGTTTTGCCCGGCGAAACCTGGCTGGCGCGGTTGCGGGCAGAGATGGTGGCGGACGCGCCGGGGCTGTTGCGCAGGCTGGGGCTTGAGGCGGCGGATCAGGGCTATCTGGTGACGGCGGCGGCGCCGCCCGAGGTGCTGGCGGCGGGGTTGCGACCCGGCGATGTGGTGAGCGCTGTCAACGGCACCGAACTGGCCGGACTTACGCCGGACGCGGCGCTGTTTGATATGGTGGCAAACGCGGGGCGGGCCAGTGTTGCGGTGCTGCGCGACGGCAAGATGATAACCAGAACTTATCCGCTTCAATGAACGGAAACCCGATGACCCTGCTGCGCGCCTGCCTTTTGGCCTTCGTTCTGTTCGCCCCGTTGCAATTGCGCGCGGAGCCTGCAACCTTTGTGATCAACCTGCGCGACGCCGATATCCGCACGCTGGCCGAGCAGGTTTCCGAGATCACCGACCGCACGCTGGTGCTGGACCCGAATGTGACGGGGGTGGTGACGGTGATTTCCGCAGAACCCCTCGATGCCGACGGGGTTTGGGAGTTGTTTCAATCGGTGCTGGCGGTGCAGGGCTTTGCCGCATTGCCTGCGGGCAATCTGTGGCGGATCGTACCGCAGGCGACCATCCGCGAGGGTGGGGCGGTTCTGGAAAGCGATGCGGAAACCGGGCGGCTGGATGTGATCACCCGGCTGGTGCCGTTGAAGAACTTCCCGGCGGCCACGGCGGTGGGGGCGCTGCGCCCGCTGGTGGCGAGTTTTGGCTATATCGAGGCGGTGATAGATACCAACACGCTGGTGATCAC
>JANNAV010000266.1:0-1526 GCA_031384695.1 Paracoccaceae bacterium
GTCAAGTTCACCCTGAATCTGTCACGCCGCCGCTGGTATCTGCGGGTCATCTCTGCACTGGCATGGCCAAGCTGCTTCTGGACATAGCGCTCGTCCACTTCGGCGCTGCTTGCCAGCCCCGCGCGCAGGGAATGGCCAGAGTAGAGGGCCAGTCGCTCTGTCTTGGAAAGTTCAGGCCGCAAGCCCGCATCCTCAACAGCCTGCTTGATCAGTCGTGCGAAGTGCTTGTCGGACAGGCGTTCGCTCGTAGCCTTCAGCCCGTTACGGCTGACCGGGACGAAGATCGGGCCAAAGTCGATCTTGGCGAAATGCAGCCATTGGGTCAGGGCATGGACGGGGCAGGTCTGGTCGCTTGACCCGCGGGCGATCTCCACCTCCCGCCAGCCGGTCTTGCCGCGCAGGGTGATCAGGGCGCCGCCCTCCAATATCTCGACCCAGCCGCCAGAGTCCGGCGTGTCGTCCTTTCCATGATCCAAGGCGACGATTTCCGACCGCCGCAACCCACCCGCAAAGCCCACCAGCAGAATCGCCCGGTCGCGCAGGCCGCGCAGATCGTGGGGCAGGGTGGCCAGCATGTCGCGAATGTCCCCCGGCAGGATCGCCTCCTTCTGCACCGGCGGGCGGGGGTGCTTGCGGCGGATGCCGGCCAGCACGGTGGCGATGTGGCGGTCCTTGCGGTCCATGCGATGGCTGCGCTACGCGAAACCCCAGGCCAGACCCGAGAGACGGCGCTCGATGGACGTGACCGAGAGGGCAGGGGCCTTGCCGCCCGGCGCTGCCAGATCGGCGATGTAGAGCCCGATCAACTGGGGCGACGAGGGGAGAGGGTCCGCGCCGCGCATCCGGCACCAGTGGGCGAAGTGGGCCCAGTCCTTGGCATAGGCCTTCAGCGTGTTCTGCGACGCCGCCTGACGCGCATAGTCTCGCGCGGTTTCGACCAGGCGGTCGAGCGTGCCCGAGCCAGCGACATGGGAGGGCAGGGCGATCGTGTCGCGCTCCGTATCAGCGCTGTCGTCCCCTTCATCGCGATCGGGACGTTCCGGGGGTTCTGAAGGCGATTTCTCGGGCGTTTCGGTCATACTGTCGAGCATACTCTTCTTGGGTCCGATAATGCAATCTTATCGGACATGGTGGCGCTACGCACAATGCGGCGGTTCCTGCGATCTTGGCTAGGCAAAAGCGCCGCGACGGATTAGCCTTGCGGCATGCCGAGACCCCGCCCCGAGGCCCCAGCCGACCTGACCGTCCTTCCTCCGCTGCCGGGCTGGATCACGGCTGCGTCCGCGGAAACCCTTGAGAATGCGGCGTTCCGGTCCGGGGCAGCGCTGGCGCATCTGAACCTGGTGGCGGGGCAGGCGGCGGTACCGCAGTCGCTGTGGCGCGACCGGCTGGCGCTGGCGGCGGCCGAGGCCTGTGTGGGTTTTGCCGGACGGCGCGAAGGCGCGCGCGATTTGCGCGATGCACTGTATTTGTTGCGGCCAGGCGATCATCCGGGACCGGCGGGCGCAATCCTGCGGCAGTGGTCG
>JANNAV010000267.1:0-1560 GCA_031384695.1 Paracoccaceae bacterium
CCAGCTGCCGGTGCTGCCCAAGCACTGGTGGACGGGGAACGAAGCCCGGGGCCGGCCCCGGAGAATCGCCGAGGCGCGTCAGATGCACAGCATCGCGCAAGCCCGTCGCCCCCTCTCGGCGGCCTGACATCGCCACGCAAACCTCGGCCGCCGCCAGCGCCAGCCGGTCGCGCCAAAGCGCCTGTGGAACAGCTTCGTGCCCTGATATCATGTGCAAATATGCCAATGCCGCCCCCGACCGAAACGCCGCATCCTCCAAGGATCCTACAAGCCCGGTTGTGATCCAGCCCGGCAAATGGCCAACCAGAATCGGGGCGTCGAACATGTCGGGGCGGATTTTTGTCATGTCCTCAGGTTAATTCCTGACGGCGCTTTGTGCCAGCAAATTTCGCAATTAGCGCCGTCATATTGGTAACGTTCATATGTCCAATAAGTTTGCATTATCGGACATAAAGAAGATACGCTCAGAAGCATGACAAAATCGTCCGAGAAATCGCCCTCAGAGCCGCCAAATCGTCCCGATCCCCACCAAGGGGGCGAGAGCGCCGCGCACACCATCGCCCTGCCCGCACATCTCGCGGGCTCCGGCGCGCTTGACCGGCTGGTCGAGACGGCACGTGACTATGCCCGCCAAGCCGCCTCCGAAAATACGCTCACCGCCTATGCCAAAGAATGGGCACATTTCACCCGCTGGTGCCGGATGCGCGGCACAGATCCCCTGCCCCCATCCCCTGAATTGATCGGCCTTTATATCGCAGATCTGGCGGCCCCGCAGGGCAAGACCGCGTCGCAACCGGCACTCCGCCCCCTCGTGGTCTCCTCCATCGAGCGCCGTCTGTCCGGCCTCGGCTGGGCCTATGCGCAGCGCGGCGCGCGGCTCGACCGCAAGGACCGCCACATCGCATCGGTCCTCGCCGGCCTCCGGCGCAAGCATGCCCGCCCGCCGGCGCAGAAAGAAGCCATCCTGCCCGAGGACATCCGCGACATGATCGCCACCCTGCCCCATGATCTGCGCGGCCTGCGCGACCGGGCGATCCTGCTGATCGGGTTTTCAGGCGGCTTGCGGCGATCGGAAATCGTCAGCCTCGATCACGGCAAGGACGACACGCCGGACTCTGGTGGCTGGGTTGAGATCCTCAACGATGGCGCCCTTCTCACCCTGCGCGGCAAGACCGGCTGGCGCGAGGTGGAAATTGGCGGCGGCAGCAGCGATCAGACCTGCCCGGTCCATGCCCTGACCCAGTGGCTGCATTATGCGAAAATCAACTTCGGCCCGATCTTTGTCGCTGTCAGCCGCAGCGGGCTGAAGGCCACAGGCGAGCGGTTGTCGGACAAGCACATCGCGCGGCTGATCAAACAATGCGTCGAGGATGCCGGCTTGCGGCCCGAGCTATCCAAGGCCGACCGGCTGCGGCTGTTCTCTGGCCATTCCCTGCGCGCGGGGCTGGCAAGCAGCGCCGAAGTGGACGAGCGCTATGTCCAGAAGCAGCTTGGCCATGCCAGTGCAGAGATGACCCGCAGATACCAGCGGCGGCGTGACAGATTCAGGGTGAACTTGAC
>JANNAV010000298.1:0-12998 GCA_031384695.1 Paracoccaceae bacterium
ATGCGCCATCGCCCGCACCACCCGCAAATCATGGCTGATAAATATATAGGCCAGCCCCCATTTCTTCTGCAACGCCCGCAAAAGATCAACGATCTGCACCTGCACCGTCATGTCAAGCGCCGAAGTCGGCTCGTCCAGCACCACCAGCTTTGGCCGCAGGATCATCGCGCGGGCAATGGCAATCCGCTGCCGCTGGCCGCCGGAAAACTCATGCGGATAGCGCCCCATCCAAGCCGGATCAAGCCCCACCTCGGCCATCATCTCGGCCACCATCGCCCCCCGGTCGCGCCCCGGTTCCACCCCATGCACACCCAGACCTTCGGCAATGATCTCTTGCGCCGTCATCCGGGGCGACAGGCTGCCGAAGGGATCCTGAAACACCATCTGCATATCGCGGCGGATGGCGCGCAGGGCGGCCCCGCGCAGGCCAAGCAGTTCCGCCCCCTGAAAGCGGATGCTGCCTTCGGCCTGCAACAGCCGCAGAATCGCCAGCGCCAGCGTGGTTTTGCCCGACCCGCTTTCACCCACAATCCCCAGCGTCTCGCCCGCGCGCACACTCAAAGTGGCCGCATTCACCGCCTTCACATGGCCCACCGTGCGGCGCAGAAACCCGCGCTGAATGGGGAACCAGACGCGCAAATCGGTGGTGCTGATTACCTCGGCGGCCCCCGCAGGCACCGGTTCGGGATGGCCGGTTGCATGTGCCGCCAGCAGTTTGCGGGTGTAGGGGTGCTGCGGATTGGCGAAGATGTCGCGCGTCAGCCCCTGCTCCACGATCTCGCCGCCCTGCATCACGCAAACCCGGTCGGCAATCCGCTGCACGATGTTCAGATCATGGGTGATAAACAGCAGGCTCAACCCTTCCGACGCCTTCAACCCGGCCAGCAGCTCAAGGATCTGCGCCTGTATCGTCACATCCAGCGCCGTGGTCGGCTCGTCGGCAATCAGCAACTCCGGCCCGTTGGCCAGCGCCATCGCAATCATCACCCGCTGCCGCTGGCCGCCCGAAAGCTGATGCGGATAGGCCGCAAGCCGGCTTTCGGCATCACGTATCCCCACCTTGTTCAGCAGTTCCAGTATCCGCGCCCGCGCTGCCGCCCCGCTCAACCCCTGATGCAGCGCAAGGCTTTCCGCCAACTGCCGCTCGATGCTGTGCAGCGGGTTCAGCGAGGTCATCGGCTCCTGAAAGATAAAGCTGATGTCATTGCCGCGCACCCGCCGCAACCCGGCCTCATCCGCCCCCACCATCTCGGCCCCGAGATAGCGGATAGAGCCCGTCACCTCGGCGCTGTCGGGCAACAGCGACACGGTGGAAAGTGCGGTCACCGATTTGCCCGAGCCGCTTTCCCCGACCAGCGCCACCGTCTCGCCCTTGTGCACTGCAAAACTCACCCCGCGCACCGCCAAGGTCTGGCGCCCCTCCTGCCGGAAACCGATCGTCAGATCACTGACCTCAAGCACCACGCTCATCGGAAGGTCTTTCGCGGGTCAAAGGCGTCGCGGATGCCCTCGAAGATGAACACCAGCAGGCTCAGCATGATGGCAAAAGTGAAAAACGCGGTGAAGGCCAGCGACGGCACCTGCAGGTTCTGCTTGGCCTGCTGCGTCATCTCGCCCAGCGATGGCAGATCGGCGGGCAGACCAAAGCCCAGAAAATCAAGCGTCGCCAGCGATCCGATGGTGCCCGACACGATGAACGGCAGCATGGTCAGGGTCGCCACCATCGCATTCGGCAGCACATGGCGGAACATGATCACCCGGTCGGGCACCCCCAGCGCGCGGGCGGCGCGCACATATTCGAAATTGCGCGCCCGCAGAAACTCGGCCCGCACCACACCCACAAGGCTGGTCCAGCCGAACAGCACCATCAGCCCCACCAGCAACCAGAAATTCATCCGCCAGATCGCCGACACGATGATGATCACGTAAAGCGACGGGGTCGAGCCCCAGATCTCCAGCACCCGCTGAAACACAAGGTCAACCAACCCGCCGAAATACCCCTGCACAGCACCTGCGATAATGCCGATCACCGAGGTGAAGAACGTCACGATCAGTGCAAACGCCACCGACAGGCGGAACCCGTAGATCACCCGCGCCAGCACATCGCGCGCGGTATCATCGGTGCCCAGCCAATGGGTGGCATCCGGCCCCGAAGGTGCGGCCTTCCCCCCAAGATCATTGATGGTGTTAAAGCTGTAAGGGATCGGCGCCCACAGGATCCAGCCCTGATAAAACCCTTCGGTATCGGTGGCAAACGTCCCCGCCTCCACCTCTGCGATCATCGCATCGGGGTCATCAAAACACGTCACCAAACCGCCGGTACGGATCAGGCATTTCACCTCCGCCGAGGTATAATTCGCCTCGGTGCGAAAATCGCCGCCGAAATCCGCCTCCGAATAAAACCGCAGAAACGGCATGTGCAGCGCGCCGCGATAGCTGGCCAGCAACGGCCGGTCATTGGCCAGAACCTCGGCGAAAAGCGACATGCCGAACAGAAAAGCGAACAAAAACATCGAATAATACGCCCGCCGGTTGGCCTTGAAATTGCGCCAGCGCCGCTGATTGAGGGGGGAAAGCCGCATCATCCCCTCCGGTCGAAATCAATCCGGGGGTCAACCCAGACATACATCAGATCGGACAGGATCCCGATCACCAGCCCCACCAGCCCAAAGGCAAACAGGGTGCCGAAAATCACCGGATAATCCCGCTCCACCGCCGAGCGGAACCCCAACTGCCCCAGCCCGTCCAGCGAAAATATCGTCTCGATGATCAGCGAGCCGCCGAAGAACACGCTGAAAAACAGCCCCGGAAACCCGGCAATCACGATCAGCATCGCATTGCGGAACACATGGCCGTACAGCACCCGGTTTTCCGTCAGCCCCTTGGCCCGCGCCGTCATCACATATTGCTTCTTGATCTCATCGAGAAAGCTGTTCTTGGTCAGCAGCGTCAGCGTGGCAAAGGACGAGATTGTCGAGGCCAGCACCGGCAAGGTAATGTGCCACAGATAATCCCCAGCCTTGCCCAGCCACGAAAGCTGGTCAAAATTCTCCGATGTCAGGCCCCGCAGCGGAAACACCTTCCAGTAGGATCCCCCCGAAAACAGCACCAACAGCAGGATGGCAAACAGAAATCCCGGAATCGCGTAGGCCGCGATGATCGCCCCCGAGGTCCAACTGTCAAACGCCGATCCATCATGCACCGCTTTCCGGATCCCCATCGGGATCGAGATCATATAGGCGATCAACGTCGACCACAGGCCCAGCGTGATCGACACCGGCATCTTTTCCACGATCAGGCTCAGCACCGAGGCCGAACGGAAATAGCTGTCGCCGAAATCCAGCCTAACATAGCGCCCCAGCATCAGGAAAAACCGCTCCACCGCCGGAATATTTTCCTTCACGCATTCCGGGGCCTTCAGCGACGGCGTGCCGGTAAAACCCTCTGCACAAACAAACCTCGCAAAGCCGAACTCGACCTCAAGTTTCGCCTTGAACTCCGGCGGCAGGCCGCGCGCGCCGATATAGCTTTCATCGCCCGCCTTGGCCTCGGTGCCCGCATCGCCGCCGCTGCCGCCGCTGATCGCGTCAATCGCATCGCCGCTGCCCTCCAGCCGCGCTTCGATCTGATCAATCGGGCCACCGGGCACGAACTGGGTCAGGCCGAAATTCACCACCATGATCCCCAGCAACGTGGGGATCACCAGCAGCAGCCGACGCAGGATATAGGCTCCCATCGCGGCGTTAGTTCAGCGCGCCCGCAGCCTTCAGGGCCGCAGCTTTTTCAGGGTTGGCCCACCAGAAACTCATCTCACCCAGAGCATAGGGCGGCAGGGTTTCGGGATGCTCGTACATGTCATAATAGGCCACGGTATTGGTGCTCTTGAACCATTGCGGCACCCAGAACCGCTCGCGCCGCAGCACCCGGTCCAGCGCCTTGGTGGCCACCGTCAGCGCGTCCTTGGTTTTCGCCGCTTTCACCACTTCGGTCAACTGATCCACCGCCGGCGATTTCAGCCCCATCACGTTGAACGCCGAAACATCCGCCGTGGCCGAGCCATAGTATTGCTGCAAATCCGCGCCCGAAAAATACGCCGACCGCGCGTTGCCGGTGATCATGTCGAAATCATAGCTGGGCGGGCGGGTGCGGCTTTCCATCTGCGCATCGTCGATGTTGGTCAGCACCGCATCCACCCCCAACGCTTTCAGATTCTCGATATAGGGCGAGATCACCCGGTCAAATGACGGATTGTCGTTCAGAAACTCCACCCGCAGCTTTTCGCCCTTGGCATTGCGGCGGATACCGTCATCGCCCACGGTCCAGCCAGCCGCGTCCAGCAGCCCGGACGCCCGGCGCAGGTTCTTGCGGTCCAGTTGCTTGTCGCCCGAAACCGGCGCCATCAGCGCCTCGTCGGTCAGAATGGATGCGTCCAGCACCCCCTTGTCCACCAGCGGCTGCAAAATCGCCACTTCCTCGGGCGAAGGCACCCCGATGGCCGCCAGCCAGCTGTTTTCCCAAACCGAATTGATCCGCGCGTAAAGCCCGTAAAACAGCGTCTGGTTCGACCATTCAAAGTTGAACATCAAGCCGATCGCCTCGCGCACGCGTGGATCCTGAAACTTTTCCCGCCGCAGGTTGAACAGAAACGCCTGCCCATTCGCCTTGGCCCCCGATGGCAGTTCCGCTTTCACCACCTGCCCCGTGGTCAGCGCCGGAAAATCATACTGCGTCGCCCAGCTTTTCGAGGAATTCTCGTTGCGAAAGCTGTAGGTGCCGCTTTTGAACGCCTCGAACGCCGCCGTGGCATCGGCGAAATACTCGATGCGGATGGTGTCGAAATTGTTCTGCCCCAGATTGATCGGCAGCGCTTCCCCCCAATAGTCCGGGTTGCGCCGGTAAATCAGCGTCTGGCTCGGCACCGCCTTGTCCAACGCGTAAGCCCCCGACCCGAGGAAAGGCATCATGCTGCTTTCCTCAAGGTCCAGCTTGTTCGCCACATAATGCGCCTTAGAGATGATCGACAGGCTGCCCACATCGGCGGGCAAATCCCGCGTCGGCACCCCCGGCCGGAAGGTAAACTTCACCTTCAGCGGCGCCAGAATCTCGGCCCCCTGCACCTGTTCGGCAAAAACCGTGCGGAAATCCGTCAGGCCTTTGGTCAGGAACGTCTCATAGGAAAACACCACATCCTCTGCCGTTACCGGCGACCCGTCGGCAAACTTCGCCTCCGGGCGCAGGTTGAAGATCACCCAAGCCCGGTCCTCGGGGTATTCCAGCGTGCTGCACAGCAGGCAATAAGACGCGCCGATCTCGTCGGAAACCCCGGTCAGGATGGTTTCATAGGGCAACGACGCCAGCGCCCCCGCCCGCCCCTTGATCGAATAGGGGTTCATCGAGTCAAACCCACCCGGCGCCCATTCCGATATCTCGCCACCCTTGGGCGCCGCGGGGTTCACATAATCCAGATGCTTGAAATCAGCGGCATATTTCAGATCGCCAAAGGTCGAGATGCCATGCGACACCACCACCTTGCCGTCCTGCGCCATGGCGCCAGAACCACAACCCAAGGCCAGCAGCAATCCAAACAAACCCTGCCGCAGCCGCCCCGCAGCCCTGATCATATTCGCCATCCTCACCACCCCGGCCCCTGCCCTCGCATGCTTGGTCAATACACGCCTGTATTATGCTAATTCGGAACCACGCCAAGTCACAAGCACCAACTCAGCCAACGCGATTGCGTGAAGCCCGCACCCCTATACGCCAAAGGCCACCCGGCAAAGGGTGGCCCCGGTTTCACATCGCGCCAAGGCTCACTTCAACGCGGCCAGATAGGCAATCACATTGGCCCGGTCCTCAACCTTGGGCAGGCCGGCAAAAGACATCTTGGTGCCCGGCGCATAGGCCTTTGGGCTGGTCAGAAAACCGTTCAGGTTGTCCGGCGTCCAGGCCGCCGACGCCATCGCCACCAACGCCTCCGAATAGCCGAACCCCGCAACCGAGGCTTTGGGCCGGTCGACCACCCCGTTCAGATGTGGGCCGGTGCCGTTCGAGCCGTCCACCTTGTGGCAGGCCTTGCACTTGCCGAACACCTTCTCACCCGCCGCCGCATCGGCACTGGCATAAACCACCTCGAACGCAGGGCCCGCGTCGGCGGCCACTTCGGTGGGGGCGGCGGCACCGGTATCAATCGTATAGGCCTGCGCCATCTCTTCGCCGTCATGCCCCGCCTCAGGGCCGGTGTGATACAGCGCATCCGCAGCCCAGGCCCCAAAAAGGTAGATCAGCAACGAGCCGCAGACCGCACCGACTGCCTTGGTGATTGTCATCGTGTCGAACATGTCGCGGCTTCCTTATCGGCTGGTTTGATCGGTATCTACCCGCTTCCCCCCTGCGCTTTCAAGGTGTACTAGCGCGACCAATCGCCCCTGTCATGGGCTTTTTGTGTCGGAGTTTGCGGATTATGGCGGGACGCATCGCTTTTCAGGGGGAACCGGGGGCCTATTCGCATCAGGCCTGCCGCGAGGCGCGCCCGGGGATGCAGGCCGTGCCCTGCGCCACCTTCGAAGAGGTGATTGATCTTTGCCGCGCGGGGTCGGTTGATCTGGCGATGCTGGCGGTGGAAAACTCCACCTATGGCCGCGTCGCCGATGTGCACCGCCTGTTGCCAAGGTCGGGCCTGTACATCATCGACGAGGCTTTCGTGCGCGTCCATATCAACCTTCTGGCGGTGCCGGGCACCCGGCTGTCGCAGGTCAAACGGGTGCGCTGCATGTCGATCCTTCTGGGCCAGTGCGGCAGCTTTCTGAAAGATCACAATCTTGAAACTCTGAACTGGACCGACAACGCCGCTGCCGCCCGCGCGGTGGCAGCCCTCGCCGATCCCGCCGAGGCGGCGCTGGCATCCGAACTGGCCGCCGAGATCTACGGCCTTGATATCCTCGCCCGCCAGATCGAGGATCAGTCGAACAACACCACCCGCTTTCTGGTGATGGCCCCCGCCGCCGATCCGGCCCGCCGCGCGCGCCGGATGATGACCACCTTCACCTTCCGCGTGCGCAACATTCCGGCGGCGCTATACAAGGCAATGGGCGGTTTTGCCACCAATGGCGTGAACATGACCAAACTGGAAAGCTACATGGTCGGCGGGTCGTTCACCGCCACCGAGTTCTATGCCGATATCGAAGGCCACCCCGAAGATGCACCCGTCCGCCGCGCGCTGGAGGAGCTGGCTTATTTCACCTCCGAGGTCAATATTCTGGGCGTCTACCCCTCGGACCGACAGCGCGGCTGACGCAAGGCCAGGCAACCAAAACCGCCGCCACCCCCCGCCTCGCCCGCCTGCCCCCCTGTCAGCAAGCCCGCCTGTCAGCAAGCCCGACACCCCTTAACCAAACCCAGACCTTGACCAAACCCAGACGCGCCGTGTCGCGCACCCAACCCCGCACCCTCAAGCCCGCTGCGCGACGCGGTAGCGCGCGTCGATATCGGCGGCCAGCATCGCAATGCGCGCGTCAAAGCTTTTGTCCACCCGCGAACGCGCGAGGCGCAACGATTGCAGGAACAACCGCGCCCCCAGCGTGCGGGGCTTCACCTCAACCCCCACATGCAGCCGCGTGCGCCGGGCCGCCATCTCCAGCAGATCAATCTTCACATCGCCCTCCACCGAGGCCGAAGAGCCGATGAACGCCATATGCCCCGCCGCATCCAGCGCCAGCAACTGCACATTGATCACCCGCTCCTTGCCGCGATAGGCAAAGCGGGTCAGCCAGCTCATCCCCGGCCCGGCCACGCGCAACGCATCGGTGCGGCTGACCTCCGCCCCCCGCCGCATCGCCGCCCGCTCCCATCCCTCAAAGTCCGCCAGCGTCTTTTGCACAAACTCCAGCGGCGCTTCGATATCATGCCGTGCCACAAACTTCATCCGACCTGCTCCCAACCACCGCCTGCCAACCACCACCTGCTAACCACCGCCTGCCAACCACCGCCTGCCAACCGCGCATCGCGACCAATGACGCATTATGGTCTTGCCGGTGAATCTGGCGTCAATTCAGCCGGTCCGCAAGCCAGTTGCTGATCAGGAACTGCGCAATTGCACCCTTTCTGCCCGGTTTTATCACCGGATGGCGGCCCGCCAGCACCTGCACCATCTCTTCACGGCTGACCCAGCGCGCATCTTCCAACTCGGCCGGATCAAGCGTGATGGCGTCACTCACCGCCCGCGCATGGCAGCCAAACATCAAAGACGCCGGAAACGGCCAGGGCTGCGAGGCGAGATACCGCACCTCGCCCACCACAATGCCGCTTTCCTCGAACACCTCGCGCCGCACCGCCGCCTCCATCGTCTCGCCCGGTTCCACAAACCCCGCCAACAGCGAATACATCCCCTCAGGCCAGGCGGCCGAACGGCCCAGCAACAGCCGGTTGCCCCGCTCCACCAGCATGATCACCACCGGATCGGTGCGCGGAAAGTGATGCGCGCCGCAGGCCGGGCAATCGCGCTGCCACCCGCCTTGCGCCATCACCGACCGCCCGCCACAGGCGGCACAAAACCCGTGGCTCTGGTGCCACAGCAGCACCCCCTTGGCCATCGCCGCCAACTCGCCGTCGCGCGGGCTCAAAAGCGCCATCACATTGCGCAGATCCTGAAAGGCAAACCGGCTGGCCAATGCCGGATGGGTCTGCTCGGAAAGATCAAACAACCCCGCCTCAACCGCCACCGCCTCGGGCGCCCAATGCGAGATATCTTGCGCAAAGGCCGGCCGCCCCGCGTCCAGCCCCAGAAAAACCGCAGGCCCCGCGCCGTGCAGAACCGGGCTGTCGGGCCCAAGCCACCCCAAGGCGCTGCCCGCCTCGATCAACGGCTTGCCGCGCCACAGCGGCAAAACCCGGCCCTTTAGCAGCATGGTCGCGAGCGCCGCCGCATCGCCCCGCAGCGCCGCCGCACGGTCAAGCCCCGAGCCGCCAAAGGTTACCTCTTCCGCGTGGCGCATGCCGGTTCTGCCTTTCCCCGGGCCACCACCCGTGGCCCCCCGCTGTCATGCCACGTCCCGCGCCGCAGTTCAAATCCTTGGTACGGGGGGCAAATCCCTGTTGGGGGGGCAAACCCTTGGCACTGTGGTTAATTCTGCAACTCTAAGCTGAAAATAGCAGTTCGTTCTTGCGCGCAGTCTTTCCAAACTGCCCAATAACTGGAACAAACCGCATAGCCTCTGGTCACTGCGAAAAACCGTTCCCCTGCCATCCGCCAGTCAAAGTACCCAATGCCCGCACCCGATACTGCCCCGGCGCACCCCGCGTCACCCGAAACGCCCGCCCCCCCGCCCCACAGCATCGCGCTGCATCTGCGCCTGCTTGCCACCTCGGATCTGCACGCGCATGTGCTGGCGTGGAACTACTATTCCGACACGCCTTCGGAAAGCTGCGGCCTCGCGCGCACCGCCGCCCTGATCGCCCGCGCCCGCAGCGAGGCCGCCAATTGCCTGCTGTTTGACAACGGCGATTTTCTGAACGGCAACCCGCTGGGCGATTTCGCCGCCGAAAGCCTTGCGCAACCGGGCGGCGCGGCGGCGCTTTGGCCGGGCCACCCGATGATCGCAGCGATGAACCAGCTTGGCTATGACGGGGCCACGCTGGGCAACCATGATTTCAGCGCCGGGATCGGCCTGCTGACGGCCAGCCTCGCGCAAGCCAACTTCCCGGTGGTGGCCGCCAACATTCAGGTGATCCCCGAAGTTCTGGCCAACCCTGAATCCGCCGCCCGCAGCACCCCGCTTTTCACCCCCTATGCGCTGCTCGACCGCCACTTTCTGGATGCTGACGGCCAGTCCTGGCCGCTGCGCATCGGCATCATCGGGTTCCTGCCGCCGCAAACCCTGATCTGGGAACAGCGCCACCTCAAATCGCACTACCAGACCAGCGAAATCCTCGCGACCGCCCGCAGGCTGGTGCCCGAACTGCGCGCCCGTGGCGCCGATGTCGTGATTGCCCTGTCGCATTCCGGCATCGATTCCGAAAGCACTGGCAACCAGGGCAACGGCGAAAACGTGTCCTTCGCGCTGGCGGCGCTTGCGGGCATCGACGCCACCATCGCCGGGCACACCCATCTGGTCTTCCCCACCGACGGCCCGGTGCGACAGGCGCACCCGCTGGTGATGCCCGGCTTTTTCGGCTCGCACCTCGGGGTGATCGACCTGCATCTGCAGCGCGGCGCCACCGGCTGGCGCGTGGTGGCGCATCAGACCGAAACCCGCCCGATCGCCGGCCGCGTGGCCAAAACCGGCCAGCTCACGGCGCTGGTCGCCTCGGTGCCGGAAATCGACGCCGCCGCCCGCCCCTGCCATGATGCCTTGCGGCGCCGTGCGGAAACCGTCATCGGCCAGACGCCGCACCCGCTGCACAGCTATTTCGCGCTGATCCAGCCGACAGCCGCCCTGCATCTGGTGGCCGAGGCGCAGATTGCCAGCGTGCGTGCCACCTTTCAGGGCGGCGACTATGCCGCCCTGCCGCTGCTGGCCGCCGTAGCACCCTTCAAGGCGGGCGGGCGCGGCGGGGCGGAAAACTATACCGACGTGCCCGCAGGCCCGCTGACCGCCCGCCACGCCGCCGATCTTTATGTCCACCCCAACAGCATCGTCGCCCTGCGCCTGCGCGGCCGCGACATCGCGCTGTGGCTGGAACGCGCCGTCAGCCTCTATCACCGCATCCAACCCGGCGCGCAGGACGTCCCGCTGATCGACCCCGATTTCCCCTCTTTCAACTTCGACATGATCTATGGGCTGACCTGCCAGATCAACCTTTCGGCCCAGCGCCGCTTCGATGCGAAAGGCCGTGTGATCCACCCCCGCGCCCGCCGGATCACCGACCTGCGTTTTCACGGCCAACCCCTGCGGCCCGGGGCCGAAGTGGTGCTGGCCACCAACAGCTACCGCAGCAGCGGCGGCAGCGGCTTTGCCGGCACCACCCCGGACCGGGTGATCTATGAGGGCTGCAAACCGACGCGCGAGGTGCTGGAAAACCATATCCGCGAGACGGGCATCGCCACCCCGACCCCGCTTCCCGGCTGGCGCTTTGCGCCGATGCCGGGCACCACGGTGCTGTTCGACAGCGCCCCCCGCGCGCTGGATCACCTGTCCGACGTGGCAAACCTGCGCATCGAGCCGGTAATGCCGCAGGCAAACGGCTTTCACCGCTTTCGCTTGCACCTCTGATCGGCTATCCGGCATCCACCCAACCGCAGGCCCGGCACCCATGTTCGATGCTATCCTTTTTGATCTTGACGGCACCCTGATCGATACCGAAAGCTTGGCGATGACCGCCGGGATGGCGGCGTTTGCCGCCCTCGGCCACACGGTGGACGCGGGCTTCATGCACCGGCTGGTGGGGGTCGATCTGCCCAATGCCGGCCGGATGATCGCGGCGGCGCATCCCACCCTTGATACGGCGGCGCTGAACCTGCACTGGCAACAGGGCTTTCAGTCCGCGATGGCACAGGGCCTGCCGCTGAAACCGGGGGTCGAGGTGCTGCTCGCCGCCCGCCTGCGCCCGATGGCGGTTGTCACTTCGTCGGGGCGGCGCGAGGCGCATCACAAGCTGAACCTCACCGGCATCGCGGCGGCGTTTGTGCAGGTGATCACGGTGGATGATGTGCAATCGGCCAAACCGGCGCCCGACCCCTACCTGCTGGCTGCCACCCGGATGGGCACCCAAGCCTCGCGCTGCCTGGTGTTCGAGGACAGCGAAACCGGCGCCGAATCCGCCTACCGCGCCGGCTGCTGCGTGGTGCAGGTGCCCGACGTGGTGCCAAGCGAGGGCCGCTGGGCGCATCATCTGGCACCCGATCTGCTGTCGGGCGCAAGGCTGGTGGGCCTGCTCTGAACCGACGCGGGGCCACCGGCCGGTTGATACCACTTGTTGACCAATACCATGCCACCCTGCCCGCATGTCCGCCTACATCCGCCCCAAGATCCCCGGCGCCTCGGTGTTTTTCACCGTGGCTCTGGTTGACCGGGGGGCAAGCCTGCTGGTCGAAGAAATAGCGCTGTTGCGACAGGCGGTGCGGACGACGAAGGCCAAACGGCCAGTCGGCATTGATGCGTGGGTGGTACTGCCGGACCATATGCACGCGGTGTGGACGCTGCCAGAGGGCGACGCGGATTTCCCGGGCCGCTGGCGCGAGATCAAGGGGCAGTTTTCGATGGCGCTGGGTAGGGCGGGGCGTGCCCCGACTCATGTGCCGCAGAACCCATACGGCGCGGTGGGCGGGCGGGTGAGCGGGGATTTGGGCGGTGTCGGGGGGTGAGTCGGGGCACGCCCCGACCTGCGCGACGAAGTCGCCATCTGGCAAAAGCGGTTCTGGGAGCATCATATCCGCGACGATGCGGCGTGTGCGGTATTGTTGGATCAATCCGGTGAAGCATGGGTTGGTCGTGCGGCCCGAGGATTGGCCGTATTCGTCATGGCAAAGGGATGGTGGCGGGGACGCGGGGAGTTTGTAGGGTGTGCATTCATGCGCACCGATGCGGGGAATGGGCGGTGTTGGGTTTGATGCGGGGAAATTGGTGCGCAGGAATGCACACCTACGCTTGCTGCGTTTGCCGAATGTCGATTGATCGGCTTGCCACTTTATGTAACACTCCTGTTGAAGGCTGCAAAGGTTGCAGTTGTCGACAGCGGATGCGGCGCTGATTTCAAGCGTGAAACCCTATTACATTTGAGGGGTGCATTTTGCCGAGTATCATGAAGATCATGGGAGATCGCGGGCCTCTCGATGGGGGCAGCCAGCATCCAAAACGGCAAGGTTGGTTCGATATCGTTCATTGGTACTTCAATCCCAGCACTCAAACCTTTGGCGGGGGATCAGCGAGATCCGAGCAATTTCGGGAAATCAGTGTTGTCCTTGCAGAATCGATACCGGCGGTTCGGCTCATCCCCTACATCATAGACGGCCACAGCTTTGATTGGTTGACCATCGAGCAATTCCCCCCAAAACCCGACTTGAT
>JANNAV010000314.1:0-10544 GCA_031384695.1 Paracoccaceae bacterium
CTGATACCAGCTTTTGGCCACCGGATGGCGAAACAGGCCCCAAAGCCAGACATCCTCGATCTGCTCCAGCCAGCCCTTCACCCGTGGCGAAAACCCGGCAAAGGCCAGCCGCAACTCCATCGGATCATCGCGAAAAGACCAGCCCTCCTCGGCCCAGCGGTTGCGCTCTTCCACCGCCACGATGTTGCGCAGCGTGCCTCCCCGCAACGGATAGCTCACCAGATGCCGCCCCGCCCCCATATGCACCTCGGCCACCGGGCTGATACCCGGCTCGCCCGCGATGGTGGCGCGCCAGGCAACCTGCCGGGTGAAAAAGGGCGCCACCATGCCGTTCAGCGCCGCACGGGTTTGCGAATTCAACCCATCCGCCCCGATCAGCAGCGCAGGCGTCATCTCGTCACCCTGATCGGTGGTGATACGCGGGCGCGGGCCCGACAGATCCACCGCCACCACCCGCTGCAACAGGCGGATATCCACCCCGGCGGCGCGCGCGCCCTCAGCCAGCAGATCAATCAGATCGGCGCGGTGCAGAAAATGATAGCTTTGCCCCGGGCGCAGCCGCGCAAGATCCAGCCGGACCACCTGATCGCCGCTGCGCCCGTCGCAAAGCTGCACCGCCTGCCCGCGCATCGAGGCGCTGTCGAGTGCAGCACCCAGCCCCAACGCCCGCAGCACCACCGCGCCATTGGGCGATATCTGCAACCCCGCGCCCACCTCGCGGATGGCGTCCGCCTGTTCCAGCAAGGTCACCTGCGCGCCTTTCAGCGCCAGCGCCCGCGCCACCGCAAGCCCCGCCACTCCGGCGCCAAGAACAGTGATCGCTTGCCCCGCCAGCGCCATCGCAGCCCCCAAACCCAACCGAAAAAAGTAACGCCGGGCTCATTGGCCCGGCGCTGACTGTCGGTCTGCCGGCTCTGCGATGCAAGCCCGGCGAAAGCCTTTCGGCGCGCCTGCGCTTACTCGTCGCGCCTGCGCTTACTCGTCGCGGCTTACTCGTCGCGGTGAACCTTCTCGCGCCGCTCGTGCTTTTCCTGCGATTCCAGCGTCATCACCGCAATCGGGCGGGCGTCCAGACGCTTGAGGCTGATCGGCTCGCCGGTGGATTCGCAATAGCCGAAATCGCCGCTGTCGATCCGGCGCAGTGCTGCATCAATTTTTGAGACCAGCTTGCGCTGACGATCCCGCGTGCGCAACTCCAGCGCCCGGTCGGTTTCCTCGGACGCGCGGTCGGCGATATCGGGCACGTTGCGCCCCGAGTCTTGCAGATTGTCGATGGTCTCGGCGCTCTGGTGCAGCAGTTCCTGCTTCCACACCAGCAGTTTGCGGCGAAAGTATTCAAGCTGCCGGTCATTCATGAACGGCTCGTCTTCGGCAGGACGATAATCGTCTGGCAGGAACGTTTCGGCTTTCATCGCTGCACTCTCCAACTCGACGTTCCAGTTGCCTGCCAGTTACCCGAACGCGCCACATACTGGCCACCGGGTCCGGCGCACTGTTGTCAGGCGGTGATTTAGCCCAACTGCCGCACATTGTCACTAGCGGTTGCGAGAAAATTCATGGCCGGTTAATGTGGCCGGGCCCAAACCTCACCACATTGAGTTGACAATGAAATTTGCCACCACACCCGCCTACATCGCCACCCAGGACCTGACCGTTGCGGTGAACGCCGCCGTCACATTGCAGCGGCCCTTGCTGGTGAAGGGGGAACCCGGAACCGGCAAGACCGAACTGGCGCGGCAGGTGGCGCTGGCGCTCGAGATGCCTCTGATTGAATGGCATGTGAAGTCCACAACCAAGGCGCAACAGGGGCTTTACGAATACGATGCCGTCAGCCGGTTGCGCGACAGCCAATTGGGCGAGGCGCGGGTGCATGACGTGGCAAACTACATCCGCAAGGGCAAGCTGTGGCAGGCCTTCGTAGCCCCCGCCCGCGTCGTGCTGCTGATCGACGAGATCGACAAGGCCGATATCGAGTTTCCCAACGATCTGCTGCAGGAACTCGACCGGATGGAATTTCACGTCTACGAGACCGGCGAGACGGTGCGCGCGGTGCATCGCCCGGTGGTGATCATTACCTCGAACAACGAGAAAGACCTTCCCGACGCCTTTCTGCGCCGCTGTTTCTTTCACTACATCCGCTTTCCCGATCCCGAAACGCTGGCCGCCATCGTGCGGGTGCATTTTCCGGATATCAAAGAGGCGCTGCTGGCCACCGCCCTCACCCAGTTCTTTGAGCTGCGCGCGGTGCCGGGCCTGAAGAAAAAGCCGTCCACCTCCGAAGTGCTGGATTGGCTGAAACTGCTGCTGGCCGAAGACCTGACCGCAGCCGATCTGAAACCGGGTGCCAAAACCAGCCTGCCCCGCCTGCACGGCGCGCTTCTGAAAACCGAGCAGGATGTGCAGCTGTTCGAGCGCCTCGCCTTCATGTCGCGCGCCAGCCGCTAGGCGTTTTCGCCGAATCGGCCGCAATTGCTTGGGTTTAGCCACAGTCTCGACATAATTCATTCACGGAATACCAATTTTAGAAATCTATTGAAATATTACGTGATATGGTCGGGGAAAATCTGGCGTATCAGGGCGGCCCGGCGTCCATAGGTTGATTGCCGGATGGTTCGAAAAATCCAAAGATTGACACAAGCATGCCGCGTTATGAACACTCATGGCCTGTTGTCTCGACCCTTGAGAAACCTTGCTTCAAGACTGGTTAACTTGGTGCAAAGGCCCGCTGCAATCTGGCCCGGAACCTGCAAATTGCGGGGCCGCGGGCGGGGTTGCGGGCTGGTGATCCCGGCGCTTGCCGTTGTTGGATCCCGTCCGGGCTTTTGAACTGCCGACGCATCACTGCGGTGCGGCGGCAACCGGCCGGGGGGCAAGACCACAAGGAACCGGGGCAACAGCGCGATGGGGGTCGCACTGAACCCCGGATATGGAACGGCCGCCTTGCGGCATCAACGGGTGGGGAACCCGTCCGGTGCCAAAGGGCTGCGGAACCAAAGCATGACGGCAAGGTGCGCTTTGCCCAGGCTTGGTCATTGGTTTCGGGGTGGATGCGGGGGCATCCGCCCCGGGGCGACCAACGGGGCGCAGGGCAAAGAACCGGCATGTTGACGTGCAACAGGGGGCGCCTGCCCCTCGTAACCCTAGAAAAAGAGCTGCCAAGCCATGCGCCTTTTGCCTTTACTCGCCTTGTGTGCGCTGGCCGCCTGTGCGCCCGCGCAACAAGCTCAGGTGACCAAAAGCTATCCTGATCCAAACGTCGGCGGCCTCAGCCTGCCCGCGGCCCAAGGCTTCGCTGCGGTCCGGTCCTCTGTGCCCGGCCGCTCCAACGCCGAGTTGGCGAAAGACTTCCTCGATCTTGAATTTCGCATGGAAAGCGGGCGCTCCCTGCCCGCGATCAGCCGCTTTCTGGGCCCGATCACTGTGGCCCTCTCCGGCGATGTCCCTGCCACTGCCCCGGCCGAACTTTCGCGCCTGATCACCCGCTTTCGTGGCGAGGCAGGCCTTGATGTCAGCGCCGCCACCGGTGCCAACGCTGCGATCATCATTGATTTTCAACCCCGCGCGCAGTTGCAGCGCGCCGTGCCGACGGCGGCCTGTTTCGTGGTGCCGGGCGTGCGCTCATTTGCCGAATACAAGGCAAAACGCGGCACATCGGCGGTTGACTGGACCTTGCTCAGCCACCGCGAGCATGTGGCGATTCTGGTGCCCTCGGACACCAGCCCGCAAGAATTGCGCGATTGCCTGAACGAGGAACTGGCGCAGGCGATGGGCCCGCTGAACGATCTGTACCGCCTGCCGGATTCCGTGTTCAACGACGATAACTTCAATTCCGTCCTCACCGGTTTCGATATGCTGATGCTGAAACTGCATTACGCGCCCGAAATCCGCAACGGCATGAACGAGGCCGAGGCGGCCAAGTACCTTCCCGCCCTGCTGTCGCGGCTGAATCCGGCGGGGGATGCCATCGCCGGGGCGGCCAAACACCTGTCGCCGCGCGCGTGGATTTCCGCCGTCGAGGCGGCATTCGGCCCACGCGGAGCGGCGGCAAGCCGCCGTGCGGCGGCCGACCGCATGGTGACGATCGCCATGGCCCAGGGGTGGAACGACGCGCGGATGGCGTTCAGCTATTACGCCGTCGGGCGCACCAATGTCGCGAACGATCCGCAAGCGGCGGTTCGGGCCTTTGCGGCGGCCGGCAAGATTTACCGCACCATCCCGGGGGCTGCCATCCACGGCGCGCATGTTGACATGCAGCTTGCGGCCATCGCCCTGTCCTCTGGCCAGAATGAACAGGTGCTGGGCTTTGCCGACCGTGCCATTCCGGTGGTCAGGCAGGCAGGCAACGCGGCGCTGCTGGCCACCCTGATGCTGATCAAGGCCGAGGCGTTGGAGAATTTGGGCCAAAGTGCCGCGGCACGGGCGCTCAGGCTCGACAGTCTGGGATGGGCGCGCTATGGCTTTGGCGCGGAATATCAGGTGCGGGCGCGGATGTCGGAAATCGCCGCTCTGGGTGCGCGCGGACGCCGGGGATAAGGGGCGCGGGGGGGATAAGGGGCGCGGGTGCCAAGCCGCCAACCTTGTCTTGGTTTGGGCAGGGGATGATCGGGTGCTGGTAATTGGCGGCTTTATTCTGGGGGCGGCAATCGGGGCGACCACGGCGCTGAGGCGCGGTGGCCGCAAGCTGGATGCGCTGCAATATGCCGCCGGTTTCGGCATCGCCTTCTGCCTTGTCGGCGTGTTCCTGACCATCTTTCTGGAACGGATGCTGGCGGGCTAGGCATGTTTCTGCCCTTCTTCCAAAACCTTCGCACCCACGGCGTCCCCGTCACCCTGCGCGAGTTTCTGGGCTTTCTCGAAGCCATGGCGGCCGGGCTTGCCACCTATGATGTGACCGGGTTCTACTATCTCGCCCGCGCCATCATGGTGAAGGACGAACGCCATCTGGACCGGTTCGACCGCGCCTTTGGTGAAAGTTTCCAAGGGCTTGAAGACATTTCCGAGGCGCAGGTTTTGCAGGCCCTCGATCTGCCGCAGGCATGGCTGGAACGTCTGGCCGAAAAGCACCTGACCGCCGAAGAGCGCGCCGCAATCGCGGCCCTTGGCGGGTTCGACAAATTGATGCAGGCATTGCGCGCCCGCCTTGCCGACCAGAAATCCCGCCATCAGGGCGGCAACAAATGGATAGGCACCGCAGGCACCAGCCCTTTCGGCGCCTACGGCTACAACCCCGAAGGCGTGCGCATCGGCCAGCCCGAAAGCCGCCACCAGCGCGCGGTCAAGGTCTGGGACAAGCGCGAGTTCCGCAATCTGGATGACACGGTGGCGCTTGGCACCCGCAACATCAAGGTGGCGCTGCGCCGGTTGCGGAAATGGGCCCGCGAGGGGGCGGCGGACGAGTTGGATCTTGACGGCACCATCCGCGCCACCGCCGAACATGGCTGGCTTGACGTGCAACTGCGCCCCGAACGCCGCAACGCGGTGAAGGTGCTGCTGTTTCTCGATGTCGGCGGCTCGATGGACCCCTATATCAAGGTGATGGAGGAACTGTTTTCGGCCGCGCGGTCCGAATTCCGCCACCTCAAGCCGTTCTACTTTCACAACTGCCTTTATGAGGGCGTGTGGCGCGACAACGCCCGCCGATGGGATGCGCAAACCCCAACCATGGAAATCCTGCGCAGCTACGGCGCTGATTACAAATGCATCTTCGTGGGTGACGCCACGATGAGCCCTTACGAGATCCTGCACCCCGGCGGTGCCAGCGAGCATTGGAACCCCGAGGCAGGGCAGGTCTGGCTGCACCGCGCCTGCCAGCAATGGCCAAACCATCTGTGGATCAACCCGGTGCCCGAAACGCATTGGGGCCAGACCCATTCGATCCGCCTGATCCGCGAGATTTTCGCGGGCGCCATGGTGCCGATGACGCTGGACGGCATCGCGCGCGGCATAAAGACGCTGCACTGATTGCCCTTTGGCGTGTCATGCCCCATCTATTGTGCATGTTGAAATTCACGCCCATCTTGCTCGCCATCGCCTACGCGCTGCTCAGCTATCATTTTTCGGCCTGGCGCACGAAAAAGATGCTCGACGCGCAATCCCGGCCGATCACTGATCCTGATATCACCCGGATGGCGGCACGGCTGGCCGCGGCGCTCGATCTGCCACGGATCAAGGTGCATGTGTTCGAGGTGGAGCCGGTAAACGGGCTTGCGGCACCTGATGGGCGGATTTTCCTGACGCGCGGCTTTTTGAACCGCAAGGCGCAGGGCGATGTCAGTGTCGAGGAGTTGGCCTCGGTCATAGCGCACGAGTTGGGCCATGTGGCGCTGGGGCATGTGCGGCGGCGGATGATTGATTTCACCGGGCAGAACGCGGTGTTCGTGATGCTTTCGGCACTGCTGAACCGCTTTTTGCCGGGTATCGGCGTGTGGATCGCCCGGGTGATTGCTTCGGCGGTGATGGCGCGCCTGTCGCGCCGCGACGAATTCGAGGCCGACGCCTATGCCACCGCACTGATGATCAAGGCGGGCTTTGGCGCGGCACCGCAGAAAAGCCTGTTCACCAAGCTGGACGCCCTGACGAAAAACCCCGGCGCAGGCACCCCCGCATGGCTGCTCAGCCATCCCAGAACCGCCGACCGCATCGCCGCGATCGAGGCCAACGAGGCGCGCTGGCGGCAAGCTGCCATCAAATCATGACGCCTCAGGCCAGAACCGCTTTGGCCAGTTTCGGCAGTTGCGCGCGTTTCAACAGGGATTTAAGCGCCAGCGGCCCGCCCGCAAGCCGCTCTGCCGTTGCATGAACCTTTGCCACCACCTGCCCCACCGCCTCAGGATGATGCGACCAAAGCTGCCACAGGAACCCATCCGGGTCGCGGCGCTCAAGGCCCTCTTCCGCAAGCACATGGCGCGGAAAATCGCGCGCATTAAAGGTGACGATGCAATCGGCGTGCCCCGCCACCGCCACCGCCAGCACATGCACATCGTTGATATCCGGCAACAGCAACCGCGCCTCGATATCCGCCTGCTCCCGCACAAAGCCGCGCGGGAATGCGGCGCGCAGCAGCGCCGCCTCGCCCTCGGCCTGCACCCTCGCCACAGGCCCCAGCTTGGCCGTCGCCCGTACCCATTCGCCCAGGATACGCTCGGACCAAAGCGGTTGATAAAGCCCCGCCGCCGCCACCCCCAGCAATATTTCGCGCAATACCGTCGGGAAGATCACGCAGGCATCCAGAACCGCTTTCACCCGTCAAGCCGGAAGAACAGCGCCTTCAGATAGCCGCTTTCGGCCAGTTGCGGCAGCATCGGATGATCCGGTCCCGCATGGCCCGTGTGCAGCAACTGCGCCCGCCGCCCACCCCGCCCGATACCGCGCCCGCAGGCATTGCGGAACGATGCCAGATCAACCGCATGCGAGCATGAACACAGCACCAGATATCCCCCCGGTGCCACCAAGGGGGCCGCCAGCCGTGCTACCCGCTCATAGGCGCGCAACCCCGCCTCCAGCGCCGGTTTGGCGGGGGCAAAGGCGGGTGGGTCGCAAACCACCAGATCAAACTGCGCGGCCTCGGTGGCAAGCGCCTCCAGCACCTCGAACGCATCGCCTTGGCGGGCGGTAAAACGGCTGGCAAAACCCGAAGCCGCAGCACCCTGTGCCGCCAACGCCAGGGCCGCCGCCGACGCATCGACGCATAGCGCCGAAACAGCACCCCCCGCCAGCGCCGCAAGGCCAAAGCCGCCCACATGGCTGAACAGATCCAGCACCCGCGCGCCCCTGGCAAGGCTGGCGGCAAACGCATGGTTCGGGCGCTGATCGAAGAACAACCCGGTTTTCTGCCCGCCCAACACGTCCGCCATATAGGTGGCGCCGTTCATCGGCACCGCCAGCACACCGTCCACCGCACCGCGCAACACCACAGTTTCCTCGGCCAGCCCTTCCAGCCCGCGCGCGCGCCCGGTGCCGTTTTTCACCACCCGCGCCACACCCGTCACCGCAACCAGTGCCGCCACCAGCGGCGCAAGACGCGCCTCGGCCCAGGCCGCGTTGGGCTGTATCACCGCAAGATCGCCGAACCGGTCGATCACGATGCCCGGCAAGCCATCGGCCTCGGCATGCACCAGCCGGTAATAGGGGGCGTCAGAAAGCCGCGCTCGCAGCGCCAACGCGCGGGCAAGCCGCACCTCGAACCACGCCTGATCCACCACCGCGTCCGGGTCGCGGTCCAGCATGCGGGCGATGATCCTTGATCGGGTGTTCACCGTCACCAGCCCAAGCACCCGGCGATCCGCATCCTCCAGCACCGCAAGCGCCCCCGGCTCAAGGCTTTGGGTGCGCCGGTCGGTGACCAACTCATCGGCGTAAACCCAGGGAAAACCATGCCGCAGCGCACGCGCTTCGGCCTTCGGCTTCAGGCGCACCACGGGCAAAGCCTTTTCTGGGGCGGCATCATCGGCGGGATTGGACAAAGGGAAGGGCGTCATGCCCTTCCCTTACTGTGTTCTTTTGCCGCTGAAAAGGGGTTGGCCTATTGCACCGGAACCACCGATGCCCCGCCATCTGCGCGCGAAACCAAAGTCTCGCCCGGTTGCAACACCACCGCCCTGGACAACTCACGCCGCAACACTTGCGTCAGCCGCTCGACGATCACGATCCGCTGCGTGCGCCCCGCCTCGTCTTCCTCGATCGCGCGCTGGCCGCCCGACGCTTTGGCATCCGCCACAATCTGGCGCGGCCCGTCGATCACCTCGCCGGTTGCCGCATCGCGCACCGTCATCAGGAACACCACATTATGCACCCCGCCGACCGTATAGCGGGCTTTTGCGGTGATGGCATGGAACCGTTCCAGCTCGACCCCCAGCGTAACCTTGCGCCCCGAGGTCATCGGCCCGGTGGCATTCGCGGCGGCCTCTTCGATGATGGCTTGCACCTGGGTTTTGCGGTTGGCCAAAGGCTCGCCGTGCCACACGATGTCAGCCACCGGATAGAACACATTGGCTTCCGACACGCGCAGGCTTTTCGGCACGCTCACGACCACCGATTGCACGTCATATTGCGCCGCCAGCACCGTCTGCTGGCTGGGATCAATCAACGCCGTGCCTTGGGGTAGCACCCCGCTCAGCGCCACCGGGGGTGCCACCGCGCGGCTGGGCGGCGCCTGCACACAGGCCGCAAGCGACAGCGCCACCACGATCACCGAAAGTTTAAGGCCGTTCGTCATAGCGTCACCCTCCTTGGGCCGTTCACCCTGATTTAAGGAAACGTTATTGGTTAATTGTGGCCGATTTGCGGTCAATCCCGGGAAGTGTCGCGGCAACTGTGGCCAAATTGGCGTCAAAGCGCCCCTCGCGTGCCCGCGAAGCGACTGCGAAATGCCTGCGAAATAACTGCGAAATAACTGCGAAATGACATTGCCCTGCCGGGCCGTGGTGATACCCTCTGCCCTGCAAACCGTCCCGAAATGCCGCAGGCCCGAAATGCCGCAGGTCCGTGCGGCCAGAACCGGTTGTTAGCGCTAACGGAGTGTGCTAAGACCGGCAAAAGCCCCCCTTGCCCCAGAGGCCCCCCATGCCGCTTCATCCCGCGATAGACCGTATCACCGACACCATCCGCGCCCGTTCGCGCGCCAGCCGCGACGCCTATCTGGGCCGCATCCGCCGTGCCGCCGAAAACGGCCCCGCGCGCGGTCATCTCAGTTGCGGCAATCAGGCCCATGCCTATGCGGCGATGGGCGACGACAAGACCGCCCTCGCGGCAGCACGCGCGCCCAACATCGGTATCGTCACGTCGTACAATGATATGCTGTCGGCGCATCAGCCCTATGAAACCTATCCTGCGCTGATCCGGTCAGTGGCGCGCCGGGTGGGGGCCACCGCCCAAGTGGCGGGCGGCGTACCCGCGATGTGCGACGGGGTAACCCAGGGCCGCGCGGGGATGGAGTTGTCGCTGTTTTCCCGCGATGTGATCGCACTGGCCGCAGGCGTGGCCCTGTCGCACAACACCTTCGATTCAGCACTGTTCCTCGGGGTCTGCGACAAGATCGTGCCCGGCCTGGTGATCGCAGCGGCTTCGTTCGGCCATCTGCCTGCGGTGTTCGTACCGGCGGGGCCGATGCCCTCGGGCCTGCCCAATGACGAGAAATCCCGCATCCGCAATCTTTTTGCCACCGGCGAGGTGGGGCGCGAGGCGCTGATGGCGGCCGAAATGGCCTCCTATCACGGCCCCGGCACCTGCACCTTCTACGGCACCGCCAATACCAACCAGATGCTGATGGAGTTCATGGGTCTGCACCTGCCCGGCGCCTCGTTCGTGAACCCCGGCACCCCCCTGCGTGACGCTTTGACCGATGCCGCAGTAACCCGCGCCGCAGCCATCACCGCCTTGGGCAACGATTACCGCCCCGCAGGCGAGGTGCTGGACGAGCGCGCCTATGTGAACGGCCTTGTCGGCCTGATGGCCACCGGCGGCTCCACCAATCTGGTGCTGCATCTGCCCGCGATGGCCCGCGCCTCGGGCGTGCTGCTCGATCTGCAGGATTTCGCCGATATCAG
>JANNAV010000360.1:0-17583 GCA_031384695.1 Paracoccaceae bacterium
CAGGGAGTTTGGCGGGTGGTTTTACCAGGTGATTTACCAGGGCGCGTGCGGGGTTGGACTCGAACCAACATCAACTCGCCCAGGCATAGCCTGGGCCAGTCCCCTTACCCATCGGGGTACACCGCGCGCCCAGATTTCCTATCAGTTTATCGCGATTTTGGAAAGGCGGTATTACGGGGGCAGTGGAGTTGCAAAATTAAACGGGTTTTAGACGTTCTTAAACGGGTTGAGCGCGCCCCGCGACCCGATGGGGCCTAAACAGACAAAGGCCACTCCTAGCCCCGCAAATCCGCCTCTTTGCAAAACGAAAGGGCGGCACCTTTCAGCACCGCCCAACCCATAACATTTGGCACCAATCACGCCGCGCGCGACTTCCAAGCTTTGAGCGCCGTGATCACTTTGCGGGCGGCGTCCAAGGTCAGAAACCGCAGCGAATGCACCTTGTGATATTTCAGCAGCCACCCGGCCAAAGCTTCGCCGTTCACTTCGGATTCCCGGTGCAACTCGCGCCAAAGCTGCCGGATCAGCTCGAGCTGCGCGAAGGTCGCCATGCCGGGGCGCGCGCCATAGCGCGGGCCACCTTTGTCCATCGGGCGAAAGCCCGCAAAGTCAAAGAAGCCCATGACTGCCAGAAAGCCGTCGCGGTCCAGCTCGGTCGAACTGGTGACGCCCGCCACCCGCACAAGCACTTGGCGATAGGTTTCGTCGTCCAAGCCTAGCTTGGCTTTCTGTCTTCGATCACCGGGATATTGTTACGTTTGAGCCAATCTCTGATGCCGCGATTTGTGGCCGGAAGGGCATCAAGGCCAACGATATCGGAGACGGTCAGCCTCATTCGGGCACCACGCCCGCCGCAGCGGCTATTGTTGCTACAAGGGTTTTTGCTTTTGGGCCACATCATTGACCTAAGATTGCCCTTCGAGCGTTGGTCGTATCGACTCGGTTCTGGCTGCACCACGCATGAAGTGAGGTGCCCCTAGAGACGAACCCAGCCCGAATGGTGTTCAGTCGTTGGCAATCGCCCATCTTATCTGATACGGTCATTTAGGCAGTCTCTACGTTGATCTAGGTAGAGATTACTATGATTTAGGTAAAATGCAAGAGGCAACCATGGATGAAAGTTCAATTGCGTCGCGCCTTCGCCGAGTGAAGGAGCAGAACGGCTGGACCGCTGGCGAGATGGCCGCTCTGATCGGCATGTCAAGACGATCCTTAGAAAGCTACATGCGCAAGGAGAATGCGCCCTTGCCGGGGGTGGATGCGCTGAAGCAGATAGCGTTGGGGTTGAGGCTATCTCTTGATTGGTTGGTGCTGGGCGATGAAGATGCGGCTTTGGTTGGCGTGTTGCTTGTTCGTCTTGCAGCGGAACGGGCGGCGCTACCGGTTCTGGAGAATCTGATAGAGGCCCAACGCCGCAACGATCCGATACCGGAAGCGGTATACTTGGCCCAAGAGATAGGCGCACATGCCGCCGCCAATGCGGAAATGCTTGTGACCAATGGAATGACCTCAGTTCAGATTGCCCAACTCATAGGGCTATCAACCAAACAGGCCGAAGGCGCATTGAAAGCTAAGATTGCAGCCGTCCGAAAGGAACTTGACGACTTGCGCGGTCACTTAGGGAAAGCGGCAAGCAACACAGGCGAGTGACCTATCTGGTATGGGAAGTGGGAACTAAACAGTTCCCGATTGTGCGCAAAACCGCGCACGACTCTTGCGAAACTTCCACTGACACCCATTGATTTCATTAAGTAATTTTCTGACACCATAACCTGCACAAGCCCAAAACCGCCCATTTTCCCGCGTTTACTGTCAAACTCAATGGAAATGCCTATCCGCAAGCCATTGTTATCGCTTGCATTTATTTTCCGCCACTGTCAAACCTTTTGAACGCCGTCAGGACTCGCGCCCCCGCACCCCCGTGGAGTATTTGAACAAATGAGAAGGGGGGGCAATTTTAAGTGAATTGTCTGAAACGGGTGCGGAAGAGGTCCGGGGGGGGAGCCGGGCGGTTCTGTTGCGCCTTGGCCGGGGTTAGAGCACGAAATCCGCCGCCGTGTAATCGGTGCTGAGCGTGGCCCCATCGACGATCACCAGCACAAATTCGAAGGCCGCATCGGTGTCGGTGTTCAACTGCACCAGCGTGTCGGTGCCGGAGGTGATCAGACTGAGGCCGCCTGTTGCCGTCGAGTTGAAGGTGAAGTTCTGATCGCCGGCCAAAGCATTGTCGGCATCGACCCCCCTCAGGTTGATGATATCGCCGATCACGGCGCCTGCGGCATCGAAACCGGCGATGATATCGCGCGTCGCAATCAGCGAGTCCGTGACGCTGCGGTACACGAAGGCGTCATTACCAGCGCCGCCGACAAGCGAATCTGCCCCCGCACCACCAAGGATGCTATCTGCGCCGTCGCCACCGTTGATCGTATCATTGCCCGCAAAGCCGCTGATGGTGTCGTTGTCGGCATCCCCGTTCAGTGTTTCCGCAACCCCGTTGCCGGTGATGTTGTCGTTGCCCGACCCGCCATTGATCAGGGTGGCGGTGTCACGGAAAGCCGAAATGGTGTCGTTGCCACCGAGGCCGCTGATCGAAGGCAAGGCGATGGCCGTGGCAATGGCGGAAAAATCAATCAGATTGTCGCCGGCATCGCCCTGAACCGAAGAGCCGACGAAATCGAACACTTCGATGCCGATGAAATTGGCATCACCTTCGGACAGGACGGTCAGGGATTGCCCCAGATTGGTCTGACGGATGGTGTCCACGCCCTGATCGCCGCGATAGATATCGCCCGCCCCCTCGACGCCATTCCTCAGAAACACATCATTGCCGATACCGCCGGAAAGATCGTCCAGGCCTGCGCCGCCATCGATGGTATCGGTGCCCACGCCACCTGCGATGGTATCCGCATCGCCGCCGCCGTTCAGCGCCTCGGCGCGGTCATTGCCGGTGATGGAGTCGTTGCCATTGCCGCCGTTGATGGTGACCGCCGTGATGCCGAAGGCAACGAGGGTGTCATTGCCACCGGCACCTTCGATGGAACTTACGCCGATGGCAGTGGCGATTGCCGACATGTCGATCAGGTTGCCGGTTTCGTCGCCGCCCAGACTTTGTCCGGTGCCGTCAAAACGCTCGACGCTGATAAAGTTGGCATCGGTTACATTGAGAAGCCGGATTGTCTGCCCAAGGTTGGTGTGGCGGATGGTATCGGTGCCGCTGCCGCCATTGAAGATATCGCCAAAACCCTGCAAGCCGCCCATCAGGAACACATCATTGCCGGTGCCGCCAAGAAGGCTGTCAGCGCCCGCGCCGCCGTCAATCGAATCGTTGCCGGCATTGCCGATTATGGTGTCGGCGTCCGCGCCGCCGTTCAGCAATTCGCCGCGCCGGTTGCCATTGATGACGTCGTCGCCGGCCTCACCGTTGATGACCACGGCAGTGTTCCGCACGCCGGAAATGGTATCGTTGCCAGCGCCGGCGTTGATCGAGCCTACATTGATCGCCGAACCGATAGTGGAAAAGTTGAGAGTGTTGTTGCCGCCGTCGCCGAAGAACGTCGCACCATCCACGCCGTCCAGCACCTCGATGGAAATCAGGTTGGCGGCGCCGATGTTGGTGAAAGTGGTGGATTGGCCCTGAATATTGCGGAGCGTATCGGTGCCAGAGCCGCCGTTGAAGATATCGCCCTGGCCCCAGGTGGCAGTCGTCAGGAAGACATCATTGCCGCTGTCGCCGAACAATTGGTCGGACTCTCCGCCACCGGTGATCGTGTCACTGCCAATGCCACCGCGGATAGTATCCTCACCTTGGCCTCCGTCGATCCTGTCAGCGATGGCACTGCCGATTATGCTATCATTGTCATCAACGCCACCGTTGCCGCCGAATATGCTTGTCGCGAGAACACCCGAGGCCGCTGAAAGGCCGCTGAGATCAATGATATCGTCGTCCACACCGCCCGCAACCGTGACATCGTCGGCCCCGCTTGCGCCTGCCGTCAGGTTGATCTGCCAGGCAAAGCCGCCGCCAGCGAGGTCGGTAAGCGTTATGACGTTTGACGACAGAGGGCCGGATAAAAATATGGTTGTCATATTGGTTTTCACCGTGCTGAAGGTTGAAATCGAAAGCCGCCGAATTGGCACGTCCCGGAAACCCGGAGGCCGCCGCACCTATGCTGCAATGCCCAAGCCTAGGGGCGCGGCTTTTGGCAGTCATCCCCCCAAACGGGGGGTACGCGCGACATTCAAACAGAAATCAACCCGATTTTAACCGAAACGGCGATCATCTGGGCACGGGTGCGGCAATCAAGTTTCTTTTTGGCGCTTTCGACATATTCATGCACCGTGGTGGCGGCAATGCCGAGGCGCCGGGCGATATCGGGATCGGTGGCACCTTTGGCGATCAACCCCAGGCATTCCACCTCGCGCTTGGTCAGACCCGCCCGGTTGAGGACTTTCGTGCCGTCCGACAACGCGCGGTACTTCTCATAGGCGAGGGTGAAGTAGAGCACGATCAGCGCGCGCGCGTCGCCCTTTGGCACCACTTGCTTTGATGTGAGGCTGATCAGGGCAATGAAGTTGCTGGTTCGTTTCAAGCTGATGGCAAGCCCGTCAACCCAGCCAAACTGCTTTATTTTCTCGAAAAGCTGCAATTCGCGCTGGCTGCGCGCCGCTATGTCCGACCAGGCGAAAGCACCCGTCTGCTTGCGCACGCGCGCCAGAATCGGGTCAAACTCGTGCACCGCTTCACGCTGATAATAGTCGAACCAGGCTTTGGGCCAGGTGTTGATGAAGAAGGCCGAACGCCGCCGGTCTTGCAGATCTATTTCGCCGCAGGCTATGGAATCAAAGCCGCAGTCCGCAGCCGCCGCGATGAACTGCTGTCTGACCTCTTCCGGCGTGTCCGCCTTGGCAATGGCGGCGGAAAACCGCGAGAACCAGAGTTCAATCACCGCCTTGCCCCCGACGTGCGCCGCCACCTGCCCCGGCACGAACGTTAAACGCATTTGGCCGCAGGTCAATCGCAACCGCTGTTCTGGTTGGCCTATCCTGCGTCTTGCCCCCGCCATCGGGGCAGGCTGTGCGTTGCCCGGGGGCTTCACGATTTTGCGAGGTTGCAAACTTGTAAGGATCCGGTCAGCCGCGCGACAAGCCTGCAACCCATGTTTGGGGTCTGAGGCCGCAAAAGGCGGCTTTTTGTGAACAGGACCACAATCATGCAAACTGCAACTTCCAATGGCTTTGCCATCACCTTGCGCGGTACGCTGCTTGCCAGCACGCTGGCCGCGACCTCGTTGCTGACGCTTTCGGCCGTGCCCGTTTGGGCCGATGTGCCTGTTGCGGGCTATGCCGATCTGGTGGAGAAGGTAACGCCTTCGGTGGTTTTCATCGAAGTGACAGCCAAGACCGATCCGGCGCAGGCCAGTCCTTCACCGTTCGACGAGTTCATGAACCGCTTTGGCGCGCCGGATCAGCGGTTTGGCCAAACCCCTGAGCCGCAGCCGGATGGCGGTATAATGCACGGGCTTGGCTCGGGGTTCATCATTTCGGCGGACGGCGAGATCGTGACCAACAACCATGTGGTGGAGGGTGCGACGGCGATCAAGGTTCGGCTGGAGGATGGGCGGGCCTTTGCGGCCCATATCGTGGGCACCGATCCGATGACCGATGTGGCATTGATCAAGCTGGACAAGGCGGCGGGGCTGCCGGTTGCCAGTTTGGGCACGCAAGACAAGTTGCGGGTGGGCGATGCGGTTGTGGCGGTGGGCAACCCCTTTGGGCTGGGAGGGACTGTCACCTCGGGTATCGTATCGGCGATGAACCGCGACATCCGCTCGGGCCCCTACGACAACTTCATCCAGACTGATGCGGCGATCAACAAGGGCAATTCCGGCGGGCCTTTGTTCAATGTGGCGGGCGACGTGGTGGGGATGAACACGGCGATTTTCAGCCCGACCGGCGGGTCGGTTGGCATCGGGTTTTCGGTTCCGGTGCAGACCATTTCGGAGGTTGTCACCCAGTTGCGCGACCATGGGCGGGTTGATCGTGGCTGGCTGGGGGTGCTGATCCAGCCGGTGACGCAGGATCTGGCGGATGCGCTGGGGTTGAAGGCGGCGGAGGGGGCGATTGTGGCCTCGGTGCAGCCGGACAGCCCGGCGGCGGCGGCCAAGCTGCAAAGCGGCGATGTGATCGTGTCGGTGGACGGGGTGGCGGTGGACAAGATGCATGATCTGCCGGGCATGGTGGCCAAGGTGGCAAGTGGCAAGACGGCAGATCTGGCCATCCTGCGCGGTGGCAAGGCCGAAATGGTCCGCGTGACCATCGGTAAGCTGACGCCGGAGGTGGCCAAACTTGCCAGCGCTCCGGCGCAGGGCGACGAGAACCTGGCCCCGCTGGGCCTGACGGTGCAGGCGTTGAGCGCTGATCTGGCGCAAGGGCTGGGCCTGCCGCTTGGCACGACCGGGCTGGTGATCAGCAAGGTCGATGCCAACAGCCCCAATGCCGACCGGCTGTTGCCCGGCGATGTGATCACCGAGGCTGCGGGCAAGGCGGTGGCGACGGCGGATGGCTTGCGCAGTGCGATGGTGGGGGCGACAAGCAAGGCGGCGGTTCTGCTGAAAGTGCTGCGCGAGGGTAAGCCGCTGTTTGTCGGGGCGGCGGTTGTGACGCTGTGATCTGATGGCGGCTGGTTGTTGAGGGCTTGGTTTTGCGGCAAGCGGTGCTTTTGGGTGCCGCTTGCCGGTTTTTGCCGGGTGATATACCCGCGGGCCGATCCGGAGACGCTCTGCAAGGAGCGTTTGCCTGGTTAAAGCGGTTTGCCTTCAATCTGAATCAGATTGAAGGCAAACCAAGACAGGCCAAACGCCGGGAATGTTGCGTTTTGCATTTGATCTGCTGATCCAGATCAAATGCAAAACGCTGTAGCTGGCGATAAGGCAGGACGCTGTTTGCGCAAGGTGTTACCCGCAATCGGTGTGATTGGGCAAATCCGGCAAGAAACAGGAAGCGGAGGGCCATCCCGGCCTATCCGTTTGTTTTTCTGACGCCGCCCGAGATCAGCGTGTTGATCTCATACAGTATCTGCGGCACCGCCAGCCCGCCCGGGCAGGCCAGATATTTCGGCGTCCATACCGGATCGAATTTCTGCTTGAAGGCGCGCAGGCCTTCGAAGTGATAGAACTGCTCGCCGTGATCATAAATGAAGCCGCCGATGCGGTTCCAGAGCGAGGCCAGATGGCGGTTTTCCAAGCCCGACAGCGGGGCTGCACCCAGCGAGAACCACGCAAAGCCCTGCTCCTTGCCCCAGAGCAGGATGTGGCCGAACAGGGCATCCATGGCGAACCTGGGGCCTGCCGGATCATGGCGCATCAGATCGAGAGACAGTTCCGCCCGCCCGGCCCCCTGCATCAGGTTGGCGAAGGCCACGATGCGGCCGGAGGCCAGATGCCGCAGCACGGCATGGTCGAAATGCGCAAGATAGCCCGGCATGCAGGCGCCAAGCGAGAAGCCCTTTTCGCGGCCGTTGCGCGCGGCAAGCCAGGCATCGGACACGGCCTTCAGGGCAGGAAAGAGCGCGGGGATATCAGCCTTGGGGATGATCTCGAAAGCATAGCCTTCGCGCTGGGCCTTGTTCACCGCCTGACGGAAATCGCGCCGCGTGCTGCCGTCAAGCGTGAAGGCCGGCAGATCGACGCGGGCCACCTCGCCGATCTTCAGGATCGACAGGCCAAGGTCCAGATAGATGGGCAGGAAGGTTTGTCCGACACCGTAAAAGGCGCAGCGCCGCCCGGCCTTGTCGGCCTGTTCGCGCAGGGCCCAGATCAGTTGGCGCGCGGCCTCGAGATCGCCCACCGGATCGCCATGCGCCACAAGGCTGCGCCCGGTATCGGCATAGGCCAAAAAGGCGCGGGCACCCGGATCGATCAGGAACATCTTGTCGCCGCCAAGATCGATCTGCGCCTCGGCATCGGGGCAGCGGGCCAGAAGGCTGATCACCGCCTGCGGGACGGTGCCGGGCCTTTGGCGTTTGCTGCGCCCCATGACGACCGAGTTGAGGGCGACCGCCATCACCACCACCGCCACTGCCAGCGACGCCCGCAAGAACCGCGAGGCATCGCCGTCCCAGGCGAAATCCCACCACAACGCGCTTTGATAGGCCACATGGCCATAGGCGAACAGGCCCACCCAGAACAGCGTGGCCAAGAGGCCCGCAAGGCTGACCAGCCAAGCCCCGCTGAGCCGGAATACCGAGACGCTGCGCACCCGGTAGAACGCGCCGCGAAACAGGCCGAGCACCGCCAGAGACAGCGCCAGCGACAGCGCCTCTTGCCAGTCCAGCCCTTTGACGAGCGATGTGATCAGGCCGACACCAAGCAACACCATCGCCACCGCCCAAGCCCGGGCCAGCCTGCGCATCAGCCCGCGTGCGACGGTGATCAGCAAGACGCCCGCGATGCTGCCCGCCAGATGCGACGCCTCGACAAAGGCCAGCGGCAAGACCCCGCGCAGGATGCTGATGCGGGTGGGGTCGGAGGGCAGGTTGCCCGACAGCAGCAGGATGGCACCCGACACCAGTGCGATCCCCGCCGTGATCAGCGGCACCGCTGGTTTGGCGATGGCATAGGCCCAGACGGCGGCCTTTGCGACCGGGCGGCGCTGCTGCACCAGCCAGACCACACCCAGACCAACGGCGGCGAGGGTGAACGGCAGCAGGGAATAGATCAGCCGGTAGAGCAGCAATGCGGCCAGTACATCCGACCGCCCGCCCGCCCCAAGCCCCGCCATGATTGCGGCCTCGAACACGCCAAGCCCCCCCGGCGAATGGCTGAGGATGCCCAGCGTGATGGCGCCGACAAAAACAGTGAAGAACAATGCGAGGTTGGGCGCCGCGCCGGGCGGTAGCAGGGCATAAAGCGTCATGGCCGCCCCGCCGATATCCACCACCGCGACCGCCAGCAGCAGCAAGGCCAGCCCGAAGCCCGGCAGTGTGTAGGTGGTTCCCGCCAGCCGCAGATGCCGCGCACCGCGCCAAAGCCAGATCAGAAATGCCGCGAGCAGCCCCAGCAGCCCCAGCCCCGCCGCCAGTTCCGCACCGGGCGGAATCGGCAGCACCGCCGAAAGGCCAACGGGGTGAAACACCATCAATGCGCCAAGCAGCAGCAGCGCCGCCATCCAGAAGGCGCTCCACGAGGTGGCGATCACCCCCAGCACAAGGCCAAGATCAAGGCCGATGGTGGCATAAATCCGGTAGCGCACCGCGGTGCCGGTCAGCCAGGATGCCCCCAGAAGGTTGGACACGGCATAGCCCGCAGCCCCGGCCAGTGCCGCCGTCCGCAGCGGCACCCTGCCGGGCGCCAGAGAGTTTACCGCCAGCACGTCATACATCGCCAGCGCCGCAAAGCTGACCAGCATCGCAAGCGTTGCCAACGCCAGCGATGCGCGTGGCGCCATCACCAGATCGGCCCTCACATCGGCCCAATGCACATGGCGCGACATCAGGTGCAGTGCAAACACCGCCACCGCCGCGATCAGGAGGGGTGGCAGCGCGCGCAGCCACGGGTTCGCGGCAAGCCGTGCAAGGCGCAGCCATAGTGGCGGGGGTTCAGCGATCACCAACCCGTTCCTCCAGCAAGTCGATCTGGATTTGCTGCATCTCGACCAGTTTTTGCCATTGATGCGCCAGCTGGTGATCGATCTTGTCGTGCAGCTGGCGGATTTCCAGTTCGGCCTTGAGGTTCACCTGATAGTCGTTCTGGCTGCGCTGGCGGTCTTTGGTTTCCTGACGGCGCTGGCTCATCATGATGACCGGGGCCTGCATCGCCGCGATGCAGGACAGCACGAGGTTCAGCAGGATGAAAGGGTAGGGGTCGAACGGGCTGCGCAATATCCCCACCACGTTCAGTGCGATCCAGCAGACCAGAATGGCCATGAAAAGCAGGATGAAGGTCCAGCTGCCACCAAAGCCCGCCACCATGTCGGCGGCGCGTTCGCCGAATGTGCTGGCGGGATCGGATTCGGTCTGGCGCGCCAGTATCTGCCCGGTTTCCAGACTGGCGATGACCTCGCGGTCAAGTTCCGTCAACTCGCCGCGTTCCTGCTCCAGCAGGTGTTCGACATAAAGCCTGCGGAACCGGGCGAGATCTTCGTGGCAGATCAGGCCCGCCTCGGCCCAGCCCGGTGCCGCCGATGCGATCAGCGCCGAGACGCCGGAGCGGACCGCGACCCATGGTTGCAGTCGCGCGCGCGGAAAGCTCATGCCGCAGACGTGGCACACCCCGTGCGGGGCCGCTGCGCGCGCTGTCATGACCGCACCGGGGTGGCGATGGCGCGGCCCAGAAGAATGAGTGTCACGCCGTTCGACAGGAAGTTAATCCCGGTCAGCAGGCCCAGCGTCCAGGCCGCCGATCCGGGCCAGCCTGAAAGGATCAGGATGCCAAGCGCCAATGACGCCACACCGGACATCACCAGAAGCGTCCAGCCCGGCAGTTGGTTGCGCAGGCCAAGCCCGATGGTGAGCGATGCGACCCCCTCGATCAGGAACACCGCCACCAGCAGCATCGTCATGGTGGCGATACCGTTGCGCGGAAAGATCAGGAAGATCGCACCCAGCACCAGCACCCCGGCGAACAGCGCCGCCGTCATCCGCCACTCCGCGGCGGGGCGCAGCGACAGGGAAAAGCCGATCCCGGCGGCCCCCCAAACCAACAACAGCGCCGCCACCAGTTGTTCAACCGCGATGGTGGCCCATGCGGGGACTGCGATGGCGGCCAGTCCGAGGGCGAGAAAGGCGGCGCCGCTTAGCGTGAGGCCTTGCCGCGAGAACGGTGGAAAAGAATCGGGTCCGGATGTCACGGTGCATCTCCTGAATGGGTTACCTGGCAGGCTTTTGGCACGCAGACCTGGACCCAACCTTGCCCAAATCTTACTAAGAAGTAAGTAGGATTCCCGGTCCGCACCGCGCTATAAGGGTTGCAGGGAACAAAGATTGCCCCGTGGTTTCAAGGCTTTAACGCCAAAGGAGGCCCAACGAGACCAATCTGATTGCTCCCCCTTCGCCCAGACCACTTGGGCAAATAATCTGGAGACTTACAATGCGTAACTTCATGTTCCCGGTCGCGGCAGCGGCCCTGATCGCCACGTCTTTCGCCGCCTTCGCCGCAGGCACCATGACCACTGGGGCCATCAAATCCTTCGATCTGGCCAAGCACGTCCTGATCCTGGACAACGGCATCAGCTATGCGCTGCCGGTGGCGTTCAAGGATCCGGGCCTCAAGGTGGGCGAGAAGGTCACGGTTGACTGGGTGATGAACGGCAAGATCTATCAGGCAGACACGGTGATGATTGCCAAGTGAGTTTGGCCAACACGCGTGGTTGGGCCGAATGGCGGGGGCGGGGGCTGCAGGCCCCCGCCTGATTTGCGAGAGAGGGGGGGGCTGCAGGCCCCCGCCTGATTTCCGAACGAGGGCGGAGGCTGCGGCGATGGTTGACCTTGTTGACGGATCAACACAGGATGCGGGCACCGCGTTGCTTGTGCCCAGGGATCCGCCGTTGAAAATTCTGTTGGCCGAAGATGATCTGAAGGTTGCGGATTTTGTGATTGCCGGTCTGACCGAGAACGGCCATTCGGTTGATCATGTCAGCGACGGGCGCGAGGCGCTGAGCTATTGTTTGTACAACACCTGTGACCTTGCCATCCTTGACCGGATGATGCCCGGGATGGACGGCCTGTCGGTGGTCAGGGCGCTGCGGGCGGCGCGCAAGGAAACCCCGGTGCTGCTGTTGACTGCGATGGCGGATGTGAGCGAACGGGTTGAAGGGCTTGGCGCGGGAGCGGATGATTATCTGGTCAAGCCGTTCCACTTTTCGGAACTGCTGGCGCGGGTGATCGCCTTGTCGCGGCGGCACAAGGATACGGCGGTTGTGCCGGTGCTGAAGGTGCATGACCTGACGCTGGATTTGTTGTCGCGCGTGGCACGGCGGCAGGGCAAGGTGATCGAGTTGCAATCCAAGGAATTCGCGATGCTGGAGATCCTGATGCGCAACGCGGGCCGGGTGGTGACGCGGACCATGCTGCTGGAGCAGGTCTGGAACTTCAATTTCGAGCCGAACACCACGGTGGTGGAAACTCATATCAGCCGGTTGCGGGCCAAGGTTGACAAGCCGTTTGATCCGGCGCTGATCCACACCGTCCGCAGCACCGGATATGCGATGCATGGACCGCGCTAGCGTTACCACGGGGGCCGCGTTCAAAACGGCCGTCCGGGCGACGCTGATCATGCTGTTGCTGTTCCTGGTGTTCAGCGTGGTGGCTTTCTATTATCTGCAGCGGGCGATGCTGGGGGCGATTGCGCTGCAGATCAGCGAAGACAAGATCGTGTTGACCCAGATTTACCGGGATGAGGGCCTGGCGGCGCTGGTTGACTCCATCGGTGAGTTGCGGCGGCCTTTGGGGGCCAATCTGCATGCGGTGGGGTTGTTTGATGCAAACGGGCAGCGGTTGGCGGGCAACATCGATCTTGCTCCCGATCTGGTGGGCTGGTCGCGCCGGGCGATGGCGCTGACCACAAGCCGGATCGCGGCACAGCATGTTGAGGCCGCGAATTTCTATCTGAACCTGAGCAGGCTTGATCAGTTCACACTGGTGGTTGGCAGCAATCTTGAACTGGTGCAGGTGCAGGAAACCCGGATGATTGCAGCCCTTGCGGCACTTGGGCTGATCCTGAGCGTGTCGTTTCTGGCGCTGGGTTACGGGACAAGCCTGAAAAGCCTGCGCAAGCTGAAACATATGGGCGATACGCTTGCGCGGGTGTCGCATGGCGAGACGGGCATGCGGCTGGCGATTTCGGCGGAAAATGACCAGATCGACCGGGTGGCGCAGGTGATGAACGGGCATCTGGACCGTCTGGCCGAGTTGATGCAGACCACCAAAGCCAGCGCCGCCGCCATCGCGCATGATCTGCGCACGCCGTTGTCGCGGGCATTCCTGCAACTGGACCGCGCGCAATCGGCGATGGATGCGGGCACCGATCCGCGCCCGCTGATCGACGGGGTGGAGGCGGAACTGATCCGGCTGCGCAGCATATTCGATGCGATCCTGCGCATCTCGCGGTTGGAGGCGGCAAACGACGGCGCGGGCTTTGCGATGGTGCCGCTGGGCCCGTTGCTCGCCGATCTGGCCGAGACCTTTGGCCCGCTGGCCGAGGAGCATGGCCAAAGTCTGGTGCTTGCCCCGGTGGCCGATGACGTTCTGGTGGCGGGCGATGCCGCGATGCTGTCGCAACTGCTGGCAAATCTGATCCAGAACGCGATCAATCATTGCCCGGAGGGGGCTGCGATCGAGATGGGAGGGGCGAGCGACACCGGCAAGGTCGGGCTTTGGGTGGCCGACAACGGCCCCGGCATTCCGGCAAGCGAGCGGGAACGGGTGTTCGAGTTGTTCTACCGACTTGATCCGAGCCGCAGCGGCGGTGGCAACGGGCTTGGCATGGCGTTGGTCAAGGCGATAGCGGGAAGGCTTGGCGGGCAGATAACGCTTTCGGATGCCGGGCCGGGATTGCGGGTTGAGATCTGGTTTCCACTGCCCTCGCAGAAGAACTGAGTCTGCAGGGGTTTGCCGGGGGGTTGGAGGGCGTTCGGGCATTCGCCCGGGAATCCGGACAGTTTGTAGGGGGGGCTACCTTCTGCATGAAAGGGGGCGGGGGGCAAAGATGTGTAAGGCGTTGAAAAGGCGTTGGTAAAAGGTAGTTTTGTGTAAGTGTGGCTGTGGCTGTGGCTGTGGTCGTCGACGGAAGATGGTGGGTGAAAATGCGAGGAAAGCGCGCATTTACCTAGGTGTTTGATCCCGGACTTTGATGGTGCAATCTCTTTCTTGGAATGGAAGGAGGCACTATGGGACAGGTTCTTCACGGCAGCACCACTACGACTGAGGCAATCCGTCCGTTGCCCGGCAGGTGATTGCGCAGCAATCGCCGAGAGGGGAGCAATACAGAATAGTGAAGCGAGCCTGAGGGCGCTGTCGGCGCGTTACGGCATCAATCAGAAGACGGTGGCCAAGTGGCGCAAGCGGACGTCGGTCACCGTCTCGATCTCCACGCAGGTCGCGACCCGGACCGATAGCACCTCGACCCTGCCGCTCAGCGTCAGCGTCATCACCGGCCCGACGATCCGGCGGATGCGCTTCGTCCTTAGCCGCCCGGCCGGGGGGACGGCCAACGGCCGGGGCGCGGGGTACAAGGTTCAGAAGAAGGCCACCGGCTCGTTGGTGGTGGATGGCACCATCACCGGCACGCTTCTGGCCGCCGCGGGGATTATCACCGGCACCGCGCAGATCAGCGATGCCATCATCACCGGGGCCAAAATAGGCAATTTGCAGGTCGACACGCTGCAAATCGCCAACCGGGCGGTGACGGTCCCCGAGTTTGCCATCATCACCTCCAGCGCGGCGGTGACGATCACCAGCACGTCGATCTGGAAGAATGTTCTGTCGGTGACAATCAACAGAACCGGCATAGATACCCGGATTGCCTTCAACGGCCAGTTCGATGCCGTCGCGGGCTCGACGGACGTACAATTGCGCGTGCGCCGCAACGGAACCGCTTTCGGCAGCACGTTTGATATCGGCCTTTCGACACGCCAGTCGATTTCCTTCACCACGCTTGACACCGACACCGGCACCGGCGCGACCACCTATGATGTTGACGTGATATTGATAACGGCGGGCAATGCCCGGATGTACCAGCGCTTTGTCGAAGCCATTCAATTCAAGAAGTGACCCGATGCCCCTCTTTGCCGCCTATGACATCGCAACCGGACAGATTCTCAGACTGTGTTCGAATGACCTTGGCACGGCCGAGGGCCAAGGGTTCATGCCGGTAAAACCTGACATGGTGGAAACGGATGCAACCCACTACGTCCGCGGCGGGGCCATGTTTGAGTATCCGGTTCAGCCATCGGAAGAAACAACGTTCGATTATGAAACCGGCACGTGGCTGGACAAGCGCAGCGAGACGGATATTGCGCAGGAAGCTGCGGCACTTCTGTCGGCCACGCGTGCAAAGATGCGGTGCAGCCCGTTGCAAGGCCGCCTGACGCTGGGTGCAGAAATCTGCGCCAGGCTCGATGCCTTCGCTGCCGACCCGGAAACCAACTGGGCCATGCGCGAAACCATTCTGAATGCGTCCGAATGGCAGCGTGGCTCGCAGACGATGGACGAGCTGGCCTACGCGCTTGGGTTCACGCCAGCCCAGACCGACGCGCTTTTCACCATCGCGATGGCCGTGAAGGTCTGACCAGATGCAACCGTCAGGAAAACCCGAAAATGAGTGATGTTTTCGTCATAAACCCCGGTTCCGACCTCGTTATCAACGGCGTTCTGACGGATGACGCAGGGCCGGTCAACATCACCGGCGCCGTCCTTTCGACCTTTGAGGTTCCGCCCGCGCTGCTGCCGCACGTGACGCTGCTTGTGACCAACGCCGCCGCTGGGGCGCTTACCCTGACCATCAAATGGTCACTGGATTTCCCGCGCGACATCATCATGCCGCTGCGGGTGACGCTCACCCAGGCGGGGATTGTGACGGCGTGGCCTGCGATCAAGCTGCGGGTGCAATCATGACCAGCCTCGTCATCACCCCCCGCGTGGCTGTGCTTACGCTGCAGCCGGTCTCCGGGCCTGCGATCGTTTTGCAGGCTGTTGCCCGCCCCCAAATCACGTTTGCCGCCGCGGGCGTGCAGGGCATTCAAGGTATCCCGGGGCCAAACGGATCGCCCCTCGCGCGCTACACTCACACCCAGATCAGCCCCCTTGCCACCTGGACAGTCGCCCATAATCTGGGACTCCGTCCAAACGTCACGATCACCACCACTGGTGGACAAGAGGTCTGGGGGGAAGTCCTTCATTTGTCTGCCAACACCCTCATGGTCAACTTTGATACGCCCCTCGCGGGCACTGCGGACTGCATCTGACCCAACCAAAAGGAACTGAACCATGGCTATCCCCCTGAAAAGACAACTCGATGCCGAAGGCCGCAAACCGATTATCAACGCCGCTGCTGCCACCGCAGCCGGGGAGGTTGTCGTCTATGAGCAGCTGAATGCCGCCATCGAGGGGACCGCCTGGAAAGACAATGTGCGGGTGACGACGACGGCCAACATCACGATTGCCACACCAGGTGCCACCGTCGACGCGATCGCCATGGTTTCCGGGGATCGGATGCTGGTGAAAAACCAGAGCACTCAAACCGAGAATGGTATCTACATCTGGAATGGTGCTGCCATCCCCACCACACGGGCGGCGGATTGTTCGACGTTCGATGAGCTCGAAAGCGCGGTCGTAACTGTAGATGAAGGCACGGCTGCGAGTGGCACCACCTGGCGTCAAACGCAGGTCAATGGCGTCATTGGTGCCAACAACGTAATCTGGGCTTCCTTCGGTACATCGGCGCCCGCTGCCTCGGAAACGGCCTCGGGTATTGCCGAGATCGCGACGCAGCCAGAGACTGACGCGGGCCTTGATGACGCTCGCTTCGTGACCCCTCTGAAACTGGCAACCTACGCGGGTCGTGCCAAACGGTATGCGGTAGATTTCGGCGACGGCTCTGCAACTTCCTACGTGATCACCCACAACCTCAACACCCTCGATCTTGATGTCGTGGTTCGTGAAAACTCAGGGAGCAAACGCCAGGTGATCGTCGAGGTGCAGGGCACCAGCGTAAACTCGGTGACTATCCTGGTCGATGTAGCCCCGGCTGCGGCTGCTCTTCGCGCGATTGTGACGGCGTGACATGCTGAGGTCACTCATTGAAATGGCCGTGACCAAGCTGCGGATCGGCTCAGAAACCGGTCCGCAGGTACTGTCAGGCACCGGGTCTCCCGCTGGAGCCGTCAGTGCCGTGCCCGGATCGGTCTATCTGCAAAATACCAGCGGCGCCCTCTGGGTCAAGGGGGGCACTGCGTCAGACGCAACAGGTTGGGCCGACCCGTTAAGCAATAACCAAGTCAGCACATTCAACGCCACCGGCGCCTGGCAGGCATACGTCATTCCGGCGGGTGCAAAATATCTTCAGATCACTGGCATTGGCCCCGGTGGTATCGGCGGCAGTGGGTTTTCCCGAGTCGCCGGAAGTGCGGGTGGTGGCGGCGCAGGTGGCGCCAGTGGAGCCATATCGACCCTGGAGGTTCTGGTCGCAAAGATCGCCCAACCGACCATTTACGTCAACCCGGGGCTGGGTGGTGGCGGCAACGTCACTTGGGTATCCATCGCACAGGATACCATCTCCCAGAACGTCATATTGCGCGCCTCGGGGGGGTCGAATGGGAGCAACGGATCGGCGACGCAGGGCGGGGTTGCTGGCGTTGCAGCCGTGATCACACAGGCGGCTCAACAGGCGTTGGCACAGCTTGGAATACCCTGGCAGATTCCTGGAATGGCGGGAGTGACCGGTGGGCCACAAACCGGCGGCAACGGCACTGCGTCCACCTGGGGATTGACCGGAAGTCTTGTCAGCGGCGGCACTGGCGGGGCGGGCTGCACAACTGTCGACTTTGCCGGGGGGGTACTCAACTCGGGCAGCAGTGCGATCGTGTCAGCAA
>JANNAV010000365.1:0-10773 GCA_031384695.1 Paracoccaceae bacterium
TCCGTGCGCCGTTCGGGTTATGTGATTGGAACCGTAACACAAAGTTGGTGGCGGACGGGTTTTAAGATGAATTTGAAATCAGGCGCTTGCGGGTTCGGGTTTTGGTATCGGGCGGCAAAAGCGGGGACGTGGTGATTCGGGTTGGGGCGGCGTTTTGCTATGGTAAAAGCCGGGTCAGGCTTGGCGTTTCAGGCTTGCGGTGACGTAATTGCACGACAGATCGCGGGCGGAGAGCGACCAGCTCCAGCTTAGGGGGTTGAAGACCATCCCCTTGCTGTCTACCGGATCAAGGCCTGCGTTGCGGATCAGGGCGAATAACTCATCGGGGGTGATGAACTTGTTCCAGTCATGGGTGCCTTTGGGCAGCCAGCGCATCACCCATTCGGCGCCGATGATCGCCATGCCGAAGGATTTTACGTTGCGGTTGAGGGTGGAGCAGATCATCAGGCCACCCGGTTTCAGCAATTGCTGACAGGCGGTGAGGTAGGCGAGCGGATCGGCCACGTGTTCGACCACTTCCATGTTGAGAACCACGTCGAACTGCTCGCCCAGAGCGGCCATGTCTTCGGCGGTGGTGTGGCGGTAGTCGATCTGCAGGCCGGAGGTTTGGGCATGCAGGGCCGCCACGGGGATGTTGCGGGGGGCGGCGTCGGCACCGACGACATCGGCACCAAGGCGCGCCATCGGTTCGGACAAGAGGCCGCCGCCGCAGCCGATGTCGAGAATGCGCAGGCCGGTGAAGGCGAGGGGCTGCGCGAGGTCGCGGTCAAACTCGGCGGCGATCTGCGAGGTGATGTAATCGAGGCGGCAGGGGTTCATCAGGTGCAGCGGTTTGAACTTGCCATGCGGGTTCCACCATTCGGCGGCCATCGCTTCGAACTTGGCCACCTCGGCGGGGTCTACCGTGGTTTGGGTCATGGCGTGTCCTTTCATGCAATACCCTGTGGCGGGGTAGGCTATCGCCAGTATATAGGACGATGATGGACGACAGATCAGGCCAAAAGCGCGCAGTCGAGTATCTTTACCCGCCGATCGAGCCGTTCGATCAGCGGATGCTGGACGTGGCCGGGGGGCACCGCATCTATATGGAGCAGTGCGGCAATCCGCAGGGCCTGCCGGTGGTGGTGTTTCATGGCGGGCCGGGGGGCGGGTGCAGCCCGGCGATGCGGCGGTATTTTGACCCGGAGATTTACCGGATTGTGTTGTTTGATCAACGGGGGTGCGGGCGGTCGCGGCCGCATGCGCATGTCGAGGAGAACACCACCTGGCATCTGGTGCGCGATATCGAGGCTATCCGGGTGGTTCTGGGGATCGACCGGTTTATCGCGTTTGGTGGCAGTTGGGGGGCGACGCTGGCGCTGATCTACGCCATCTCATACCCCGAGCGGGTGCAGCAACTGGTGTTGCGCGGGGTGTTCCTGATGACCAAGCCTGAGTTGGACTGGTTTTATGGTGGCGGGGCGGGGCGATTTTTCCCGGATCTTTGGGAGCGATTTGAAGGGGTTATACCCGAGGCGGAGCGGGGCGATCTGATTGCGGCCTATCACCGGCGATTGTTTTCGGGCGATCTGGCGGAGGAGATCCGGTTTGGCCGGATCTGGGCCAATTGGGAGAACGCGCTGGCCTCGGTGCACCGGGACGGGGCTATGGGCGAGAGCCCGGCGGAATATGCGCGGGCGTTTGCGCGGCTGGAGAATCATTATTTCGTGAATGCGGGATTTCTGGCCTGTGATGGCTGGATTTTGCAGCAAAAGGCGCGGATTGCCCATATCCCCACGGTGATCGTGCAGGGGCGTTATGACATGATCTGCCCGCCGGTATCGGCGTGGAAGTTGGCGGAGGGGTGGCTGCTGGCCGATCTTCGGATCATTCATCTGGCGGGGCACGCGCTTTCGGAACCGATGATATCGGAGGCGCTGGTGGGGGCGATGAATGGGCTGCGGCCATGATTTTGCCATATGCTTTTGCATGCAGGAGTTATGCATATGATTGATCTGTCGGCGTTCCCCGGGCTTGCCGAAATGGCGGTGGGGGAGTTTGTGGCGAAGCCGACTTCGGTTGAGGGCGATCAGCGCGAGGCGGGGGTGACGCTTTGGGCTTCGGCCGATGGGCGGGTGGAGATCGGAGTGTGGGAATGCACGCCGGGGCGGTTCATGGCGGACCGGGGTGCGTCATCCGAGTTTTGCCATTTTATTGCCGGGCGGATCGAGATGACGCATGCGGATGGGAGGGTGGAGCAGTTCGGGCCGGGGGATGCGATCAACCTGCCATTGGGCTGGAAGGGGGAATGGCGGGTGTTGGAACATGTGCGAAAGGTTTATGTGATTACGGGGGCGTGAGATTTTAAGGCAGAGCGTTTGGGTATATTAAGGCGATTGTGGGGATTATGATCTGAACCGATCCGGAAACGCGCCTGATTTGATGGAAATCAAATCGGGCAAGACACGGAGAGGAAGGACGTGACCGGGTGGCTGCGAACCACCTTGCAGTGGCGGCGGGTTTGGCCTATACGACGTTCAACAGCGGCTTCGGGGTCCACACCCGGAACCATCGCGCGTCACCAGCGGGCCTGTCGGCCCGTTTTTTGTTGTTGGAAACCATATGGCCGACCTTATCGCCAAAACCGCCATCGACCGCCGGATGGCCGAAATTGTGACCCCTGTGATCGAGGGGCTTGGGTTTGAGTTGGTGCGCATCCGTTTGATGGGCGGCAATACCCGCACCTTGCAGATCATGGCCGACAAGCCCGAGGGCGGCATCGAGGTGGATGATTGCGGCGCGATTTCCACCGCCGTTTCGGTGGTTCTGGATGTGGAAGACCCGCTGGAGGATAACTATATTCTTGAAGTGTCCAGCCCCGGTATCGACAGGCCTTTGACGCGGTTGAAGGATTTCGACATGTGGGCGGGCTATGAGGCGCGGATCGAGACCAGCGAGCTGATCTCGGGGCGCCGGCGCTTCAAGGGCGTGCTGGCGGGGACCGAAGGCGAGGAAGTGCTGATCGAGATCGAGGAGGGCGGCGCGCCGGTGACCATCGGTTTGCAGTTCGACTGGCTTTCAGATGCCAAGCTGATCCTGACTGATGAATTGATTGCCGAGATGTTGCGGCAGCGCAAGGCCAGCGGTGTGATCGACGAATCGCAGTTTGACGAAATTCAGACAAGTGAGGGCGACGAAGAAGACGCCCCTGACGCAACCAAACACTAGGACTGGGAGTTGACCAATGGCGATTACCTCTGCCAACCAACTGGAGCTTTTGCAGACCGCCGAGGCGGTGGCGCGCGAGAAGATGATCGACCCGGATCTGGTGATCCAGGCGATGGAGGACAGCCTGGCGCGGGCGGCGAAATCGCGGTACGGCGCGGATAATGACATCCGGGTGAAGATCGACCGCAAGACCGGGCGGGCGACGTTTGCGCGTATCCGCACCGTGGTGGGCGATGACGCGGTGGAGAATCACCACGCGCAGATGACGGTGGCGCAGGCGAAATCGCATCTGGCCGACCCCAAGATCGGCGACGAGATCATCGACGAGGTGCCGCCGGTTGATCTGGGCCGGATTGCCGCACAATCGGCCAAGCAGGTGATCCTGCAGAAGGTGCGCGAGGCCGAGCGTGACCGGCAATACGAGGATTTCAAGGACCGCAAGGGCACGATCATCAACGGTCAGGTCAAGCGCGAGGAATATGGCAACATCATCGTCGATGTGGGCCGGGGCGAGGCTATTTTGCGCCGCAACGAGAAGATCGGCCGCGAAAGTTACCGGCCGAACGACCGTATCCGCTGTTACATCAAGGACGTGCGCCGCGAGGCGCGGGGGCCGCAGATTTTCCTGAGCCGGACCGATCCGCAGTTCATGGCGGAACTGTTCAAGATGGAAGTGCCCGAGATTTATGATGGCATCATCGAGATCAAGGCGGTGGCCCGCGATCCGGGTTCACGCGCGAAGATTGCGGTGATCAGTTATGACAACTCGATTGATCCGGTGGGGGCTTGCGTCGGTATGCGCGGCAGCCGGGTGCAGGCTGTGGTGAACGAGTTGCAGGGCGAAAAGATCGACATCATCCCGTGGAATCAGGATCAGGCGACGTTTCTGGTGAACGCATTGCAGCCTGCGGAAGTGTCCAAGGTGGTGATCGACGAGGAGATCGGCAAGATCGAGGTGGTGGTGCCTGACGAGCAGTTGTCGCTGGCCATCGGGCGGCGCGGGCAGAACGTGCGGCTGGCCAGCCAACTTACGGGCCTTGATATTGATATCGTGACGGAATCGGACGAATCAGCGCGGCGGCAGGCCGAGTTTGCCGAGCGCACCAAGTTGTTCATCGACACGCTGGATATCGACGAGATGATGGCGCAGCTGCTGGTGGCCGAAGGGTTCACCAATCTGGAAGAGGTGGCCTATGTGGACACCGACGAGTTGCTGTCGATCGACGGGTTCGACGAGGGCACGGCGGGCGAGTTGCAGGCGCGGGCGCGGGATTATCTGGAGGCGGCCAACGCCAAGTCGATGGAGATTGCGCGGGGCCTCGGGGTCGAGGATTCGCTGGTGGAGTTCGAGGGCTTGACGCCGCAGATGCTGGAGGCTTTGGCCAAGGACGGCATCAAGACGCTGGAAGATTTCGCCACCTGCGCCGATTGGGAGTTGGCGGGCGGCTGGACCACGGTGAAGGGTGTGCGGGTCAAGGATGAAGGCGTGCTGGAAAAGTTTGACGTGTCTTTGGAAGAGGCGCAGCTTTTGGTGATGACGGCGCGGATCAGTCTGGGCTGGGTGGACCCTTCGGAAATGCCGGGTCAGGCTGCGGCCGACGAAGAGGAGGCCGAGGCCTGATCGGGCCTCGGAAACGCAGGTGACACGCGGCGGACGGGCAGACGAACAGGACGATGGGCCAGTTGGTGGGCCGGAGCGCAAGTGCATAGTTTCCGGCGATAGCCAGCCCAAGAGCGGGCTGGTGCGGTTTTGTGTTGGCCCGGAGGGGCAGGTGGTGCCGGACGTTCTGGGCAAGCTGCCGGGGCGCGGGTTCTATGTGTCGGCAGACCGGGCGATGATCGACAAGGCGGGCAAGAAGGGGCTGTTTGCCCGTGCCGCCCGTCAGCCGGTGAAGGTGCCGGAGGGGTTGTCCGATCTGGTGGAGGCGTTGCTGGTGCGCCGGGTGGTGGATCTGATCTCTTTGGCGCGCAAGGCGAGCCGGGCGGTGATGGGCTATGAGAAGGTGAAGGACTGGCTACAAAAAGAGCAGGCAGTGGTGCTGGTGCAGGCGTCGGACGGATCGGCGCGCGGCAAGACCAAGCTGCGCCGGCCAGACGGCGAGGGCAGTTTCATCGGCTGTTTGACAGCCGGGGAATTGGGTTTGGCATTCGGGCGCGAACGTGCGATACACGCCGCGCTTGCGGCTGGTGGACTCACGAAGCGTGTTGTAGAGGAAGCGGCAAGGCTGGGTGGTGTGCGTATGCAGATCGTGCAGCAGGATGGCGGGGATACCGCCTTGAAGGATACGTAGGACGCATGAGCGATACAGACGGCAAGAAGCCCCTTGGATTGGGCGGCGGTGGCGCACCTCGTTCCGGTCAGGTGAAGCAAAGCTTCAGCCATGGCCGCACGAAAAGCGTTGTGGTCGAGACCAAACGCAAGCGCGTGGTCGTGCCAACGACGGCAGCAAAGCCGGGGGCCGTGGCTGCGGCGCCTTCGGGGGCATCGCATCTGGGCGACCCGTCGAAGCGCCCGGCCGGCATTTCCGATGTGGAGATGGAGCGCCGGTTGACCGCTTTGCGTGCCGCCAAGGCGCGCGAGCAGGAAGACAACGCCAAGCGCGCCGAAGATGACCGCATCCGCGACGAGGATCGCGCGCGGCGTCGGGAAGAGATCGACACCAAAGAGCGCGAAGAGGCCGAGCGGGTTGCCGCAGCCGTGGCGAAAGCCGATGCGGAAGAGCGCGCGCGGGCGGAAGCGGTGGCTGCGGCCAGCGCTGCGGCGGCGTCGCGCAAATCGGATGTGCTGGGCACCCAGCGCCGCCAGCCTGCGGCCCCGGCGGCGGCAGAGCCTGTGGTGGCGGCAGCGCCTGCGACAGCGGCGCGCGCGCCACGCTCGAACGCGGCGGCACCTGCGGCACCTAGCACCCGTGAAGATGCAGCGGCCCGCGCCCCCTTGGGTGCCAAGCCCGCCCTCGCCCCGCGCAAGACCGAGCGCGAGCGGGAAGAAAAGGAACGTGCCGCCAAAAAGCAGGTGGGTGAAGACGCCCGCCGCACCGGCAAGCTGACGCTGAACGATGCGCTGGCCGGTGAAGGCGGGCGCACGCGCAGCATGGCGGCGATGAAGCGCAAACAGGAAAAGGCCCGCCAAAAGGCGATGGGGCTGCAAGTGAAGCCCGAAAAGCAGGTGCGCGATGTGCAGTTGCCGGAAACCATCGTGGTGCAGGAACTGGCGAACCGCATGGCGGAGCGCGCGGCGGCGGTTGTCAAAAGCCTGATGAAAATGGGCATGATGGTGACGATGAACCAGGCCATCGACGCGGATACCGCCGAGTTGGTGATCGAGGAATTTGGCCACCGCACGGTGCGGGTTTCCGATGCCGATGTGGAACAGGTGATTGATACGGTGGTGGATACCGCCGAAAGCCGCATCTCGCGGCCACCGATTGTGACCATCATGGGCCATGTGGACCATGGCAAGACCTCGCTTTTGGATGCGATCCGCAAAACCTCGGTGGTGTCGGGCGAGGCGGGCGGCATCACCCAGCATATCGGCGCCTATCAGGTGACGACGGATACCGGGGCGGTGCTGACCTTCCTTGATACGCCGGGCCATGCGGCGTTTACCTCGATGCGGGCGCGCGGCGCGAATGTGACCGATATCGTGGTGCTGGTGGTGGCGGCGGATGATGCCGTGATGCCGCAGACCATCGAGGCGATCAAGCATGCCAAGGCGGCCAAGGTGCCGATGATCGTGGCGATCAACAAGGTGGACAAGTACGACGCCAATCCCACCAAGGTGCGGACCGATCTGCTGCAATACGAGGTTGTGGTGGAAGAAATGTCGGGCGATGTGCAGGACGTTGAGGTTTCCGCCAAAACCGGGCAGGGGCTTGACAAGCTGCTGGAGGCCATCGCGCTGCAGGCCGAGATCCTGGAACTGACGGCGAACCCGAACCGGGCAGCTTCTGGTGCGGTGATCGAGGCCAAGCTGGACGTGGGCCGGGGCCCGGTGGCGACGGTTCTGGTGCAGAACGGCACCCTGAAAAAGGGCGATATCTTTGTGGTGGGCGAGCAGTGGGGCAAGGTCCGCGCGCTGGTCAACGACAAGGGCGAGCGGATTGATGCCGCAGGGCCATCGGTGCCGGTGGAAGTGCTGGGGCTTTCGGGCACGCCTTCGGCGGGCGACACCCTGAACGTGGTGGACACCGAGGCGCAGGCGCGTGAGATTGCCAGCTACCGCGAGAAGGCCACCAAGGACAAGCGCGCCGCCGTGGGGGCCGCGACCACGATGGAACAGCTGATGGCCAAGGCCAAGGCGGACCAGACCGTGGCGGAAGTGCCGGTGGTGGTGAAGGCCGATGTTCAGGGTTCTGCCGAGGCGATCGTGCAGGCGCTGGAGAAGATCGGCAACGAGGAAGTCCGGGTGCGGGTGCTGCATTACGGCGTGGGGGCGATCACCGATTCGGATGTGAGCCTTGCGGAAGCCTCGGGCGCGCCGGTGATCGGCTTCAACGTGCGGGCCAATGCCAGCGCCCGGCAATCGGCCAACCAGAAGGGCGTGGAAATCCGGTACTACTCGGTGATTTACGATCTGATGGACGATATCAAGGCGGCGGCCTCGGGGTTGCTGAAGGCCGAGATCCGCGAAACCTTCATCGGTTACGCGACGATCAAGGAAGTGTTCAAGGTGACGGGGATCGGTCAGGTGGCGGGTTGCTTGGTGACCGAGGGCATTGCGCGCCGTTCTGCCGGGGTGCGGTTGCTGCGCGATAACGTGGTGATCCATGAAGGCACGCTGAAAACGCTGAAGCGGTTCAAGGATGAAGTGAAGGAAGTGCAGTCCGGGCAGGAATGCGGCATGGCGTTTGAGCGTTATGACGATATCCGCGAGGGCGATGTGATCGAGATCTTCGAGCGGGAAGAGATTCAGCGCACTTTGGCCTGATCTGGGTTGTAAAGTAAAAAAATGGCCGGGGAAACCCGGCCTTTTTCTATGCCGCCCGGCGCAGGATCAGGACTTGCGGACCGAGTGCACGGGGTAGCCTACGAAGGTTTTTTCATCAACCTTGACCATGATTTTTCCATCCGCCAACTGACCGACCATCAGCCCCTGAATAGAAACACAGCTTCCAACAGAAATAGTGCGCAGCATTTGCCAATCCCCCAATCAGCGTTACTGTTAAAGAGTGTAGTGGTGATTCGTTAAAAATCCATCATAATTTCGACATAATTTCGGGCATCCCGCGAAATAACCGATGATTCTCAGAGCCAATCACGAAGAATGGGGATGAGCGGCAGATCGGCGGGAGGCATCGGGTAGTTGGTGAGGTTTTCGGCGCGCACCCAGGCGAGGTTTTGGCCTTCCTGCGGGGCGGGAATGCCCTGCCAGCGGCGGCAGGCGAACAGCGGCATCAGCAGGTGGAAATCGGGATAGCTGTGGCTGGCGAAGGTGAGGGGGGCGAGGCAGCTTTTCCACGTATCGATGCCAAGCTCTTCCTTGAGCTCGCGGATCAACGCCGCTTCGGGGGTTTCATCCGGTTCGACCTTGCCACCGGGAAATTCCCACAGGCCGGCCATGGATTTGCCCTCGGGGCGCTGGGCAAGGAGGATGCGGCCATCGGCATCGATCAGGGCGACGGCAGAGACGAGCAAGATTTTCATCGGTGGCCTTTGTGGCAGAAGCCGGGGGGTTTCACACCCCGCAGTTTAAGGAAGCCGGGGGGTTTCACACCCCGCAGTTTAAGGAAGCCGGGGGGTTTCACACCCCCCGGACCCCCCGTGGGATATTTGAGCAGCGAAGAAGCGGGCGAGTAAGGGCGTCAGGAGCGGTAGTCGGCGTTGATCTCGATGTAGCGGCTGGTCAGATCGCAGGTCCAGACCGTGCGTTTGGCGCGGCCGAGGCCGAGATCGACGGCGATCAGCAGTTCGGATTGGCGCATGTAGGCAGCGCCGTCGGCCTCGGCGTAAGCGGGGTTGCGCCAGCCGTTGCGGGCGACGACGATATCACCGAAGCGGATGGTGAGGCGGTCACGCTCGGCGCGGGCGCCGGATTTGCCGATGGCCATGACGATGCGGCCCCAGTTCGGATCCTCTCCCGCGATGGCGGTTTTCACGAGGGGTGAATTGGCGATGGCGAGGGCAACCTTGTGGGCGTCGGCGTCGGTGGCGGCACCGGTGACGCGGACCTCGATGAATTTGCTTGCCCCTTCGCCGTCGCGGATCACCTGATGCGCGAGGTTCATCATGACGCCGCGCAGGGCGACCTCGAAGGCGATGGCGACGGCGCCCTTGACGGGGGCGGCGGGGCTTTGGCCGGTGGCGGCGATGAGCAGGGTATCGGAGGTGGAGGTATCGCTGTCGACGGTGATCGAGTTGAAGGTGGGGCCTAACTGCCGCGACAGCATCTTTTGCAGGGCGGGGGCTGCGATTTTGGCATCGGTGAAGATGTAGACCAGCATGGTGGCCATATCGGGGGCGATCATGCCCGAGCCTTTGGCGATGCCCGCGATGTGGATGGTGCCGCCATCGCCTTGCAGGGTGGCGGCTGCGCCTTTGGGGAAGGTGTCGGTGGTCATCATGGCGGTGGCGGCCATGTCGATGGCGTCGGCGGTGAGCGCTGCGACCAGTTCGGGGATGCGGGCGGTGATGCGGGCGTGGGGGAGGGGTTCGCCGATGACGCCGGTAGAGGAGGAGAACACCCGGCCCGGCGGCAGGCCGAGCGCGGTGGCGGTGGCGGTGGTGATGGCGTGGACGGCCTCATCCCCCAGTTTGCCGGTGAAGGCGTTGGAGTTGCCGGAATTGACGATAATGGCGGCACCGGCGCCTGCGGGCATTTTCAGGGCCAGTTTGGCCTCGCAATCGCGGACGCAGGCCGAGCGGGTGGTGGAGCGGGTGAAGGCCCCCGCAATGGTGGTGCCGGGGGCGAGGCGGACCAGCATCACATCGCGGCGGTTGGCATAGCGCACGCCCGCCTCGACGGCGGCAAATTCGACCCCGGCGATGTGGGGCAGGGCAGGAAAGGCGGCGGGGGCGACGGGGGAGACCGGTTTTGGCGGTTTTGCTGGCGCGGCCCCGGCCTTGAGGCTTTGCTTCAGGGCCTTGATCTTGGCCTTGAGTTTCTTTTCGCCCATGGTGATTTCTCCCCCGTTGCGGATGCTATTTGTCGAGCAGAGTTAGGTCGAGCAGCAAGTTGGGGTCAATCCCTTCATCGCTGCGGGTGACAGTGGCGGCCTCGGTCAGGGTCTTGATATGCGCGGCGACCACCTTCTGCTCGATTTCGCCCGCCAACTCGTCGCGCAGATCATCGAGCGGCGGGGCCGAGGCGATGCGGGTTTCCTTGACCAGAATGAGGTGCCAGCCGAAATCGGTTTTCACCGGGGCGGTGACTTTGCCGACCACGGCGGTTTTCACCGCTTCTTCAAAGGGTTTCACCATGGTGCCCTGACCGAACCAGCCCAGATCGCCGCCGTTGGCACCCGAGCCGGTATCGGTGGAGTTGGCTTTGGCGAGGGCGGCGAAATCGGCGCCGCCTTCGATCTGGGCCTGCAGGCTTTTGGCCAGTTCTTCGCTGGCCACAAGGATATG
>JANNAV010000029.1:0-9919 GCA_031384695.1 Paracoccaceae bacterium
GCGCCAAACTGCGCCCCCAAAGCCGCCACCCGCCCATGCACCGCCGACAGCTTTTTCCCCCGCCCCTCAGGCCAGAAGTGGTGCGGAAAATGCATGGCATATTCATGCCCATACACCTCCATGCCCTTTTTCACGCAATAATCCGCATCTTCAAAGCCGGTAAAGCGGCGCGGATCACAAGACCACATATCCCATTCGGTTGCCCCTTCGGTGATCCATTCCGCCAGCACCTTGCCCGCACCGCCCGCCTGACAAATGCCGAAGGTGAACACACAAGCCTCGAACGCATTCGGCACGCCGGGCATCGGCCCGATCAACGGGTTGCCATCGGGAGTATAAGGGATCGGCCCGTTGATCACCTTGGTCAGCGGCGCTTTCTCCAACAGCGGCACCCGCGCCATCGCGTCATTGATGTACCACTCCAGCCGCTCCAGATCGTCGGGGAACAACTGGAACGAAAAATCCTCGGGGAAGGGATCATCGGCACTTATCCAATGGGCTTTGCAGTTCCGCTCATAAGGCCCAAGGTTGAAGCCGCCCTTTTCCTGCCGCAGATAATAGCTGCTGTCCACATCGCGCAACAGCGGCAGCTTGTGGCCCACCGCCTTGGTGCGCGCCTCCACCTCGGGCACAGTATCGAACAGCATGTACTGGTGGCTCATCACCATCATCGGCACGTCGCGGCCAAACCATTTGCCCACTTCCGCCGCATAATACCCCGCCGCGTTCACCACATATTCGCAGCGGATATCGCCCTTGTGGGTCTGCACCACCCAATCCTTGCCCTCGCGCCGCACACCGGTGGCCGGGCAAAACCGCTCGATCCGCGCCCCCAAAGCCCGCGCGCCCTTGGCCAGCGCCTGCGTCAACTGTGCCGGATCAATATCGCCGTCATTGGGATCAAACAAAGCGCCGGTCAGGCCATGGGTTTCGACAAACGGGTAATAGTCCTTGATCTGCTCCGGCGTCAGGATTTTCAGATCCATCCCCTGATAGCGGCCCATGCCCACCACCCGCAGAAACTCCTGCAGGCGCTCGGCAGAGTGCGCCAACCGGATGGAGCCGGTGACATTGTAGTTCATCGGGTAATCCACAGCCTCGCCCAGCGTGCGGTACAACTCCGCCGAATAACGCTGCATGTTCATGATCGACCAGCTGCTGCTGAACGTCGGCACATTGCCCGCCGCATGCCAGGTAGAACCCGCCGTCAGCTCGTTCTTCTCCAGCAGCACACAGTTCGTCCACCCCGCCTTGCACAGATGATAAAGCGCCGATGCGCCAACCGCCCCGCCGCCGATGATGACAACGCGCGCAAAGGTGGGGAAATCAGCCATGATACACTCCGAAGTTTCACCTTCAGTATCACCCGCCATGCGGCCTCTTTCAATTCGTGAAACCAGCCGCTATTGATCGGATAACCCGATCTAACGCCAGAGTCCGCCCATGCAAATCGAACTGCTCGATACTTTCCTCGATCTGGTCGAGACCCGCAGCTTTCACCGCACTGCCGAACGTCTGGGCGTTACCCAATCCACCGTTTCCGCCCGGCTGCAAACCCTTGAAACTGCGGTATCGGCCCGCCTCTTCACCCGCTCGCGCGCGGGCACTGATCTTACCACCGAAGGCCAGCGGTTCGAGACCCATGCGCGATCCCTGCGCCATGAATGGAACGAGGCGCGCCGCCGGATTCAAGTGCCCGACAATGCCGCCCACCTGATCCGCATCGGCATCCAGAACGATCTGGTCACGCAATATATCGGCGACTGGATTTCGCGCTTTCGCCGGGGCTTCAAGGAAACCGCGTTTTATGTGGAGCCGGATTACTCCAACCAGATGTGCGCTGACCTCCTGACCGGCGTGCTCGATTTCGCGGTGATGTATGCGCCCAAACCCCACCCCGATCTGCATTTCGAGAATGTGGGCGAAGTAGCCTACCGGATGATCAGCGCCGATACCGAAACGCTGGCCGCCGTGCCGGTGGAAACCTTCGTTTTCGCGCATTTCTCGCCTGCCTTCGAGAATATGCACCGTCAACTGACCCCCCACCTTGCCAGCGCCCCGGTGTCGGTGGGCCAAAGCGCCGCCGTTGCCTCGCTTTTGCTGGCGATGGGCGGGGCGGGCTATGTGCTGGAGGGTACGGCCACCAGCATGGTGGCCTCGGGCCGCTTCAAACTGGTGGCCGACGCGCCGGTGCTGCAACAGCCGGTCTATGCCGCGATGCACCTGCGCCACCGCATCAACCCTGTGCACATCCGCCTGCGCCGCGGCATCCAGCGCCGCTTTCGCAAGGCCGAGGCCGCGAAAGCAGATCCTTCAAGCCCAGAAGACTAACTAAACCTGTTTCTCTTGCCCGATTTGATTTCAATCAAATTGGGCCGCGCCTGCCTGCCCCCGGCAGGCGCGATTCTCGCACCCGCCAGACAGGCGCGGCCTGATTTGGCACCCTGTTCAGATTGCTGAATACCCCTTGGTCTACGGCGTTCCGCCTTCAACCAACGAACCGGAAAACTCTCCCCCGGAGAGTTTTCTGATCGGTCCGCCCCCCCCCTCAAACCACCGTCTGCACCTTATAGCCCGGCGCATGCGCCAGCCGCACCAGCGTGATCGCCCCCTCAGCCGCCCAGGTCGTCCGCTCCGTCACAAACAACGCCACCCCCACCGCCACCCCCAGCACCTCGGCCTCGCGCGCATTCGCCCCCTCGGCGGAAAACGCGATATCCCCCGCCGCGTAAGACACCTGCGTCACCAGCCACTCATTCACGCTCACCGCCGCGAAATCCGGCAACGGCTGCGGCAGCACCGCCCCGTTCAACCAGCGCGTCTCCAGCACGAAGGGCCGCCCGTCCGCCAGATGCAGCGTCTCCAGCCACCAAAGCCACGCCCCCACCGCCAGCCCCAGCCTTAACGCCACCGGCACCGGCGGCACCGCCTCACGCATCGCCAACAGGTGAAACCCGTGTATCTGCCCCCGCGCCTCGACCTCCAGCCTTATCACCGGAATATCCAGCGTCGCCTTGCGCACCGGCAGGCGCACCACCCGCGTGCCCGCCCGCCGCTTGCGCTCCACCACCCCCGCCTGCGCCAGTTCCCGCAGCGCCCGGTTCACCGTAGCCCGCGCGCAGCCAAACTCCACGGCGAGGGCCTCTTCCGACGGGATCATCGCCCCCAACGGCCAGTCCCGCACCCGGATGCGGCGCAGCACTTCGGCCCTGATCGCCTCCCAGCCGTTCACACCAAACCCCGCAACCGCGCCATCACGCCCCGATACCGCGCCACCACCGCGCCCCGCGCCACATGCCGCCCGCCGGTCACGATATGCCGCCCCGCCGACCACACCTCCGCCACCATCCGGTCATCGCCCGCGAAAATCCAGGCATCCAGAATGCCGTCGCCCGCCCGCCCCTCCAGATCCACCGCCGCCATATCCAGCGCCAGCAGATCGGCCCAGGCCCCCACCGCAATCCCCGAACCGCGCCCCGCCGCCTGCGCACCCCCCCGCACCGCGCCCTCAAACCGCACCCGCCCCGTTGATCGCCCCGCCTCCGCCAGCATCGCCCGCCCCCGGCCCGCCAGCCGCTGCGAATATTCCAGCAACCGCAACTCCTCACTCAGCGAGATCCGCACATTGCTGTCAGACCCCACGCCAAACGCCCCCCCCGCCGCCAGATACCGCACGCCGTCAAATATCCCGTCGCCCAGATTGGCCTCGGTGATCGGGCACAACCCCGCCACCGCCCCCGTCCGCGCCATCGCCTCCGTCTCCGCAGGCACCATCTGCGTCGCATGGATCAGGCACCAGCGCCGATCCACCGGCGCATTGGCCAGCAACCACTCCACCGGCCGCGCCCCCAGATGCGTCTGCACTTCCGCCACCTCGGCCACCTGTTCGGCCACATGGATATGCACCGGGCCGCCCAATCCCGAAACCGCCGCCAACCCCGCCGCCGTCACCGCCCTGAGTGAATGCGGCGCTACCCCCAGCACCGTATCCCCCGGCAACCCCGCCAAAACCCGCCCCGCAGCCTGATGCAGCGCCAAAAACCGCTCCACATCATTGCCAAACCGCAACTGCCCGGAACTCAGCGCCCGCCCATCGCAGCCGCCCCGCTGATACAGCACCGGCAACAGCGTCAGCCCCAGCCCCGTCTCCGCCGCCGCCTGCGCGATCCGCCCCGCCATCTCGGCCAGATCGCTGTAAACCCCGCCGCCCGGCGCATGGTGCAGATAGTGAAACTCCGCCACCGCCCCATACCCCGCTTCGGCCATCTCCAGCATCACCATCGCCGCAATCGCCTGCACATCGTCGGGGCTCAGGCTTTCCAGAAACCGGTACATGAGGCTGCGCCAACTCCAGAAGCTATCCTGCCCTCCCGCCCCGCGCGCCTCGGTCATCCCCGCCATCGCGCGCTGAAACATATGCGAATGCAGGTTCACCGGGGCGCTGAGCAAACAGCCCAACCGCCGCCCCTCGGGCAAAGCCCCCGCCTGCACCGCCACAATCCGCCCCGCCTGCACCTCAATGCGCACATCGCGCGCCCAGCCCTCCGGCAACAAAGCGGTATCGGCAAACAGGATCATCGGCAGGCCTCGCTTGACAGAGCTAATATGTGCAGACATATAAGCATCAAGCGCAGACATAAGGCAAGCCCCATGCCGATTCTACTCACCAACGCCACCGCCGCGACGATGCAGGGCGGTTATGGCCTGATCCCGAATGCCGCCATCGTCATCGAGGCCGACCAGATCGTCTGGATCGGCCCCGAGGCAAACCTGCCCGGCCTGTACACCCACCTTCCCCCGCACGATCTGCAAAATCGCCTCGTCACCCCCGGCCTGATCGACTGCCACACCCACATCGTCTTTGCAGGCCACCGCGCCCATGAATTCGAGATGCGCCTGAACGGGGCCTCCTACGCCGAGATCGCCCGCGCCGGGGGCGGCATCCTCTCCACCGTCACCGCCACCCGCGCCGCATCAGAATCCGACCTCCTCACCGCAGCCCTCGCCCGCGCCGATCAGATGGCGGCATCCGGCACCACCACCATCGAAGTAAAATCCGGCTACGGCCTCACCCTCGCCTCCGAACTGAAAATGCTCCGCGTGGCCCGCGCCATCCCCACCCACCGCCGCCTCAGTATCCAAACCACCCACCTCGCCGCCCACGCCATCCCCCCCGAATACACCACCCGCCCCGACGCCTATATCGACGAGGTCGCCATCCCCTCGCTGATCGCCGCCCACTCAGAACACCTCGTCGATGCGGTCGATGCGTTCTGTGAATCCATCGCCTTCTCGCCTGCCCAAGTGGACCGCCTGTTCACCGCCGCCCGCGCCCTCGGCCTGCCCGTCAAACTCCACGCCGAACAACTGTCCGACCTGAACGGCGCCGCCCTCGCCGCCCGCCACAACGCACTGTCCGCCGACCACCTCGAATACCTCTCCCCCGAAGGCATCCAAGCCATGGCCAGCGCCGGCACCACCGCCGTCATCCTCCCCGGCGCGTTCTACACCCTGCGCGAAACCCAAATGCCCCCCGTCGCAGAACTGCGCGCAGCCCATATTCCGATGGCCCTCGCCACCGATTGCAACCCCGGCTCCTCGCCCCTCACCTCGCTGCCCCTCGCCATGAACATGGCCTGCACCCTGTTCCGCATGACCCCGCTTGAGGCGCTGCAAGGCACCACGACAAACGCCGCCCGCGCCCTCGGCCTTGCAGATCGTGGCACCCTCACCCCCGGCCACCGCGCCGATCTGGCGATCTGGGACGCGCATCACCCCGCCGAACTCAGCTACCTGATCGGCGCGCCCCCCCTTCACGCCCGCATGACCGGAGGCCAATTTGACACCTGAGATCCTCACCCCCGCCACCACCAGCCTCGCCCAGCTTGAACGCCTCTACCGCACGGAATCCCCAGCCATTCTCCACCCCTCCGCCCGCGCCCCCATCCTGCACGCCGCAGCCCAGATCGCCGCCGCCGCCGCAGGCACCGAAGCCGTCTACGGCGTCAACACCGGCTTCGGCAAACTCGCCTCCCTCAAGATCGAGGCCAAAGACACCGCCACCCTGCAACGCAACCTGATCCTGTCGCATTGCTGCGGCGTGGGCGAACCCATGCCCCGCCCCATCACCCGGCTGATGATGGTGCTGAAACTGCTGTCGCTCGGGCGCGGTGCATCCGGCGTGCGCCCCGAAATCATCGCCCTGATCGAAGCCATGCTGGCCAAAGGCGTCACCCCGGTGATCCCCGCCCAAGGCTCGGTCGGGGCCTCGGGCGATCTCGCCCCCCTCGCCCATATGGCCGCCGCCATGATCGGCGAAAGCTTTGCCGAGTACCGCGGCGAAACCCTGCCCGCCGCGACAGCCCTCGCACGCGCAGGCCTCACCCCCGTCACCCTCGGCCCCAAAGAGGGCCTCGCCCTGATCAACGGCACCCAGTTTTCCACCGCCTACGCCCTCGTGGGCCTGTGGGACGCATGGCGCGCCGCCATCTCGTCGCTGGTCACCGCCGCCCTCTCCACCGACGCCATCATGGGCTCCACCGCCCCCCTGCACCCCGAGATTCACGCCCTGCGTGGCCATGCAGGCCAGATCGAGGCCGCAGCCTCAATGCGCGCCCTCCTTGCAGGCTCGGTCATTCGCGATAGCCATCTTGAAAGCGATCACCGCGTGCAAGACCCCTACTGCATCCGCTGCCAGCCGCAGGTGACAGGTGCCGCGATGGACGTCCTGCGCATGGCCGCCCGTACGCTGGAAATCGAGGCCAACGCCGCCACCGACAACCCGCTTGTCCTGTCCGACGGCATCATCTCGGGCGGCAATTTCCACGCCGAACCGGTGGGCTTCGCCGCCGACATGATCGCCCTTGCGATCAGCGAGATCGGTGCCATCGCCCAACGCCGCGTGGCCCTGATGGTCGATCCCACGCTGTCGTTTGACCTCCCCCCCTTCCTCACCCCCCGCCCCGGCCTCAACTCCGGCCTGATGATCGCCGAGGTTACCACGGCGGCTTTGATGAGTGAAAACAAACACCTCGCCCACGCCACCGTCACCGACAGCACCCCCACCTCCGCCAATCAGGAGGATCACGTCTCGATGGCCGCCCACGGTGCCCGCCGCCTGATGCGGATGAACGCCAACCTGCAGGTGATCCTCGGGGTCGAGGCGATCTGCGCCGCCCAAGGCGTCGATTTCCGCGCCCCCCTGCCCACCTCCACCCCGCTGCAAGCCGTGGTCAAACGCCTGCGCCAGGACGTCGCTACCCTTGGCGACGACCGCTACCTCGCCCCCGATCTCGCCGCCGCAGCCAGCCTGATCGCCAGCGGCGAAATTGCCAACGCCGCAGGCCTCACCCTGCCCACGCTGCTGTAAAAGGATCCCGCCATGACCAATCCCCGCCACAACCTGCGCGACATCTACCCCGCCACCGGCACAGAAATCACCGCCAAAAGCTGGCTGACCGAAGCCCCGATGCGGATGCTGATGAACAACCTGCACCCCGACGTCGCCGAAAACCCGCACGAGTTGGTGGTCTACGGCGGCATCGGCCGCGCCGCCCGCACCTGGGAGGATTTTGACCGCATCGTGGCCAGCCTCAAAACCCTGAACGACGATGAAACCCTGCTGGTGCAGTCCGGCAAACCCGTCGGCGTGTTCCGCACCCACAAAGATGCCCCCCGCGTGCTGATCGCCAACTCCAATCTGGTGCCGCATTGGGCCACCTGGGACCATTTCAACGAGTTGGATAAAAAGGGCCTCGCCATGTACGGCCAGATGACGGCCGGATCGTGGATTTACATTGGAACTCAAGGCATTGTGCAAGGAACCTATGAGACTTTCGCCGAGGCCGGCCGCCAGCATTACGACGGCAACCTCAAGGGCCGCTGGATCCTCACAGCAGGCTTGGGTGGCATGGGCGGCGCCCAACCCCTCGCCGCCGTCATGGCCGGGGCCTGCTGTCTGGCGGTGGAATGCGATGAGACGCGGATAGATTTTCGCATTCGCACCAGATACGTAGACGCCAAAGCTCACACTCTGGATGAAGCTTTGGCAATGATCGCCGAATGGACGTCAAAGGGCGAGGCGAAATCGGTGGGCCTTCTGGGCAATGCCGCCGACATCTTCCCCGAACTCTACAGCCGCATGCAGACGGGCGGCCCAATTCCGAACGGACGCCCCGATATGGTTACCGATCAAACTTCGGCCCATGATCCCCTGAACGGCTACCTCCCCCAAGGCTGGAGCGTGGAACGCGCCAAAGCCACCCGCGAAACCGATCCCAAAGCGGTGGAACGCGCCGCCCGCGCCTCGATGCGCACCCATGTCGCGGCGATGGTCGATTTCTGGAACGCAGGCGTGCCCACCCTCGATTACGGCAACAACATCCGTCAGGTCGCGCTGGATGAGGGGCTGACCAACGCCTTCGCCTTCCCGGGTTTCGTGCCCGCCTATATCCGCCCGCTGTTCTGCCGGGGCATCGGCCCGTTCCGCTGGGTCGCCCTTTCCGGTGATCCGACCGATATCCACAAGACCGACGCCGCGATGAAGAAACTGTTCCCCGAAAACCACCACCTGCACCGCTGGCTTGATATGGCGGCAGACCGCATCGCCTTTCAGGGCCTGCCCGCCCGCATCGCGTGGATCGGCCTGGGTGATCGCCACAAGGCGGGCCTGATGTTCAACGAGATGGTGGCCTCGGGCGAGTTGAAAGCCCCCATCGTCATCGGCCGCGACCACCTCGATTCAGGCTCCGTCGCCTCGCCCAACCGCGAAACCGAGGCGATGAAGGATGGCTCGGATGCGGTTTCCGACTGGCCGCTGCTGAACGCGCTGCTGAACACCGCTTCCGGTGCCACATGGGTCAGCCTGCACCACGGCGGCGGCGTCGGCATGGGGTTCTCACAACATTCCGGCATGGTGATCGTCGCCGATGGCACCGCTGACGCTGCCCGCCGCATAGCCCGCGTGCTCTGGAACGATCCCGCCACCGGCGTCATGCGCCACGCCGACGCAGGGTACGAGATTGCGCTCGACAGCGCCCGCGCCCACGCCCTGAACCTGCCCGCCATCCTGCCCCTCCAAAACGGTTAGCGCCCCATTCTCCTTTGGCCAAATATCCTGGGGGTCCGGGGATAAAACCCCGGCCTTGCCGTCAGAACAGTAAGTCGCATTTTAAGGTTAACCGCGCGCACAGGCTAAGCGAAGCCATCCGATTCCCATCCCGGACCTATACGCTTTCCATATCGTCAAAAACCACTATCCCCAGGAATTAACACAGCGTTCCCATCACTTTAGCCGTCAAAGCCAAACCGGATTGGACCATGCCCGCCGCCCCGCCGCATCCACCACCGCAACCCGCAGCCAGGGCGAGCCTTGCAGCCGGTCCAACGGCACTTCCGCCCGCGTCATCGAGTGGCCATGCACCGCCTTGGCACCCGACCCCGCCCCCATCACGATCACCGAACTTGCCGCCGAACACTCCACCACCACCCGCCTGCCCTCTACCCGCACATCGCGCAATTCCGGCCCTTGGGTGGAATAGAACGTCCCGGCCTTCAGGCTTGCCAGCAGCGCCTCCGGTGTGTTCACCTCGGCCTTCACCATCACCCAACCACCAAAATGATCCGGCTCGCTGAAATGCGCGTCATCGGTGGCAATCATGCTTAACCGCCGCCCCTCGCTCAGCAAAAGATCAGCGATTGCAAAGCCATCCGGGCGGTCGCAGCCCACCGCACAGCCGTGATTGTAGACCTCCACCGCATGCGCCGCCGCAATTCCCCGCGCATCCGCCAGCGTCAGCCCCGACCATTGCGGATGCGCAATTGCCACAAACGCTCCCGCCGCCACCGCCCGCGCCGCAATTCCGGCCCCGGTTTCCTGCCCCGGATGAGCGTAAAAATCCGGCGCATCGGGCCGCGCGAA
>JANNAV010000043.1:0-2211 GCA_031384695.1 Paracoccaceae bacterium
ACCGGGGCGCTGAGTTTTTCGCGGGCCTCGCAGCCCAGGCCATCGTGGTGCACGGCCTGAAAACCGCCCTTGGCGACAGCAAGATCAACCGGCGGCCGGATGGCGGCACCCATGGCTTCCCCTCGGGCCATGTCGCCGCCGCCACTTACGGCGCAGTCAGCCTTGCGCGGAAATGCTTCCCCGACCGCCCGGTGCTCAAGGTGATCAGCTACGGCCTCGCCCTCGCCGTCGCCATCTCGCGCTACAACGCCAACCGCCACACCGCAGCCCAGATCGGCGCCGGGGCATTGACCGGCTATTTCGCCAACGGCATCACCGTCAGCGCCGATCACGGCAGGCTGGGCTTGGGTTATTCGCTGAAATTCTGAACCGCGCGCCGATGCTGCCCGTATGCATGGATTGCATACAGCGAAGCATACGCGAAAAACAGCGTCGCCCCATCCGCTTGACCCTGCCGCCAATATCCGCTATCCGCGCGAAACGCATCCGTTCGGGTGCGTGATGCCGGGGCGCCCGGAACTGGCTGCGTCCCTTTTCCCATGCGGGGCCGAACCCGCATCTTCAAGGACGCAGATGACCAAATTCTCAGATTTAGCACTCGATCCCCGTGTGCTCAAAGCCGTCGCAGAGGCCGGCTACGAAACCCCCACGCCCATTCAGGCCCAGGCCATCCCGCACGCTCTGCAAGGCAAAGACGTGCTGGGCATCGCCCAAACTGGCACCGGCAAAACCGCAAGCTTCGTGCTGCCGATGATCACCTTGCTGGGTCAGGGCCGCGCCAAGGCCCGCATGCCGCGCAGTCTGGTGCTTTGCCCTACCCGCGAACTGGCCGCGCAAGTGGCTGAAAACTTTGAAACTTATGCCAAGTATACCAAGCTGACCAAGGCCCTGCTGATCGGCGGCGTATCCTTTGGCGAACAAGACAAGCTGATCGACCGCGGCGTTGATGTGCTGATCGCCACCCCCGGCCGCCTGCTCGATCACCACGAACGCGGCAAGCTTTTGCTCACCGGCGTGCAGATAATGGTGGTGGACGAGGCCGACCGCATGCTCGACATGGGCTTCATCCCCGATATCGAGCGGATCTTCTCCCTCACCCCCTTCACCCGCCAGACCTTCTTCTATTCCGCCACCATGGCCCCCGAGATCGAGCGGATCACCAACACCTTCCTCACCGGTGCCGTGAAGATCGAGGTGGCGCGCCAGGCCACCGCCTCGACCACCATCGAGCAACAACTGATCCAGTTTCAACCCACCCGCAAAGACCGCAGCTTTGCCGAAAAACGCGCCGTCCTGCGCGCCATCATCAAGGCCGAAGGTGCCGCCTGCACCAACGCAATCATCTTCTGCAACCGCAAGATGGATGTGGATGTGGTTGCCAAGTCCATGAAAGCGCACGGCTTTAACGCGTCGCCCATCCACGGCGATCTCGATCAGTCGGTGCGCACCCGCACGCTTGACGGCTTTCGCGATGGCTCGGTGCATCTGTTGGTGGCCTCCGACATGGCCGCGCGCGGGCTGGATATTCCTGCCGTCAGCCACGTCTTCAACTTCGACGTGCCCTCGCATCCCGAAGATTACGTGCACCGCATCGGCCGCACCGGCCGCGCCGGGCGCACCGGCAAATCCTACACCATCGCCGTCACCTCGGATGATAAGTACATCAACGCCATCGAAAGCCTGCTGAAAATGCCGATCCCGCGCGGCACCATGCCCGAGGGTGCTCTGGACGGCGCAAGTGATACCCCCGAACGCCCCCGCGCCGGGCGGCCTGTCAGTTCAGGCCGCACCCGTGGCGGCCGCGAAGGCGACCGCCGCCGCACCCCCGCCGAAGCCGCGCCCGCCGAAGCTGTGCCCATCAAAGCCGCACCTCTCGAAGCCGCGCCCATGGAAGCCGTCGTTGTCGCAGCGCCGCCGCAACCCCGCCGTGAAGACTCTCGCCGTGACGAATCGCGTCGTGAAGAATCTCGCCGTGAAGAACCCCGCCGCGACGATGCGCGCCGCGAGGAACCCCGCCGTGATTACCACCGTGATCGCCGCGAAGACCGCCGCGATGCAAACGTCACCGGCATGGGCGATCATGTGCCCGATTTCATCCTGCGCAGTTTCCGCATCGCCACCTCCACCCCCGACGATGCCGAGGCCGAAGCCCCCGCCAACGGCACCGACGGCTGAACCAAACACGCCACAAAACAAAAGGGCCCCGCATCC
>JANNAV010000069.1:0-9438 GCA_031384695.1 Paracoccaceae bacterium
ATCGCGCCGTTCAGCAGGTAACTCGGCGGCAGATCCTGCCGCCGAGTTACCCCTTCCGGCGTGTCGATCAGCTTGCGCAACCGGCCCTGCGGCCCCATGCCATACATCCAATAGGGCGGCTCCTCCGCCTCGCACACCGAAACCACGCTTGCTGCCCCCGCCGCCTGCATCTGCGCAAAGGCCGCGTCGATATGGGCGGCGGTGCGCAAAGGCGAGGTCGGCTGCAACACCGCCACATAGTCATACCCCGGCAGCCGGTCCAGCACATCCAGCACCACATCCAGCGTGCTCGCGGTATCCGTGGCCAGTGCCGCGTCGCGCCGGAACGGCACCTCCGCGCCCAAAGCCTGCGCCGCCGCGATGATGTCCGCCCCGTCGGTTGACACCACAACCCGGCCAACGCACAGCGCCCCCCGCGCCGCCGCAATCGTCCAGCCTATCAACGGCTGCCCGCCCAGATCGGCCAGATTCTTGCCCGGCAAGCCCTTTGATCCCGCCCGCGCCGGAATAACCGCCAGCACGCCGCCCGTCATGCCTTGCCACCCGCCCGGTTGGCCGCCAGCAGATCGGCCGGGTTGCCCACGTCCATCCAAGTCTCATGCATCGGATAGACGATAGTCTTTTCGCCCCGCTGTTGCAGCCGCTCGAACAAGGTGGGCATGTTGCAATGTTCGCCCGCCCGCAAAAGCCCCAACGCGCCGGGGTTCAGCACATAAAGCCCCGCGTTGATCCGGGTGCGCCAGACCGGCTTTTCCTCGAACCCGGTGATCGCCATGCCCTCGGTCTGCACCACGCCGTAGGGGTTGTGATAATGATGCTCGCGCACCGCCATGGTGGCCGCCGCTCCTTGGGCGCGGTGAAATTCCAGCATATCGGAAAACCGCACATCGGTCAGGATATCGCCATTGGCCACCACCATCGGCAGGGCAGGGCGCTCGCGGATCAAGGAAAGCGCCCCCGCCGTGCCAAGCGGCGCCTCCTCCAGAATATACTCGATCCGCGCATCAAACCGGCTGCCATCGCCGAAATAGCCGCGGATAACCTCGGGCAGATAGTGCAGCGAGATGATGAACCGGCGAAAGCCATCCGCCCGCGCGCGCTCGATGGCGTGCTGCAACAGCGGCTTGCCCGCCACCTCCAGCATCGGCTTGGGGGTGCTTTCGGTGAACGGCATCATGCGTTTGCCAAAGCCGCCCGCCATCAGCAGCACGGTGTTTTCCCGCACTGGTGCTGCCATCACCTGATCCCACAAATGCAGGCCCACCACCCGGCCCGCGCCATCAAGGATCGGCAGTTGCCGCAGCTTGTTCACCCGCATCAGGTTGAGCACCGCCCCTGCGTCCAGTTCCGGCCCCACCACCATCGGGGTGCGAAACATCACCGCCTCGGCCGGGCTCGACATCGGCAGGTTGCGCAGCAGCGCGCGGCGCACATCGCCATCGGTCACCGTGCCCAGCAGGTGCTGCGCGCCGTCAACCACCAGCAAAATCTGCAACCCCACCCGGTCCAGCGCGTTGATAACGCCGTGCAAATCAAGGTCCGGGCTCACGCAGGCGGCGGCCCATTCCGGATCGGCCTCACCGCTCATGCCATCCCGCCTTCCGGCAAAGTGCCACGCCCGTAAGCGGTCTCGCCCGCCGCCAGATCGCGGCTGATCACTGCCCCTGCCGCCACCACCGAACCCGCCCCGATCCTGCGGCCCTGAAGCACCACCGCCCCCGCGCCCACAAAGGCCCCGTCCTCAACCCTCACATCGCCGCACAGCACCGCCCCCGGCGCCAGATGCACATCCACCCCCAGAACGCAGCCATGATCCACCGCGCCGCGCGTGTTCACGATACTGCCCGCCCCGATCCGGCAGCCCGGCTGCACCACCGCCCCCGCCATGATCTGCACCCCCGCCGCAAGCATCGCATCCTCCGCCACCCACGCAAAAGGATGCACCAGCAACGGAAATTCATAACCGCGCGCTGCAAACCGCGCCTGTAACCGGCCCCGCGCATCGCGGCCCGGCAGCTTGCCCACCCCGTTCAGCAACAGCACAGCCCCCGGCGGGTAGCGCTCCAACGCCGCATCATCCCCCAGCACCGGCAGCCCGAACCACTCCGCGCCCGCCACCGTCGGATCGCAAACCCCGATCACGCGGATGCCCAAAGCCTCGGCCAAAGCCCGCACCACCCGGCCATGCCCGCCGCCCCCCAGCAATATCGCCTCGCGCGCCCCCATCACCGCTCTATCGCCTCGCCTGCCCGGTAGGCCCGCGTGGCCTTGGTGCCAACGCAGTCCCATAACTCACCCGCCGCCCGCCCGTGCCCGGCCCGCGCCGTCGTCAGATCCTGCCGCGCCAAAACCGCCCCCGCAGCAATATCCCGCGCCGCAATCAGCGTCTGCCGCGCCGCCGCCCGCGTATCCCACTCGCTTGGCTGTGGTTGCTTCGCGCCCGATCCCAATGCCGCCGTCACCGCCCGGATCCCCGCCACCATCGCCGCAAACTCACGCGGCTCCAGCGAGGCCGCATGATCCGGGCCGGGTAAAGCCCTGTCGGTGGTCAGATGCTTTTCAATCACCCGCGCCCCCATCGCCACCGCCGCCAGCGGCACCGCGATGCCCTCGGTATGGTCCGAGTAACCAACGGGCAGGCTAAAGGCCGCCGCCAGCGTCTGCATCGCCCGCAGATTAACCTCGGCCATCGCAGTCGGATATTGCGAGGTGCAGTGCAGCAGCGTCGCCCGCCCCGCCAAGGCCCCAGCCCCGGTCCAGCTTTGCCAAACCTCCGCCATGCCCACAGGTTCTGCCGCATCGCCAAACCCGTGCGCAATCACCGCCAGTGCCTGCTCCACCTCGCCCAATGTGGCCATCCCGGTTGAAACCACCAAAGGCCGCCGCATCCGTGCGATGCGCCACAGCAACGGTGCATTGGTCAACTCCCCCGAGGGCACCTTGTAGAACGGCAAATCCAGCGTTTCCAGAAACCCCAGACTGTCGAAATCAAATGCGGTTGAAAGGAATCCGATGCCCCGCTCTGCGGCCCGCGCTTGCAACGCGCCATGCCAATCATCCGGCAATTCCAATGCCTTGAGCATGGCGTGCTGGCTCAACCCCGCACCGATCTGCCGATCCTGATAGGCGGCTTTGGGCGCTGTGGCCAAGGCCAGCGCATCGGCCTTGAAGGTTTGAAACTTCACCACATCGGCACCTGCATCGGCTGCAGCATCGACCAGCGCCAGCGCCAGATCAAAGCTGCCGTTGTGGTTCACCCCCGCCTCGGCGATGATCATCACATGATCGGAAGGCGCGCTCATTCCGCCCCCGCCAGATCATGAAACGGCAAATCCCGCCCCGGCTGCACGGTTTTCAACACCTGCACCATCGCTTCGGCCGCCTTGCCCTGCCCATAAGGGTTCACCGCGCCCTGCGCCGTAACCCGCCCCGCCTCCGATATGGCCCAAGCCAACCCGGCCCTGATTTCCGCCTCGCCCGCGCCCACATGCCGGACCGACGCCGCCGCCAGCCGCCCCTTTTGCCGTCCGCCGATATTCACCACCGGCACGCCAAACGCCGGGGCCTCGATGATGCCGCTCGATGAATTGCCCACCATCGCAGCCGCCGCCGCCAGCACCGCCCGATACCGTTCCCGCCCAAGCGAGGCCACCGCCACAGCCCGCCCCGGATGCAGCGCTGCAAAGCCGTCCAGACAGCCAATGATCGCCCGGCCGCCATTGTCCGCATTCGGATAGGTCAGGATCATCTGATACCCCGCAAACCCCGCCATCGCCGCCAGCATCGCGCCGCAGGTGGCCACGGGATCCTCATCCGCATTGGTCGCCGGATGATAGGTCGCGAGGAAATAGGGCGCGCGGATCGCAAAGCCGATCTGCGCCGATACCGCCTCAAGCGGCATCAACACGCCATGCGCCAACCCGTCCAACCCCGCCGCCCCCACATTGAACACCCGCTCCGGCGGCGTGCCCATCTGGATCACGCGGGCGCGGTAGGGCTCGGCGGCCACGAAATGCAGCGCCGCCATCTTGGTGATGGCATGGCGGATCGCATCGTCATAAGCGCCCTCGGTGATCTCGCCGCCGTGGATATGGGCAATCGGCACCCCCATGATCAACGCCGCTTGCGCCGCCGCCAAGGCCTCGAACCGGTCACCCAGAATAACCAGAAGATCGGGCGCCAACCGCTCCAGCACATCCGCCATGCCGATGGTGCCGAGGCCCAGCGATTTCACCACCCCAACCCGGCTGTCCGAGGCCAGCAACATCTCGACCTTCGCATCAATCACAAACCCGTCCGCCACAATCTGCGCCGCCGTCATCCCGAACTCCGGCGCGAAATGCATGGCCCCGGCGATCACCTGCAATTCCAGCGTCGCCTCATCCCGGATCGCCCGCATCAACCCCGACAACAGCCCATATTCGGCGCGCGAGCCGGTGAAAACCGCGATCCGCCGCGTCATGCCGCCACCTGTGCCACAACGCCCGACGGGATATTCACCACCCGCGCCTCCAGCCATTCCGCGATTCCCAGATCACCCCGCGCCGCGTTCCGGTACATCGGCAGCCGCGTCATCAACGCCCAGATCGGCCGCGTCATCACCCCCGCCGCATTGGTTTCGGCCAACACCGCATCGCGCATGCGCCGGTCCTCGCAGACAATCGCGTTCAGCCAATAGTTAGACCGGCACCCCGCAGGCTCCTGCACCACCTCGAACACCCCGGCAAGTGCGCGCGCATAGCGCGCCGCCAACGCCCGCTTTTCGGCAATCATCGCCTCCAGCCGCTCCAGTTGCGCCACCCCCAGCGCCGCATTCAGATTGGGCAGGCGGTAGTTATAGCCCACCGCATCATGCACATATTCAAACGCATGCGGCGCTTTCGCCGTGGTGGTCAAATGCTTGGCGCGCAAGCCCGTCACGGCATCACACAAGATCATGCCGCCGCCACCGGTGGTGATGATCTTGTTGCCATTGAAGCTTTGGCTGCCAAGCGCGCCATAGGTGCCGGTATGGCGCCCGTGATAGGTGGAGCCCAAAGACTCCGCCGCATCCTCGATCAGCACCAATCCCCAGCGGGCGCAAACCTCCACCAACCCATCCAGCCGCGCCGGATGGCCAAAGCTGTGCATCGGCAAACACACCCGGATCACCCGCCCATCCACGCGCCGCCTGCAAACCCCGTCCGCCCCCAAAACTGCATGCGCCGCAAGCCACACCTCCACCGCATCCGGTGACAGGCTCAGCGTCTCGCGGTCCACATCGCAAAACACCGGCTCCGCACCGCAATAGGCAACGGCGTTGCAGGTGGCCACAAACGTCAAGGGCTGGGTGATCACCAGATCCCCCGCCCCAACCCCCGCCAACAGCAACGCCATATGCAGCGCCGCCGTGCCGTTCACCACCGCCACCGCCCGCGCAGCCCCGGTGTATGCCGCCATATCCGCCTCAAACCGGTCCACAAATGCGCCGACACTCGACACCATGGTCGAGCGCAGGGTTTCCGCCACATAGGCCGCCTCGTTGCCCGCAAACACCGGGCTGTGCAGCAGGATCGGCCCCGACTGGCGATAATGATCGCGCACCACCTCGATCAGCCGCTCCACCCTCACGCCTCACACATTATAGCGGTCCGCCTTGTAACGGCCAAGATTGGCGGGGTCGGTGAACCACGCCACCGTCGCTTCCAACCCCTGCCGGATGGAAAACTCCGGCGCAAACCCGGTCAGCGCCTTGATCCTGGCATTGTCGCACCAAAGCCGGAACACTTCCGATTTCCCCGGCCTGATCCTGTCGGTGTCCTGCACAAATTCAACATGCGACTGCATGATATCGCGGATCAGGTTCAGCGTGTCCAACATGGATATCTCGGAATTAGAGCCGATGTTGACAGTCTCGCCCACCGTACCCTGCGCGCCTGCCAGCGCCACAAACCCCCGGCAGGTATCGCGCACATAGTTGAAATCCCGCGTCGGGCTCAGATCGCCCAGCCGTATTTCCTGCGCCCCCGCCGCAATCTGGGTGATGATGGTGGGAATGACCGCCCGCGCCGATTGCCGGGGCCCATAAGTGTTGAATGGCCGCGCGATGGTCAACGGCAGATCGAACGCGTTGAAAAAGCTCATCGCAATGGCATCGGCCCCGATCTTGCTGGCCGAATAGGGTGATTGCGGCTGCAACGGATGCGCCTCGTCCATCGGCACATATTGCGCCGTGCCGTAAACTTCCGAGGTCGATGTGTGGATCACCCGCGCACAGCCCGCATTCAGCGCCGCCTGACAGATGTTCAGCGTACCGCGCACATTGGTTTCGACATAGCTGTCGGGGGCGGCATAGGAATAGGGAATGGCGATCAGGGCGGCCAGATGGAAAACCATATCCACCCCCTTGGCAATGCCATTGCAGAACTGCGCGTCCCGCACGTCACCGCTGACCACCTCAAGGGCCGCGCGGCACTCCACATGATCCAGCCAACCCCACGAGTTGAAAGAGTTATACTGCACCAGCGCGCGCACATCATGGCCTTCCGCCACCAGCATCTCCGTCAGATGCGAGCCGATGAAACCGTCCGCCCCGGTGACCAGAACCTTCGCCATATACCCCTGTCCCTATCGCCCGTTCCGCAATTCCGCCGCGATGTTACCCGCCGCCTTGGGGCAGGGCAAGCTTACGCCCCCGCCAACCCTTCCGCCCGGCACGCCGCCGCCTCGGCCTGCCACTCGGCGGCATAATCCACGTTCTGCCAGGCCTCAAACCACGGGCCGCCGCGCGTGTAATGCACCGCATCGGGCTTGCCTGTTGCGGGCTTTTCGCACCACCCCTCCAGCCAGTTCCAGCTTTGCGGGATCGCGCCGATCTCGTTATCCTTTGCCCATTGCATCCGGTGCAGATAGGCACCGCTCTCGCGGTTCACCCGCGCAACCGTCAACTGCCGTGTCGAGGGATGCCCACAGTTGAACAGCATGAACGATGACCAGTTCTTGCGCGGATAGCTGGTCTGCACCGCCCCATCCATCTTGGTGGCCTCCTTCGGCGTGTAATCATGATGCACACAGGCCACCGCATGCGCCGGGTTCATGTATTGCCCCAGCTTTGCCACATCGCCAAAGAACAGAAAGTCGCAATCCGCAAACAGCGCCCAGCCCTGAAAGCCCGCCAGATGCGGCGTCAGAAACCGCGAATAGGTGAACTCGGTCGAGGCAAGCGGATCAACCACGCGGCTGTAATTGCCCTGCGCCACCATCTCGTCCACCTTGATCGGGATCACCTCAACCGGCACGCTGGCATGGCGCAGCAAAGACCGCCGCGCCACCTGATAGGCGATGTCCTCGCGCGAATCCCACCCGATGAATACCCTCAGCTTTTCCATACCATACCCCTTGCCATACCGCCGCAAACCCTATCGCCGCCCGCCATGCCTCGCAACCCGCGATCAGCGCGCAGGCGGCAACAGGCCCAGCACCGCGTCTACCGTCTGCTGCAACGCCGCCTGCCCCTGCGCCAGCACCATAGACGCCCGCTGCGCGCGGGCCGCCCGCAAATCCTCATGGCGCAACGCCCCGGTCACCGCCGCCGCCAACTCTGCCGCGTCCCCCACCATCCGCGCGCCCCCCACCGCCGCCAGCGCGGCGTAGCTTTCGGCAAAATTGCCAACCGCAGGCCCATGCACCACCGTTGAACCCAGCGCCACCGCCTCGAACGGGTTCTTGCCCGTCAACGCCCGCCCCTCGGGCATCACCAACGAATGTCCGATAAAGGAAATCGGCGCCAGCCGGTACCAAAGCCCCATTTCCCCAACCGTATCCGCCAGATACACCGCATCCTCGCGCGCAGGCACCGCAGCTTTGCTGCGCTGTGCGACCGATCCGAACACCGCCACACAGCGCGCCGCCGTGTTTTCCGCATCGCTCAATTGCCGTGGCGCAAGGATCAGCAGCAAATCCGGCAGCACCCGCCGCGCCAGCCTGTGCGCCTCCAGCACCACCGCATCTTCCCGCCCTTCGGTCGCCGCCGCCAGCCAAACCGGCCGCCCGCCAATCGCCACCGCCAACGCCTGCCGCGCGGCCACCTGATCCGGCAGCGGTTCCGCCGCCGCCTTCAACAGCCCCGCCACCCGCACCCGCGCCGGATCAGCCCCCAGCGCAATCAGCCGCTCGCGCGTCAAGCCGTCCTGCACCAGCATCAGCCGCAGCATCGCCAGCACATCGCCAAACATCCTGCCCATCCGCTTGCGGCCCGCAAAGCGGTGATCGGTCAGCCGCGCATTGGCCATCATCACCGGTATCCCCCGCGCGCGCAGGCGGTCCAGCATCAACGGCCACAAATCCAGTTCCGCCACCACCACGGCATCGGGCCGCCAATGGTCCAGAAACCGCTGCACCGCCCCTGCCGCCTCCATCGGCGCGTATTGGTGCACGCAGGCCCCCGGCAACCCCAGTGTCGCAAGCCCGTCGGCCCCGGTGCGGGTGTTGGTGGTCAGCACGATCTGCATATCCGATCGCAACAGCAGCACCGCCCGGATCACCGACAGCAGCGCCATCGCCTCGCCCAACCCCAAAGCATGTAGCCAAAGCACCGGGCCGGGCGCGCGGGCGGCACTTGCCACCCCCTCGCGCTCGGCCAATCGCGCAGCGTCTTCCTTGCCGCGCCCCACCCGCCGCCGCAGGCTGATGCGCCAAAGCGGGGCCGCCCGCCGCGCCAGCGCCAGATACAGCCGCAACGCCCAGCCTCTCTTATGGCCGCGCATCACTCACCACGCGGAAAACGCTGGTTTTCCTCCAACGTGTTCAGATCCATGTGGTTGCGCATATACCGCTCCGATGCCGCCCTGAGCGGCTGATAATCCCAAGGATAATAACTGCCATTGCGCAGCGCCTCATAGACCACCCAGCGCCGCGCCTGCGACGCGCGCACTTCCGCATCATAGGCCGCCAGATCCCACCGCGCATCTGCCATCGCCCGGAAACCGGCCAGAATATCGCCCACCGCCGCATCACCCGCGCGGTTGTGCCTTTCCGAAGGGTCCGCTTCCAGATCAAACAACTGCTCCGGGTCAGCCGCACAACGGATGTATTTCCAACGCCCCAGCCGCAAGCCAACCATCGGCGTGATCGTGCCTTCGGCGGCATATTCCATCGCCACTGCCGCCCCCCGCGCCGCGCCCCCTGCCAAGGCCAGCAGGCTTTCGCCATCAGTCCAGGGCATCACCTCGTCCAGCGAAATCCCCGCCAGATCACACAGCGTCGGCAACAGGTCCAACGTCGATACCGGCGTGTCGATCCGCGCCGGTGCAAGCCCGGGTGCCGCAATCATCATCGGCACCCGTGCGGCGCCCTCAAAGAAGTTCATCTTGAACCAAAGCCCGCGTTCGCCCAGCATGTCACCGTGATCCGAGGTGAACACGATGATCGCCTCCTGCCGCGTCGCCTCCAGCACCGCCA
>JANNAV010000084.1:0-1969 GCA_031384695.1 Paracoccaceae bacterium
CCCGGCGCGGATCACGTGCATCCCGCCCTATATGCCAACGTCGAGACGCTGTTGACCAAGATCAGCAAAGCCAAACGGCGGCGGATTGCAGGCATTGGTCTGGCGCTTCCGGAAGGCTTTGGCGACACGAATGAGTTGAAGACCTTCAAGGAACGCACTGAGGCCGATTTTGGGCTAGAGGTGTTCGTGCAGAACGATGTCACCGCCGCCGCAAATGGCGAAAGCCTGTTCGGCATCGCGCGCGATCTGGACAACTATCTGTTCTTTTATATCGGCGCGATGGTGCATACGCGGCTGATCCTGAACCACCAGATTCATCGCAGTGGTGCAAATTCCGCCTATGACGTCGGCCTTTTGCATTTCGAACGCGCGCTGGGATCGAATGACGTGTCATCCGAGGATCTGTGGCGCCTTTCCGAAGGATCACCGCACTACGCGTCAGCTGTTGAGAACTGGAAATCGGATTGCGTGGCCCTGCTGGCCAGCAAGGTGCGCGAGGCGCGTCAGTTCGTGGATGTGGGCACAGTGGTGCTGTCGTCTTACGCACCACGCCATTTGTGTCAGGCTATCTGTGATGCGTTGTCCAGCACGGCAGTGGGTTTGACGGCAGTGGTGGGCAGCATCCCCCATGCGCCCAAAGCGGTCGGCGCGGCCAGCCTGCCCTATGCGTCGCGGTTCACGACGGAAGGGTAGCTGAGGCAGCGGCCTGCAACGCCCATTCCAACTGCTGCACGCCGGGGCGTTGTGGCCGGTCTGCAGGTTGCTCAAGATAGTAGTTGCCCGGCCCGCGCGTCGGCGGCACAAGCCGGCAAATTTCCAGCCCCAACGATCTTGCCAGTGGCCCGCAAACGGGCATATGCCCGATCGCAAGACCCAGACCCTGACACACCATCATCAGGGCCAGTGGCGTGGTATCAACGGCCTGCAGTTTCAGGTTGCGCCCCTGCATCGGCCCGAAGTTGTGGTTCAGAAGGGCTGTCCACCCCATCGCATGCGAGACGACATCATACAGCTTGAACGACAAGAGACTTTCCAGATCAGTCAGCCGGGGCAAGTCTTCCTTGCGGCAAAGCACGACATGCGACATGCCCATCAGCCAGCGGGGATGGCGCACCAGACCCGGCTCCTCGCCAAAGCGGATCATCAGATCAGGCTTCGCCTGACGCTGGGTATCCTCCATGAACAGGTCAACCCGGATTTGCGGGAAATCCCGCTCAAAATCCGCAAGAACTTGCGGAAGCCAGCTCATCGCCATCAACTGGCTGGCCAACAAGGACACGCGTTCAACCCGGTGGCGGGCAAACAGCGACGCCGCCTTGCTTTCAACCGCTTCCAGCGAAACCTGCACGGTGGGCAGAAAATCGCTGCCTTCGGGTGTCAGTTGCACCCGGTTGGCGGACCGCTCAAACAGCGCGTGGCCAAGGTGGGTTTCCAGCGCCAGCACCTGCTGGCTGACGGCGGCGGCTGACATGTTCAACTCAAGCCCCGCACGGGCAAAGCTTTGCCGCCGTGCCGCAGCCTCGAACACCCGAAGCCAGTTCAATGAGGGAATACGGCGCGTCACCATGCCAATAGCATAAGTTCAACTTGCCCTAAGAGCAAATAGATATCCAATCCATTTCCCCTGCCTGCCATTGTAAAGTTTTTATTGCAGGGTCAACTGCGGCGCCTGCGCATCACCTGACATGGGGAGAGTTTATCAATGACCACGCGCCGTATGTTGCTTGCCTTCGGGCTTTTGCCGTTGCTGTCATCATCGGCACTTGCCCAAGGGCTGCCCGCCAAAATCACCATCGCCACCGAAGGCGCGTATCCGCCGTGGAACTATAGCAATGCCGACGGGTCGCTGACGGGCTATGAGATTGACCTGATCGCGGTGCTGTGTGCGCGGATGAAGGTTGAATGCGCCGTGGTCCCACAGGCATGGGACGGCATCATTCCCGGCCTGACCGTTGGCAAGTATGACGCC
>JANNAV010000100.1:0-45840 GCA_031384695.1 Paracoccaceae bacterium
AGGGCGGCGATCAGGGCATCGATCGGGGCGGTGTCGCCTGCGGTGAGATACGAGCGGTAGAAGGTGACAAGGACTTGCGGCAGATCGGAGGCGGGGGCGGCGGCGAGCACACCTTTGGCCGGATCGTAAAAGCCGCAGTCGGGGACGGTTTTTTCGCCCGCAACAGGGCCTGCATACAGGCCCGCGGCCAGCGCCAGTTGGGCAAGGGCCGCTTGTGCCGCCACAGCACCGCCCGCGTCGCACAGCGTTTGCAGGCGGCGCAAGGTGGAAACCGGGAGGGTGGAGAGGGCGTCGAGCGTGGGGTCGGGGCGGCCATCGGCGGGCAGGACGGCCAGCGCCATGCCTTGGCGGCGGGCCATATCTTGCAGGGTGGCAAGGCCGTAGGGCCAATAGGCCTCGCCGCCGATCAGGCGGACGAGGACGGCCTTGGCACCGGACAGGGTTTGCTCGGCATAGGTATCGACCGACAGCGGGTGTTTCAGCGCCGTGAGGTTGCCAAGGCGCAGGGTGGGCAGGGTGCCCCGGCCACGCTGCCAGCCCGCGGCGAAGGCGCCAAGGTCGCTGTCGGAAAACGACAGCACCACCAGATCGGCGGGGGTCTGGCCCAGATCGAAAGGGGTGTCGGTTTCCTCCAACCCGTGGCTTTCGCGAAAGACGACATGCATGGCGGATCAGGCCTTTGGAAGGCGGTGGGGTGGGAGGCGCGAACCGATCAGAAAACTCTCTGGGAGAGAGTTTTCCGGTTTGTTGCCAAATAGGCCGAAGGCCGTTTGGGCAAGGGATTGTCCGCAATCGGATCGGTTGGGCAAATCAGGGCGCGTCTGCCTGGGCTGGCGCACTATCGCGCCTGCCGGGGGCAGGCAGGCGCGGCCTGATTTGATTGAAATCAAATCAGGCAAGAAACAGGGAGAAGGCGTGCGTTGGGGCTGCATTAGGCCTCGCTTGGCACCAGCACGGCGCGGATGGCCTTGGGATCAATGTCGTGATGTTCGGCGATCACCACCAGTTGCGAGCGGCGGGGCGTATCGCCCCATGGCTTGTCGTACTGGTGGCGCACCCGCGCGCCCACGGCCTGCACCAGAAGGCGCAGTGATTTTCCTGCAACCGCCACGTGGCCCTTGACGCGCAGGATGTGCTGCTCGCGGGCAAGGCGGATGATGGCGGCGGTGAGGGCTTCGGGATCGGAGATCTCGGGCAGATCAACCACGATACTTTCGAAATCATCATGTTCGTGATCGTCGTGGCCGTCGTGATGCGAGGGGCGTGCTGCGATATCATCCTCGGCGCGGGAATTGAGGCCGAGGATCACGCGCGGATCAATGATGCCCTCGGTCATCGGCAGCATCGGCACGCTGCGGGTCAGCTCGGCCGAAATGGCGGCGCGGGCGGCCGCAAGGCCCGCATCCCCGGCAAGATCGGCTTTCGACAGCAGGATGATATCGGCGCAGGCGATCTGATCCTCGAACACTTCGGACAGCGGGGTTTCATGGTCGATGGAAGGGTCGGCGGCGCGTTGGGCCTCCACCGCCGCCACATCGGGGGCAAAGCGGCCAGCCGCCACCGCCTCGGCATCGGCGAGGGCGATCACGCCATCAACCGTGATGCGCGAGCGGATGGCGGGCCAGTCGAACGCTTTCAACAGCGGCTTGGGCAGGGCGAGGCCCGAGGTTTCGATGATGATGTGATCGGGCTTGGTGGGCAGGGCCATCAGCGCCTCGATGGTGGGGATGAAATCATCGGCGACGGTGCAACAGATGCAGCCGTTGGCGAGTTCGACGATGTTTTCCACCGGGCAATTTGCATCGGCGCAGGATTTCAGGATATCGCCGTCCACGCCCAGGGTGCCAAACTCGTTGACCAGAATGGCGAGGCGTTTGCCTTGGGGGTTGGCCATCAGATGGCGGATCAGGGTGGTTTTACCGGCCCCAAGAAAGCCTGTGATGACGGTGACGGGGATTTTGCCGAGATCGGACATGGGTTTGGTCAAGATGCGGCCTCCATAGGTGGAATGCGGGCAAGGCTTTGCTTGCGGAAAATCTCGGGGCGCGCGCGCCATGGCACGATGCCATCGGGAGTGGCTGCATAAAGGGCGGCACCTTGCAGGATGGTGGCGGCGTCGGCCTCGGTCAGGCGGCCATAGACGTAGGACCATGCACCGGGGGCCACCAGCGATATCGCGCAGCCGCTGTTGCAGGCGGAAAGGCATTCGACGCCGACGATGCCCACGCCTTCCGGCGCGCCGATAGCCAGAAGGGCGGCGTGCAGGCGGGCGCCGGGCACGGGTACGCCTTCGGGGGCGGGTTCGCCCATCCGGCAGGTGGTGCAGACGTAAAGTGTGGCGGCCATGCCCTGTCCTTGGCTTTGGCTTTGGGGGGGCACGCGCCAGAGAAAGATGCCGCTGCAGCGGAACCTGTCTGCCGGTCGCGGAACACCCCGTCCGCCGGTTCAGTCTTTCGTGTGCTGGCAGGTCTCCCGGCTTGCGGATTGAGGGTTTGCACCCAACGGCTGCCCGCCTTCCCAGCCTTTGCGGGCCAGTGGTATGGGCAACCTCTCCGGTCACGGTCGCGGGGGCGGCAGCGCTTGGGGGCCGGTGGTGATCGGTGGCCCCTGTCGCATTCCCTCTTCGCCTGTCATAAACAGGCACCAGCAGGCCCCAATTGCGGCATCTTACCCCTTCTTGTCAAGGATATGAGCGACCATGACCGACCTCGCAGCGACACCCGGTGCAGAAGCAGACCTTGCGCGCCATGCCAGCAAGATGGCCAGGAAGAAGGCCGCGCGCGACAAAATCATGGCGGGCAAGGCGGGCGAGAAGGGGTTGATCATCGTGCATACCGGGGCGGGCAAGGGCAAATCCTCGTCCGGGTTCGGGATGATTCTGCGCTGTGTGGCACATGGGATGCCCTGTGCGGTGGTGCAGTTCATCAAGGGGGCGTGGGATACCGGCGAGCGGCGGCTGTTGACGACGCATTTCAGTGACATGTGCCAGTTTCACGCGATGGGCGAGGGGTTTACCTGGGAAACGCAGGACAAGACCCGCGATATCGCGGCGGCACGCGCAGGGTGGGAAAAGGCGAAAGAGCTGATCCGTGATCCCGGGATACGGCTGGTGTTGCTGGACGAGATCAACATCGCGCTGCGCTATGATTATCTGGATATTGATGAGGTGGTGGGGTTTTTGCTGTCCGAGAAGCCGCCGTTGACGCATGTGGTGCTGACCGGGCGCAACGCCAAGGAAGCGCTGATCGAGGTGGCGGATCTGGTGACAGAGATGACGCTGATCAAGCATCCGTTCCGGTCGGGGATCAAGGCGCAGATGGGGGTGGAGTTTTAGGCTCCGGTTGCGGCCAAGGCGTTCTGCGTTCGGTCTGGCGTGCCGGATCATATGCAAAACGCACCTTTCCCGGCGGCGGGCGATGCGGGAAATGCAAGGCTGCAATGGGCCTTTGCCGCGGGGTGCGGGGGCCTCGCGCCCCCGCTCCCGCAGCAGAAAAGCGGTGGTTTCACACCCCCGCACCTGCACCAAAGAGCGGGGGGGCAATTTTAGGCGAATTGTCGGGATTGGGTGCAACGGGGTGCCATCAGGCCGCCTGCCGCGCGGATCAGGACCGCGCGCTTGCCCCGGTCCGCAAGCCAGGTCGGATCGTCATTGCCGACAATCTCCGGTTGCGGGCGGCAGGGCTTGGCCGCGTTCAGCGCGTTTGCGCCGGGTCGGTATCCATCCAGATGGTGACGGGGCCGTCATTGGTTAGGCTGACCTCCATATCAGCGCCAAAGATGCCGCGGGCGACGGGGATGCCGGTGGCGGCAAGGCTGGCTGTGAAGTGTTCATAAAGCCGCTTGCCCGACTCGGGCGGGGCGGCGGTGGAAAAGCCGGAGCGGTTGCCGCGCAGATCAGCGGCGAGGGTGAACTGGCTGACCACAAGGGCCGCACCTTCAACATCGCGCAGCGACAGGTTCATCTTGCCCGCCGCATCCTTGAATATCCGCAGCCTGGCGATCTTGGAGGCGAGTGCCGTGGCCTCGGCCCCGGTATCGCCCTGCATGGCGCAGACGAGGATCAGCAGGCCCGGCCCGATCTGCTCCACGGTTTCACCCGCCACCCGCACCGAGGCGTGGCTGACGCGTTGCAGAACCGCCCTCACACCTCGTGCGCCCAGGGCGGGTTGGCCCCGGCGCGGCTGACGGTGATGGCGGCGGCGCGGTTGCCGAGGGCAAGGGCGGCTTGCAAAGTGGCATCGGGCAGTGCTGCGAGTGCCGGTTTATCCAGCGCCCCGGCGCTGTGCAAAGCCGCCAGAACGCCCGCATTGAAGGTATCGCCCGCGCCCACGGTATCGGCCACCGTCACCCGCTCGGCCGGTTGCCAAAGCGCCTGGGTGGCGGTGAAGGCGTGCGCGCCTTTGGCACCTTCGGTGACAAACACAGCCTTGGGGCCCGTGGAGATGATTTTGCCGGCTATATCAACCACTTCGCCCGCCCCCATCAGCCATTCCAGATCTTCGTCCGACAGCTTGACGATATCGGCCCGCGCCATCATCCGCCCGACCCGCGCGCGGTAAGAGGCTTCTTGCCCGGCGATGAAGGTGCGGCGGATGTTGGGGTCGATCATCGTCACCCGGGCGGCACATTCGCGCATCTGCAGCGCCTCGTAAGTGCTGGCGGCGGGATCATTGACCAGCGATATGCCGCCAAAAAACAGCGCCTGAACCGTGGGCGGCAGGGCGGGCAGATCGCCCGGCGCCAGCATCCGGCCTGCGGTGCCTTCATCGTAAAACGCATAGGTCGCCTGCCCGCGCACCAGCTTGACGAATGCCACCGTGGTGGGGCGGTTTGAGCGGGCGCAATGCGCGATATCGACGTTCGAGGCCAGCAGCGTATCGGCCAGAATTTCACCCAGCATGTCGGTGGACAGGCCCGAGAAAAACCCCGATGGCGCCCCAAGACGGCCCAGCGCGATGGCGGTGTTGAACACCGCGCCCCCCGCATAGGGCGCAAAAGCCGGTTCGCCCAGCGTCGTGGTGCGCGGCAACATGTCGATCAGGGCCTCGCCACAGCTGAGAATCATCGCCGCACTCCTTTTTCTGTGGCCGAACATAGCGGCTTTGCTGGTGTTAGCGCAAACGGCACGGCGCTAAAGCGGGATGAGTTTTATGGAACCAACACGCATTGGAAAACGCGTTCGAGCGCATGCGAGAGGCAGCGATTTCCAATTCCGTGTAAACCCATCCCGCTCTACGTGTTGAAGTAGGGGGCAAGATTAGCCCGCACCCGCGCCAGTGGCGTCTCGCCGGAAAGGTCGGGCACGAAGGCCGCCCCGGTGATCGCCTCACAGGCGCTGATGTAGACCTGTGAGGTGGCGGCGATCAGGTCGGCGGGAATTTCCGGGATCGGGTCAGTATAGGGATCGCAGCGCGCCGCAACCCAGGACCGGATCACGTCCTTGTCAAAACTGGGCGGGCGGGTGCCTGTGGCAAAGGCCGCCTGATAGCCATCCGCCAGCCAATAGCGGCTGCTGTCGGGGGTGTGAATCTCGTCAGCCAACAGGATGCGGCCAGCGGTATCAAGCCCGAATTCATACTTGGTATCCACCAGAATAAGCCCCCGCGCCGCCGCCATCTGCTGGCCGCGCGCAAACAGGGCCAGCGCGCGCGATGACACCGCATCCCACTGCTCTTGCGTCAAAAGCCGCTGCGCCACGATCTGACCGGCGGTCAGAGGCGCATCATGGCCGCCGTCAAAGGCTTTGGTGGTGGGGGTGATGATCGGGGTATCCAGCACCTGATTGTCGCGCAAGCCCTCGGGCAGCACATGGCCGTACATCGCGCGTTGGCCTTGGCGATACCGGGTGAGGATCGAGGTCGAGGTGGTGCCCGCAAGATACCCCCGCACCACGATCTCGACCGGCAGAATGGTCAGGTGCCGGCCGATCACCACGTTGGGATCGGGGTAGCAAAGCACATGATTGGGGCAGATATCAGCCGTCTGATCAAACCACCATCGCGCCATCTGGGTCAGCACCTGCCCCTTGAACGGGATGGTGGCAAGGATGCGGTCAAAGGCCGATAGCCGGTCTGATGAGATCAATATCCGGCGGGCGGGATCGGTCGCGGTGGCGGGCAGATCATAGCAATCGCGCACCTTGCCGAAATAGGGGTTCGGCAGTTCGGCAATTTGGGCATGATCAAGACTGCGCATTCGGGGCCTCCGCCGGGGTGATGCGGGCTATCGCGCGTGGGGGCGGCGGTGTCAACGGGGGGAGCGGGAAGGCAACAGCCGCAATGAAGAGCGACTGTTCACCGAAGTCATGCGCCCGGACCGATCTTGGAAACTCTCTACAGCGTTTTGCATTTGATCTGGGTCAGCAGATCAAATGCAAAACGCAACATTCCCGGCGTTTGGCCTGTCTTGGTTTGCCTTCAATCTGATTCAGATTGAAGGCAAACCGCTTTAGGAGAGAGTTTCTCGGTTCGTTGCTTGGCGGCGGAACGCCGGAGAGCAAGGGATTGTCCGCAATCGGAACAGTGGGGCAAATTGCGGCGCGCCTGTCTGGCGGCTGCGTGTAAACGCGCCTGCCGGGGGGAGATGAGCGATCAGAAATCGTCCAGTGGACGATTTCCGCGAAGAACGCCCGCCCCGCCAATCAATCAAATGGGGCAGGGCCGGGTGGCAGGTGCGGCCCAATTTGATGGAAATCAAATCGGTCAAGAAACCGGAAGCTGTGCCGCTGCCAAGCCCTGCCTCAGTTCAGCCAATCCGGGCGCGGCAGGCCAAGCGTTGCGGGATCGTTGAGATACACCGCGCCCAACACGATCGCCACCACGGCAAGCACCGCGAAGGTGATCTTCCACCAACTATAGGGCCGCTCGCCCTGCACTTCGCCGGTTTGGCCGTTGACGAGGAAACGAAAGCTTTTGCCGCTGTATTTATAGGCCGCCATCCAGACCGGCAGCAGGATGTGCTTGAAGGTTTCGACATCGAACCGGCTGTCCACGGTATCAATGCGCTGCTCGTCGCCGCCGATATCGCGGCGCACGTCATCTTCGATGATCCGGGCCATTTCAGCGCGCGCGGTGGCGTGGCCGTCGGCCAGTACCACGGTATAGCCTTCGGCCTGAAATCCGGCAAGGTAATCAGGGCTGTATGGTTCCAGTGTGGCCAGATCCCAGGGCGTCAGGTCATTGCCAAGCCGCGCGGGCAGGCTGGTGGAGGCCATCACCAGCGTATCGTCAAACCGCCGCCCCACCCGGCCACTGGCCGCATACCAGCGGGTTTTCTGCACCTGCTCCTGGCGCTGTTCCGATTTGCCGTTCACCTGCACGGTTACGGTTCGGGTTTCATAGTAATGCTCGCCGCGCTGGCCCCGATAGCTGCTCTGGCTGTCGGCATCAAATGTCCAGAACGGCACGTAGATGCCGTTCATCGCCCGGCCCGCGCGGGTATATTCCAGCAAGGCGTTGGGTGCGAACCACAGGCTGCCAAGCCAGCCGGTCAGGGCGCGGCGGGCGTCGGGCTCTGTGATGGTGAAGGGGATCAGCGCCTGCGGTTTGATCCGGCGCTGGATGCCGGTATCCACCACCACCGGGCTGGCGCAAAACGGGCATTCGGTGGCGTGTGCTGCACCCTGAAATTCAACAATCGCCCCGCAACTGGGGCAGGAGGTAGAGCGCACCTCGCCGCTGGCCTCGCCCGGCAGATCATCTTTCAACCCGCGCGCGAGGTCCAACTCGCCAAGCGCCGAGGCTTTGCGCCGAGGGGCGGCGGGCGTGATGGCCTGCACATGGCCGCAATGTTCGCACACCAGTTCGGTCTGGCCCGGCGCATAGCGCAGATCAGCGCCGCATTGGGCGCAGGGCCAGCGGTGTTCTTCCGTGACCATTTCCGATCAACCGGCCGGCGGCGGCGGTGGCACCATGGCAAAAAGCCGCACAAGATCACTGTCGCCTGCGGCTTTCCAACCGTCCTGCCCGGCGGTCCAGACCTGCGAGGCGCGGGTCAACGCACCCGATGCCGCCATGGCCACCAGATCGGCCTCGGAATAGGGGCCTTTGGTCTCGCCCGCCACCGCCACATGCCATGCGCGGGCCGCAGGGGGTGCGGGGGGTGGCGGCGGGGCTGCGGGTGCCGCACCCCCCGGTGCCCCCCAGGGCCCCATGTTCTGCGCCATGTTCATCCCCATGCCAGCGCCCATCCCCGCCCCCATCGCAGCGCCAATGCCCGATCCGGGGTTGGCCATGCCTTCGGCGGCGTTGAACTGCATGTATTTGTTGAGATCCCCGGCGATGCCGACGCTGGTGCGCTTGTCCAGCACCTTTTCCACCTCTTCGGGCAGGCTGATGTTTTCTACATAGAATTCGGGCAGCGCGAGGCCGTATTCGGCGATTTTCGGCGCGATGGCGGTTGTCACCAGCTTGCCCAGATCGGCGGTGTTCGCGGCCATATCCAGCACCGGAATGCCGGAACCGGCCAGAACCCGGCTCATTTCCTGCAAGATCACGTTGCGGATCTGGTTGCTGATCTCGTCGGCGGTAAACTCGCCATCGGTGCCGACGATTTCCTTGAGGAACACCGCAGGGTCGGCCACCCGCATCGAATAGGTGCCGAACGCCCGCAGCCGCACCGGGCCAAACTCGGGGTCGCGGCACATGATCGGGTTTTTGGTGCCCCATTTCTGATCATTAAAACGGGTGGTGTTGACGAAATAGATCTCGGATTTGAAGGGCGAATCGAAGCCGTGATCCCAGCTTTGCAGCGTGGTCATGATCGGCATGTTGTTGGTTTCCAACACATACATGCCGGGGCCGAACACATCGGCCATCTGGCCTTCATGCACGAACACCGCCGATTGCCCCTCGCGCACCGTCAGCTTGGCACCGTATTTGATGGCGTTGCCCTGCCGCTCGAACCGCCAGACCATGGTATCGCGGCTGTCATCAAGCCAGGTGATGACGTCGATAAACTCGCCCTTCAGGAAATCAAAGACCATCTCTCTCTCCATTTCCCCCAGTTTTGGGGTTAACTTTCGCCGCCCGTCAGCCTGCGGGCAAGATCAAACACTATCGGGCGCGCTTCGGCCTCGGACATGCCGGGGCGCAGCGCGGGGTTGTAAAGGATACGCAGCATCGCTTCGTCCTGCGGGGTGAGCAGGGCAAATTCCTCGTCATCATTGAAGATCGAGGCGCGCGCGCTGGGGCTGTCATTGGCGAGGCCAAGGCCCTGCGCGATTTCTTCGTGCAGGCACGACAGGCGCAAAAGATCGGGATGTTCGGCGCGCACCACGGCAAAGGCGCGGGTGTAAACGCCGCTGGACCCCGCCGATTGCGCATAAACGATGCAATAGGTCGAGGCGGCCATCTGGGTTACCCCGGCCACATCGGCGGCGGTCAGTTGCGGCAGGGCCTGCGCCATGACGGGGCCAAGGTTGCGGCGTTCGTCCTCGCTGACGATGTAGAGGTAAAAGTTCGGGTTGGCGTCGCTCAGGCCAATCGGGTGCCCGGTGACCCGCGCAAGGCGCGCGAGGTACGAGGCCACGCGCGCAGTATCGGTGGCGCGTTTGTCGGCGGAAACCGAGGCACCAAAGCGCAGGCCAACCCGCACCGGCGCTTGCCAGCGGCGCAACTCGCTTGAGGTTTGCCGCTGTACCGTGCCCGAAGCGCTGCGGGCATACTCATCATAAAGGGCGATGCGCAGAAAGTTCTCGGCCAGAATGCGGTCGGTCACCGGCGCATCCTGCGTACCGCCATCGGTGCGCAACAGCCCTTGCGACAGCAACGCCTGCTGCACCTCGGCGTAATAGGTGCGCGCCGCCGCACTTTGCGGGGTTTCAACCGGGGCCAGCACCGGCGGCAATATCTCGGGCCGGGGCGGCGCTATGGGTGCGGGGCCGCCCACCTCGCAACCCGCTACGAGAAGTGCCACCAGCAGGGCCGGCAGCATTTTTGCAAGGCGGATCAGGGGCGAGGCGGCCAGCATGGTTCAGGCCGCACCCCCCACCGCTTCGCCAAGACCCGTCTTGCTGGCCTTGGCCGCCGACAGCGTATCGCGCAGGCCGGTTTCCATCTTGTGCAGTTCCACCTCGGCTGTTGCCCGCCGCGCCTTGCCCTCGTCGGCAATCGACAAGCTTTCCTCGATGGTGGCAATCAGGGTGGCATTGGCCGACTTGATCGATTCGATATCGAACACGCCGCGCTCCATTTCGGTGCGGACCACCTTGTTGGCCTCCTGCAGGTTGTTGGCATTGGCCGTCAGCAACTCGTTGGTCAGATCATTGGCATCGCGGATCGCCTCGGCCGCCTCACGCGAGCGTTGGATGGTCACCGCCTGCGCCAGTTGGGTTTCCCACAAAGGCACAGTGTTCATCAGGGTGGAGTTGATCTTGCCCACCAGGCTTTTATCGTTTTCCTGCACCAGACGGATCGAGGGCAGCGATTGCATCGTCACCTGCCGCGTCAGTTGCAGATCGTAGACCCGGCGTTCCAGATCATCGCGGGCCGAGCGCATGTCGCGCAATTCCTGCGCCACCTTCACCTGATCGGCCTCGGCGGCGGCCTTGACAGCGGCCTCTTTGGCGGGGATGGCCCCGGTATCAAGTTCGGCCAGCTTGGCCTGCCCGGCGGCAATGTAAAGGCCCAGCTCGTCATAGAAGGTCAGGGTCTTGGCATAGAGGATATCGAGGCTTTTGATATCTTTCAGCAGCGCGGTCTGATGCACCAGCAGGTTGTCGGTCACCTTGTCGATCTGGCCCTGCACCTCTTCATAGCGGGCCATGAAATGCGCCAGCGGGGCGGCAGCCCCGGTCAGCCGCTCCCACCACGAACGCTCGCGGTTCACATCCAGTTCCTCGCCGGAAAAGCCGCGGATGGTGCTGACAATCTGGCGCAGACTGTCTCCCGCCGGGCCTACATCCTTGTTTTTCACCCCCGACAGCATTTCCTGACTGATCACCTGCAATTCGGCCTGCGCGCCCGAGCCGAACGAGATGATGGATTGGGTGTTGGCCATATCCAACTCGCTCATCCGCTTGCGGATATCCTCGACCACCGGCGCCGGAGCGGCCTCAAGCGCCACGATAGCGGTGCCCGGTTCAGCCAGAATGGTGGCGGTCACCTTTTCAACCTCGGCCAAGGCGCTGGTGGCGGCATCGCGGACGGTATCTGTCATGATTTCACTTTCATCTTCAGGCCCCAAGGGCGATGGCAGCGGCGGGCTTTGCGCAAAGCATCAGCCTTCCAGTTTCAAACGGTCACGCAGCACCGCGATCTCTATATCAAGGCCGGTGCTGTTGTTGGCCAGCAGCGCCTTGGTGCGGCTGGCGAAATTGGTTTCAAGATCGGTCAGCAGCGCCTCATAATCGGCGCGCGGCTTGGGATCGCGGCTTTGGGCATAGATGTCGGCGAATTTCACCGTCGCGTCGCGCGCGCCCATCAGGTACACCGAAAGATACTTGCGCGCCGCCGTCAGATCACCGGGATCCGCCTCGACAGAGCGGAACAGCACGCGGGCGGCAGTGGCGAATTTCTCCACCCGCGCCTCAAGGCTGCGGTCGCCCGCGCGCAGAATCGCATCGCGCATGCCCGCCAGATGCGCCTCGGCTTCGGTCACGGCGCGGGCCACCCGGTCGGTCTGAAACTGGTCCATGCCTTCCATGCCCTTGTCAGCGAGGGGATCAGCACCGAACGCGCCAAAGTGCAGGGCTGCGCCCAGAACGCCGAACAAGACCGGATAGATCAGCCCCGGTTGCGCGATCATGCCGCCCAGAACCAAGCCCACCCCCGTCAACACCGAAGCGATCAGCTTGCGCGGCAAAGCCGGGCGGCGGGCGACGCGGCGGGCGTCATATTCGGCCTGCGCCCGGATGCCTTCGCGCGTCAGCCAGGCCGCCAGCAACAGCACGCCGCAGGTGACGAGGCCAAAGATCAGCCCGCGCGGATCGCCGCGAAAGGCGTTTAAGGCAAAGATCAGCGGCACCGCGAACAAAAACCATGTGCGGCCCTGATGGCCCGTTGGGGCCTCGGCCACGGACTGCGGCGCATGCCCGGTTTCAGGGCCAGTAGCAGGGCGGTTGGCATCCGGGCTGAACTTGCCGCCAAAACGTTGCGCCATCAGGTGGCCCCGCTGATGGCGACATAGACCATCAAAGCCAAAAGCAGTGCGAACGACAGGGTCCGAAGCGTTCTGGCAGACATTCAGCCTCCGAAATCACCAGTGCCCGCAAGGTGCAGACGCGTTACCAGGCAAGAGTGCGCCAAGTATGGCCTTTGGTGCAATAGCTGGCGAGTGCCCCCGGCGGGGAAACGGCGGCAATCTTCCCCCCAAACCGCGTCAGACGCGGCCGCCACTGCGCGGTGTGGGCCTGCCCCGCGCACCGGTTGCCGGTTTCAGCCCGGGTTTCGCGGGCGATCTGCGGGCGGGCTTGGCGGCTGGCTTGTCGGCGGGTTTGGCGGCGGGTTTGGCGAAAGGCTTGGCGCTCGCTGCGCGCGTGCGCTTGGCCGGATCGGCACTGTCGATCTCGCGCGGTTTGCGCGTGCCGGGCTTGGCGCTGGCGGATTTATGCGCGGCCGCAGGTTTTGCAGCACTTGCATTGCGGGCTTTCGGTGCCGCTGGTCGCGGCTTTATCGCCGCACTCCACGCCTCGGACAATTCGCGCAGGCCCGCCGATTGTGTGGCAGGTGCGGGCTTGCCTTCGGGCCTTTTGCTTGACGTGGTGCGCAGCCGCGCGGGTTTCGCATCGTCCACCGTCGGCCCCTCGCCCAACTGATCACGCAGCACCCGGCCCTTCACCTCTTCCACATCCCCCGGTGCCAGATCGCCCAGCCGGAACGGGCCATAACTGATGCGGATCAACCGGTTGACCGTCAGCCCGATGGCGTTCAGTGCCCGGCGGATCTCGCGGTTCTTGCCCTCACGCAGGCCGATGGTCAGCCAGGCATTCGCCCCCTGAATGCGGTCCAGCACCACCAGCATCGGCTGAAACCGCTCCTCATCAACGGTGATGCCTTTGCGCAAAGGCTCCAGATCAACATCCGTCGGATTGCCGTTGATGCGCACCCGGTACTTGCGCAGCCAGCCGGTGGAGGGCAGTTCCAGCCGCCGCTTCAACTCGCCGTCATTGGTCAGCAGCAACAGCCCTTCCGAGTTCAGATCAAGCCTGCCGATCGACATCACACGCGGCAAATCCTCGGGCAGATGATCGAACACCGTGTCGCGGCCCTTCTCGTCGGCGTTCGAGGTAACCAGCCCCTCGGGCTTGTAATAAAGCCAAAGCCGCGCTGGTTCCGCCTCGGCCAGAGGCTCGCCGTTGACGGTGATGCGGTCTTTGGCGGTGACGTTCAGGGCGGGGCTGGTGATCAGCTTGCCGTTCACCTTGACATGACCCAGCTCGATCATCCGCTCGGCCTCGCGCCGCGAAGCAACCCCGGCGCGGGACAGCACCTTGGCGATCCGCTCGCCTTCGGGTGTGGTTTTGGGAGCGGGATTTGGGGGGGGCTGCTTTTCTTTTCCGGCCATGACTGTCATCCTTGGCGCGTGGCGGCCAACCTTGCGGGATACGCGCCCACCGATGCCCTAGGATATTTGAGCCGGTATGAAAGCGCAACGCACCTTCCAGTCCTTCATGGAGATCGCCCTTGAGGAGGCGCGCGCGGCGGGGCTGCGCGGCGAAGTGCCTGTAGGCGCTTGCATAATTCGGGATGGGGTGGTGGTGGCGCGGGCCGGAAACCGGGTGCGCGAACTCACCGATCCCACCGCCCATGCCGAGGTTTTGGTGATCCGCGAGGCCTGCAGGCAGGCGGGATCGGAACGCATAGCCGGGGCGGATATCTATGTGACGCTGGAGCCTTGTGTGATCTGTGCGGGGGTTATTTCGGCGGCGCGCATTGCGCGGCTGTATTACGGGGCTAATGATCTGAAATCAGGCGGTATTTCGGTGGGCGCGCGGGTGTTTTCGCACCCCCAGTGCCACCATGCGCCGCAGGTTTATGACGGCATCGGGGCGGCGGAGGCCGAGGCGCTTCTGAAGGCGTTCTTTGCCGGGCGGCGGGGATAGCGCCGCCAAAATCACCGTCGCTCCGCTGTCGGTTTTGGGTCGGGTGGCTGGAGGGTATCCGTCCCTACGCCTGTCGGGCGTCTATCGGGCTGATTTTTCTGCACATAACCGGTGATGGCTGCGATACCGAGGGCGGTAATCCCGTCAAAAGATCAACCTATTTGACCGCAGCACCAAGTGGCACTGCGTTCGATTGCGAGTGGTTCGCATAGGTGTCCCACGTCGGGGTGTAGTCATCTGCCTGATTGCCCCACACGGTCCAACCGACACGTGGCCCACGTGCAAACATCTCGAGCCGGGGACCGCTGCTACAGCCTTCAATCAGGCCATATTGCTCGTCAGGCTTTCGGCTATGTTCGCGCTTTTGGGTAGACAGAATGTTTTCCTGTGTCCGCCCCTGTTGCAGCGTGCGGGCATTCTTGCCGCGCACCCCGAACAACAGGATCTCGGTCACATTTCGGAAATAGAACCCAACGCCCCGACGGTCCGGCCCACCGTCTTTACGGATTTTATACCAAATGACGTTGGATTTATAGCCAAATCCCCAGCATTCCATGACCTTCAGGCCATCCGGCAGTAAAGCGTTTGGAACCCACAGGTAAAGATGAGCCGTATCGGCCACAACGGATGCTACGGGGAGGTCGCAGATTTCTCGCAAGTTCATGGTAGAATAACGTGACAAGCGTTTATGCTCAGGGGCCATCTTGCCCGTGCGGTTCTGGAACTGCCAAGGCGGGTCGGCAAGGATGGTGCGAAACTTGGTTGTGCCCGCCTTCGTAAGGAGGTCATCGGCGGCACTGATCATTCGGCGTCCTCCAGAAATAGCGATTTTGTGATGCCAAACACCAAAAGCGGACAACCCGCTCCGCCGCCACCTTCTATTCGTGGCAGCAATTTTGACATGTGAGTAGTTGAATTTCCGTAAGAAGTTCCTCGGCCAAGTTCGTTGAAAACGTCCTGCAGTTCGTCCGCGCGCGTGACGATAATTCCCACGCTTACCGCGCGCAGATCAAAAAGCAGGCGAAAGTTGTTCAAGTCTCGGTCAAAAAATGGGTCTTTATTGTTCCATTCAATTTCCAGGGCAACGCCATTCTTGAAGCAGTCAATCTTGTGTGTCGGCGAATCCAGCCGCGCGCCGTCAACTTCAATCGCTGTCTGAAATTGTTTTTCTGCCCAGCCTCTATTGGTGAGAAAACCATCGATGAAGGCAGACAATCGAGATTTGTTGCCGCCACCTTGGCTGATCCAAGACTTGCGCAGCCGAAACGCTGAGAGCACATCCAGTATGTCTTGCCATTCGTGAGGAAAGTCCTGTGAAAGGATCGCACTCGCATGCTTCCACTCATGGCACTCATAGTTTTCCCAAATGAATTGAGGGAGGCGTGAACTCAACATTTTGTAGCTCCGAGCTAAGCAGATACGGTACTTAGCTGCACCGTGGCGCGCAAGCGCGAAACTTGCAGGTGGCTTCAGTGGCTTCAAACTCGGCAACGGTGGTGAACGGCATTCTGGCGCCTTGGACGGGGGGGAATCTGGCGGGGTGGCGGGGTTGGGGCAAGGGGGTTGTGGGAGAGGGGAGATCGTCGGGGTACACCCCGACCTACGGACGCGGCGATGTGGCGTTCGGGTTACAGCGGGTTGGGAATGGCGGGGGGCATGGGTTTTGGGCTTTGATTCGCGCGGCGATGCTTTATGTTACGCAAACCAACCACGGGTTTGAGGAGGATTGACATGATTTATACTGCAATTGCTCCGTGTGGTGGCGCCGCCGCGACCCCGATCATGGCCCGACCGATCAGGGCCCTGCCGGGCAAGGATCGCCGCGCGGCATAGTGCCGGTCTGGCCGCTTACCGGCTTTTTCCTTATCCACGGCCTTTAAGGCTTTCGGCTGATCCATTCCGGGTTTGACCGCGCGCTTTCGGGCCATTCCCAACCTTTCATTCTCAAAACCGGTCTGGCCTTGGCGCTACCGGCAGGAGTTTTCAAATGAACGCAGTTCAAACCAATAACGACCGCAATCTCTTTGCCCATATCGACTTTCTGATGACCGAGCACGGTGTCTGGCCGCTGCTTGTGGCGATGGCGCGGGCGGCGGTGCAGCGGCGCAGGCTCCGGCAAAGCCGGGGCCGGGTGCGGCGGATGCCGGGCCTGTCGGAGCACATGCTGCGCGACATCGGCCTGCACCCGGCCTACCGTCCTGACGCGGACTGAGCACCGCCATACCCCGCAGACGGGCTTTTGCGGCCCGTTTGCACCTCAGGCTTGCGGGCAATCGGGGCCGGGGATAAACGGGGCACGAAGTGCTTTGGAGCCATCACATGTCCATTGATATCGATACCGCCCGCAAGGTGGCAAAGCTGGCCCGGATCCGGGTGGAGGAGGCCGATCTGCCGGCGTTGGCGGGCGAGTTGTCGGGCATTCTGGGCTTTATGGCGCAGTTGAACGAGGTGGATGTGACGGGGATCGAGCCGATGGTTTCGGTGACGCCGATGCGGCTGGCGCGGCGGGCGGATGTGGTGACGGATGGTGGGTATCAGGCACAGGTGCTGGCGAATGCGCCCGACGCGCGGGAGGGGTTCTTTGCGGTGCCCAAGGTGGTGGAATGAGCGCGAACAGCTGGACGATTGCGGCGGCGCGGGATGCGTTGGGCCGCGGCGAGATCACGGCGGTTGATCTGACGATGGCTTGTCTGACCGCGATGGATGCGGGCGACAGGTTGAACGCCTTCGTGCACAAGACGCCCGAGGTGGCGCTGGAGCAGGCGCGGGCGGCGGATGTGCGGCTGCGGGCTGGCGAGGCGCCCGCGATGTGCGGCATACCCTTGGGCATCAAGGATCTGTTCTGCACCAAGGGCGTGCTGTCGCAGGCCGGTTCCAACATTCTGGCGGGGTTCCGGCCGGAATACGAATCAACCGTGACGGCGCTGTTGTTCGGGGCGGGCGCGGTGATGCTGGGCAAGCTGAACATGGACGAATTTGCCATGGGCTCCAGCAACGAGACCTCGTGCTATGGCCCGGTGGTGAACCCGTGGAAGGTGGATGACCGGCAGTTGACGCCGGGTGGATCGTCGGGCGGGTCGGCGGCGGCGGTGGCGGCGGATCTGTGTCTGGCGGCGACCGGCACCGATACCGGCGGGTCGATCCGCCAGCCTGCGGCGTTCACCGGGATTGTGGGGATCAAGCCCACCTATGGGCGGGTGTCGCGGTGGGGCATCGTGGCGTTTGCCTCCAGCCTTGATCAGGCCGGGCCGATGACCAAATCGGTGCGCGATGCGGCGATCATGCTGGCGGCGATGGCGGGGCATGATCCGAAGGATTCAACCAGCGCTGATCTGGCGGTGCCGGATTTCGAGGCGGCGCTGACCGGCGATATCCGGGGCAAGCGCATCGGCATTCCGCGCGAATACCGGATGGACGGCATGCCCGCCGAGATCGAGGCGCTTTGGGCCAGCGGCGTGGCGATGATGAAGGATGCGGGGGCCGAGATTGTTGATATTTCGCTGCCGCATACCAAATATGCCCTGCCCGCCTATTACGTGGTGGCCCCTGCCGAGGCGTCTTCCAACCTCGCGCGGTATGACGGGGTGCGCTATGGCCACCGGGCCAAGCTGGCACATGGCGACGGCATCACCGAGATGTACGAGAAAACCCGTGCCGAAGGGTTCGGCCCCGAGGTGCAGCGCCGCATCATGATCGGCACCTATGTGCTGTCGGCGGGGTTTTATGACGCCTATTACAACCGCGCCCGCCGGGTGCGCGCCCTGATCAAGCACGATTTCGAGACGGTGTTTGCGGCCGGGATTGACGCCATCCTCACCCCCGCCACCCCGTCATCGGCCTTTGGTCTGGGCGAGATGGCCGATGCCGATCCGGTGGCGATGTATCTGAACGATGTGTTCACGGTAACGGTGAACCTTGCCGGATTGCCAGGCATCGCGGTGCCGGTGGGGCTTGATGCCAGAGGGTTGCCGCTGGGCCTGCAACTGATCGGGCGGCCCTGGGAAGAGGCGGCCCTTCTCAATCACGCTTATGTTCTGGAACGGGCTGCGGGGTTTATGGCCAAGCCCGCGAAATGGTGGTAAAGCGCGGCGAAGACCACCTTGCCGGGACATAGATGATGCGCGCGCTTTTGATGATATCGCTGGCCTGTGGCCTGATGGCCTGCACGCCTCCGGTGCCCGATTCCGGCGATGGCGCGGGGTTTCAGGATTATGGCACCTATCTGCGCAACCGGAGTGCCGCCTCGCAGGCAACACCAACACCGGCACAAACAACGGGCCCCTCGGCACCGCTCGACGGGTTTTCCACCGGGGCTGCGGCGGCGGCGATTGACCGAGCATCGGGTGTAACACCAGCCCCTGCGCCGGTTGCCCAAACTCCTTATGTGCAGCCCCCGCTTGCCACCGCCGCACCCGCCACCGGCGCGCGGCCGCGCGGCAATGCGCCTGCGGGCATTCAGCAGGAAACCGGCGAAGTGCGGGTGGTCACCGGCGGCGTGTCGGACGAGCAGGATTTCGAGGCGGTGAAACAGCGCGAAACCATCGAAAGCGACAAGGCCCGGATCGAGCGTAACCGCGCCACCTATACCGTCGATCAGCCGGGCGCTTTGCCGCAGCGCACAGGTGATGCGGGCGGGTCGGCCATCGTGGCCTTCGCACTGGCCACGACGCACGCACCGGGCACGCCGATGTATCAACGATCGTCGCTCCGGCTGAGCAGTTCGCAAGCCGCCTGTGGCCGCTTTGCCTCGCCCGATCTGGCGCAAGAGGCGTTTCTGGCCAATGGCGGGCCCGAACGTGACCGCAAATCGCTGGATCCCGATGGCGACGGCTTCGCCTGTTCGTGGGATCCGCGCCCGTTCCGCACCGCCTTGCAGTGAACGCCGCGCCCTCGCCCAATTTCGGCGCGCGGCGCGGCGGGGCGGTGCCGTCGATCATTGTCATCCATTACACCGCGATGGCCAGTTGCGCCGAGGCCCGCGCGCGGCTGTGTGACCCGGTGGCGGAGGTTTCGGCGCATTGGCTGATATCGGCTACGGGCGCGGCCGAGGCTTTGGTGGATGAGGCCGCACGGGCCTGGCACGCGGGCGCGGGCGAATGGGCGGGGCTGACCGATATCAACAGCCATTCGGTGGGCGTCGAGCTTGCCAATAGCGGGGCCGAGCCGTTTGGCCATGCGCAGATGACGGCGCTTGAGGCGCTGCTCGCGGCGATCATGGCCCGCTGGAACATTCCCCCCGCGCGGGTGATTGGCCATTCCGACATGGCACCGGGGCGCAAATCCGACCCCGGAGCGCGGTTTGACTGGCGCCGGCTGGCACTGCAGGGGCTGTCGGTGTGGCCTGACGATGCGGGCCCTGCGGCCGTCGCAGATTTTGCGCCCGCCCTGCACCGCTTTGGCTATCCCGAATGCCCCGGGGCCGATCTGCTGCGCGCCTTCCGGCTCAGGTTTCGCCCATGGGCGCAGGGGCCGCTGGACCCCTCTGACGCAGGCCTTGCGGCCAATCTGGCCCGGCGGTTCGGCCCAACGCTTCGGCGTTGACGGCGCGGGGCTTCGCGCGTAACTGCACTCTCGTGCGGATGGCTGGATGACCGCGGGCGGCGACGCCCGAGGAAAGTCCGGACTCCATGAAGAAAGGGTGCCGGGTAACGCCCGGCGGGGGCAACCCCAGGGAAAGCGCCACAGAGAAAAGTCTGCCCTGGTGCCGGGCAATTGCGTCCGGCGGCAACCAGAGCGATGGTGAAACGGTGGGGTAAGAGCCCACCACGGACCGGGCAACCGGGACGGTATGGCAAGCCCCACCCGGAGCAATGCCGAATAGGGGCCTCGTGTGGAAAGGTCCTTCCCTCGGGAAGGAGACCGCCACAGGGACACTTCAGCCCGGAGGCCCGGGTTGGCAGCTTGACCGCCCTGGTAACAGGTGCGGCAGAGGAATGGTCATCCATGGGGGCAATGCCCCCGGGACAGAATCCGGCTTACAGGCCATCCGCGCAATTTACCGCCGCCAGCCGTTGTTCTCCGCGCGAGGGGTCGGGCACCCACCGCGCGGCCACGCGCTCAAGAAGACTATGCGCGGCACGCGCGCAATTAGATTACCGCTACTTCAACGCTCAAGCCGTTTGCCGGTTGACTCTGCCCGCCCCCCCGCTAAAAGGCGGCATCAAGAACGCGCGGGGAAAAGGTGTTTTCCCGACACAGGAGAAACCACAATGGCCAAACCGGCGACGATCAAAATCCGTCTGAACTCGACGGCTGGCACCGGGCACTTCTATGTGACCAAGAAGAACGCCCGCACCATGACCGAGAAGATGGTCGTGAAGAAATATGACCCCGTCAAGCGTGAGCATGTCGAGTACAAAGAAGGCAAGATCAAGTAAGATCTTCCCCGGCCGTTACACGCAAAAGCCGCGCCGTCTGCGCGGCTTTTTGCTGTTTGTATGTCGTCGCAAGCTGAGCGCAGACATGAAAAAGGCCGCAGTTTCCTGCGGCCTTGATACTTTGGGGTTCGAATGGGTTACTCGCGGTTGCCCATGAACTGCAGCAGGAACATGAACATGTTGATGAAATCAAGGTACAGCCGCAGCGCACCCATGATCGCCGATTTGCCCAGCCAGGCCTGATCGCCGCCGCGCGCATGCTCGATATACTCGTTCTTGATCGACTGCGTGTCATAGGCCGTCAGCCCCGCGAAGATCAGCAAGCCGATCACCGTGATGGCAAAGCCCAGCGCCGAAGAGCCGAGGAAGATGTTCACGATCATCGCCACCATCAGGCCCACCAGCCCCATCAGCAGGAACGTGCCCATGCCCGACAGGTCTTTCTTGGTGGTATAGCCATAAAGCGACAGGCTGGCGAAGGCGATGGAGGTGACAAGGAAGGTCTGCGCCACCGAGGTCTGGGTATACACCGCAAAGATGAAGGCGATCGACAGGCCCATCAGCGCGGCGTAGACGTAGAAGAACAGTTGCGCCGCAGCCACCGACAGACGGTTGATCATCGCCGAAAAGGCGAACACCATCACCAAAGGCGCAAACATCACCACCCAGCGCAGCGGCGTGCCGAAGATCGCGGCCACCAGCGCGTCATTGGTGCCAACCCCCCAGGCCACTCCGCCGGTGATCAGCATCGCCACGGACATCAGCCCGTAAACCTTGTTCATGTGAGCGCGCAGACCGGCGTCGATCTCGGCGGTGCGGACACCGGCGCTCGTCGCGGTCCGGATCGTCTGATAGTCAGCCATCATAGCCTCCGATTGAGTTTTCAAAAGGCCCTGCGACTGATCCGCAAGGCCCCGTGATGCCAATATCGGCGTTATGCCACGCGATTTCAAGGATTTCCCTTGGGAAATTCTGCGACGGTTCAGCAGGCGTTGCGCCATGTTGCCGGCACATCCCAGAACGGGCGGGCGGCCTCGATTGCGGCCTCGTCGGCGGTCAGGCCGATGTCGGCCAGCATGAAGGCGTCCATGCGCGACAACACCCGGCGCTGCTCATAGGCCGTCAACGCAAGACGCAGACCTTTCAGCAGGTTTGCGGCGGACTGAGCGAAGGTGCCGCGCGACTCGACGCGACGAACTGTCATCGTGGAGGTGTGGAGCGAGGCGAACATGGTCTTTCCTTTCAGGGTTTCATCTGTATCGGTGATCGGAACGCGGTGGTTCATCAATTCACTTGATCTGTATAGCCGAATCGGTGACATTAGGGAAATGAATGCTTTTGACCGCAGATATCAGGATTTGTGATATGACCCGCAACCTCGACATGACCGCCCTGCGCAGTTTCACGGCCATCGCCGATGCCGGTGGCGTCACCCGCGCGGCGGGGTTTCTGAACCTGACGCAATCGGCGGTGTCGATGCAGATCAAGCGGTTGGAAGAGGTTCTGGGGCAGGATCTGCTGGACCGCTCGGCCCGCAAGGTGGGGCTGACGCCTGCGGGCGAGCAGCTTCTGGGCTATGCGCGGCGGATGCTGAGCCTGAATGACGAGGTGTTTGGCCGCATGACCCAATCGGTGCATGAGGGCGAGATCGTGCTGGGGGTGCCGCATGACATCGTCTATCCGGTGATCCCGCAGGTGCTGCGGCGCTTTGCCGCCGATTATCCCAAGATGCGGGTGCGCTTGCTGTCATCGTTCACCACCGTGTTGAAGGCGCAGTTCGGGCGCGGCGAATGCGACATCATTCTGGCCACCGAAGACGCGGTGGAGCCGGGCGGCGAGACGCTGGTGAACCTGCCGCTGGTGTGGATCGGTGCGCCGCAGGGCGTGGCGTGGAAAGGGCGGCCGCTGCGGCTGGCCTATGAGCACAACTGCATTTTCAGGCAAGGCGTGCAGGCGGCGCTGGACCGCGCAGGCATCCCCTGGGAGATGGCGGTGGAAAGCGACAGCACGCGCACGGTTGAGGCGTCGGTTTCGGCCGATCTTGCGGTACATACCGTGCTGGCCGGTTCCGAGCCGCCCTATGTGGAGCGGGTGCAACACGGCGGCGCGCTGCCCGACCTTGCGACGATGCAGGTCAATCTTTATGTGGCCGACCCGGCGCACAGCCCGGCGGTCGAGGCGCTGGCCGAACTGATCCGCCGCGGCTATGCCCAGCGCCCGGCGCTGCGCGAGGTTGCCAAGGCGGCGCAGGGGTGAGGGGGGGTGGATATTCTTGTTTCTCTTGCCGGATCTGATCTTGGTCAAGCAAGGGGCCATCGCCCCGGCGGCCACGCCTGCCACCCGGCCCGGCCCCGTTAAACCGAATGGCGGAGCGGGCGTTCTTCGGGGCAAAGGTCCACTGGACCTTTGCTATTCCCGCATCACCCACTATGGCACCAGCATCACCACCTTGCCGGTGGCGCTGCGGCTGCGCAGCAGTTCCAACCCCTCGGGCAACTGCGCAAACGGCAACTGATGGCTGATGTGGGGGCGCAATCCCCCCGCCTCGAACCAGCCGAACAGGGTGGCCAGACTGCGTTGCAACACCTCGGGGCGGAACGCCAGATAGCCGCCCCAGTAGAACCCGATCACGCTCAGGTTCTTCACCAGCAGGTAATTCGCCGCGATCTGCGGCACTTGACCCGAGGCGAAGCCGATGCTCAAAATCCGCCCGTCGGGGTTGGTCGCGCGCAACGCCGCATCAAACCCCGCCCCGCCCACCGGATCATAAACCACATCCACGCCGCCCAATGCCTTCAACGCACCCCGCAGATCGGGCGCATCGCTGTCGATCAGCAGATCGGCGCCCGCAGCCTGCGCTACCGCCAGTTTATCCGCCCCGCGCGCGACGGCGATCACCCGCGCGCCCAGCCGCTTGCCGATCTCAACCGCCGTCAGGCCCACGCCGCCCGCCGCCCCCAGCACCAGCAGCGTCTCGCCCGGCTGCAACCGCGCCTTGTGATCCAGCGCCAGATGCGAGGTGCCATAGGCCACCTGAAACGCCGCGGCCTGCGGGAAACTCATGCTGTCGGGGATGGCCACCAGCCGGTTCAGCGGCACCGCCGCCGCCTCGGCCATGCCGCCCGATCCGGCAAACGCCGCCACCCTTGTGCCTGCGGGCAGCGCATTGGTATCGACGCCTGCCACCTCGATCACCCCCGCAAATTCCAGCCCCGGCGTGAACGGCAGGCCGGGGTGTTCCTGATATTTGCCTTGCGCCATCAGCAGATCGGCAAAGTTCAACCCGCAGGCCCGGATCCGCACCAGCGCCTCGCCCGGTCCCGGCTGGGGCACCGGTATCTCGCATACCCGCGCCGGTGCGCCAGGTGCCACTGTCTGCCAGGCCTGCATGTTCGCCCTTCACCCCGCCCAAACCCCGCCCAAACCCCGCCCAGACTCCGACGATGGGCGGGATCGGTGCCGGACGCAAGAGGCGGCAGCGCGCGGGCCCGGCCGCAAGATTCGCATTTTGCAATCGCCACCACAGCAGTTCATCGCATTTTGCATTGCAAAACGAGAAACCCGCATAGGGAGAGTGATCGCGGAAACGTGACCTCATGAAGCGAAAGCCACTTGTCAGGGTAGATTTCTTCTACGCTTGTATAATTCGTCATATCCAAAAAGACAGGTTTTTGCCGGCCCAACAAATATTCCGGCCAGAAAGCCCGATACGGCATGTTTGGCACGATAATTGCTTATATTATTGCAGGGACAGTAATCAGGGAATGGAGAGTTTTATGAAACACCCGGTCGATGCTCACGTCGGCAAACGCATCCGCCATCGCCGCTGGATGGTTGGCATGACCCAGCAACAACTGGCCGATAAGGTCGGGATCAAGTTCCAGCAAATTCAGAAGTATGAAACCGGGATGAACCGGGTTTCGGCGTCGCGGCTTTGGGATATTGCCGATACGCTGGGTGTCACGATTGCGTTTTTCTTCGAAGGGCTGGCCGAGGGGGCGCAGACCCTGCAGGCCGGTGGCGATATTCTGGCGGACAAAGAGGCGCTGGAACTGGTGCGCTCGTATTATGCGATCCCCGAGGCGCAGCGCCGTCGCCTGTTCGATCTGGCCCGCGTGCTGAGCGAAGCCGCGTAACCCCCCGGCCACCATATCGGGCTTGACCCAGCCCCCCCGTGCCAGTACCGCCGGGGGCGGCTGGCATTCGGGCCGCCGCTTTGGCAGGACGACAGATGACAGATCCCGGATACGACGCGCAGGCGCTGCGGGCGGTGGCGGCAGAACTGGCTGATGCCGCGCGGCTTGCCACCTTGCAGCATTTCCGCGCCGACGGCCTGACCGCCGACAACAAGGACGCCGCAAGGTTCGATCCGGTGACGGTGGCCGACAGGCTGTCGGAACAGCGGATGCGCGAAATTCTGGCCCGTCTGCGCCCGGATGATGGCATTCTGGGCGAAGAGTTCGGCCCGGTGGCGGGCACCTCGGGCCTGACCTGGGTGCTCGATCCGATCGACGGCACCCGGGGTTATCTCAGCGGCACCCCCACCTGGGGCGTGCTGGTGTCGGTGCGCGACGCGGCCGGGCCGATTTACGGGCTGATCGACCAGCCCTATATCGGCGAACGTTTCGAAGGCGGGCTGGGCTGGGCCGAGGTCAACGGCCCGATGGGGCGGCGGGCCCTGCGCTGCCGCGCGGCGCGGCCGCTGTCGCAAGCCATCCTGTTTACCACCTTTCCCGAAGTGGGCACCCCCGCGCAGGGGGCGGCCTTCCGCCGGGTGGCCGCAGGCGCGCGGATGGTGCGCTATGGCATGGATTGCTATGCCTATGCCCTGATCGCGGCGGGGCAGATCGATCTGGTGATCGAGGCGGGCCTGCAACCCTATGACATACAGGCCCCCATCGCGGTGATCGAGGCGGCGGGCGGCATCGTCACCGATTGGCAGGGCCGCCCCTGCCATGACGGCGGGCAGGTGCTGGCAGCCGCGAACGCCACCATTCATGCCGGGGCAATGGCGGCGCTGAACCGGTAATTGCCGCCCAGAAGGCGGTTTTCGGCTCAACGGAAACACGTTCCAACCGCTCCCGACAATTTGCTGAAGATTGTCCCCCCGCTTCTTTACTGCTCAAGTATCCCACGGGGGTGCGGGGGTGTGAAACCCCCGCAGGCTTCAGGCACGCAAAGCCCAGGTTCCGAAAAGGCGCATCCCGCCCCACTCCAATTTTCTGCCCTTTGCCACAAACGCCGGCGCGAAAATCGGAATTGTGCCGCGCGCGCACCCGGATTACCCTGCATCAGCGCGAGTCCTTCATGCCCCCCTTCTGTCGCGCCCATTTTCCAACTGTCGCCCTGCGGCGGACCACCGAAGGGGGTGGAGCGAGGGGCACGCATGTCTGAAATTCTGATCCGGGGTGCCGCAAGCGTCGTCACCATGAACGCGGCCCGCGCCGAACTTGCGGGCGGTGATGTGCTGATCCGGGGCGGGGTGATTGCCGCTGTGGGCCATGGCTTGCAGAGTACCGGCGAGGTGATCGGGGCCAAGGGCTGCGTGGTGACGCCGGGCCTTGTCAACACCCACCACCACCTGTTTCAAAGCCTGACCCGCGCCGTGCCGGGCGGGCAGAATGCGCTGCTGTTCGGCTGGCTGCAAACCCTTTACCCGATCTGGGCCCGCTTTGGCCCCGAAGAGATGTTCGTCTCGGCCCAGACCGGCCTTGCGGAACTGGCACTTTCGGGCTGCAGCATGACGTCGGACCACCTCTACCTTTATCCCAACGGCGCGCGGCTGGATGATACCATCGCCGCCGCCCGCGAGGTGGGCCTGCGCTTTCACCCGACGCGCGGGGCGATGAGCATCGGCACCAGCGCCGGTGGCCTGCCGCCCGATGCCCTGGTGCAATCCGAGACGTCCATCCTGGAGGATTGCATCCGCGTCATCGACGCCTTTCACGACCCGCGCGACGGCGCGATGCTGCGGGTGGGGATCGCCCCCTGCTCGCCGTTCTCGGTCAGCCGCAACCTGATGCGCGAAGCGGCCTTGCTCGCGCGCGACAAGGCGGTGATGCTGCACACCCATCTGGCCGAAAGCGACGAGGATATCGCCTATTCGCTGGCGAAGTTCGGCTGCCGTCCGGGGCAATATGCCGAAGATCTGGGCTGGACCGGGCCGGACGTGTGGCACGCGCATTGCGTCAGGCTGGACGCGGGCGAGATCGGCCTGTTTGCCCGCAGTGGCACCGGGGTTGCGCATTGCCCCTGCTCGAACTGCCGGCTTGGCTCGGGCATAGCGCCGGTGCGGGCGATGCGCGATGCTGGGGTGAAGGTGGCGCTGGGGGTGGACGGTTCGGCCAGCAATGACGCGGGCAACCTGCTGCTGGAGGCGCGCCAGTCGCTGCTGTTGCAGCGCGTGGCGCGCGGGGCGGATGCGATGAGCCCGCGCGAGGCGCTGGAGATGGCCACGCTGGGCGGCGCGCAGGTGCTGAACCGGCCCGATTGCGGATCGCTTGAGCCGGGCAAGCGGGCCGATATCGCCATCTGGGACATAGCAGGCATCGAAGCCGCAGGCGCCTGGGATCCGGTCGCCGCCCTGATCCTGTGCGGCCCGCCCCGCGTGCGCGATCTTTTCGTCGAAGGGCGGCAGGTGGTGGCCGCGGGCCGGATGACCACGATCGATCTGCCGCGCGTGATCGCGGCGCAGAACCGCCTCGCGCAGCGGTTGATGCGCTAACGCGGGTTGCCTGCAATCTGATTCAGATTGAACGCAAACCGCTTTAATTCAGGCGGCCCGCGCCATTGGCGAACAGCCGCGCCTCGTAGGGCTTCAACACGGTCCGCGCCGTCGGGCTGTAACCTGCCGGACCGCTTTCAATCCCGGGGAACAGCGCCACGATCTCGGCGCGGGTGGCGGCGGCCATATCTTGCATCGTCACCGCACCGGGAAAGAAGCTTTCGCTGGCGCAGCCTTCGGCGGTGATGATCTGGTGGCGGTCAAACATCAGGTGAAAATAGGTCACCGCATGGCAAGGCGCGCGGGTAATGCTGGCATCGTTGATCAGATGGCAGGCGGCGGCCAGCACTTCGGGCGCGCCAAACAGCAATTCCGCCCGCCAGCCCGACAGCAGCATCCGGTGCTGTGGTGAAACCCGCAGGTCGCGGCGGTTGCCCAGCGCCCGGGCGCGGATCAGGATCGGGGCAAAGCGCCCCTGCGCCGCCACGCGCCGCTGCCCGATCCAGCGGACGGGCTGTGCGCCATGATCCTGCGTCTGCACCAGATCGCCCGGCACCAGCGATTCGATCAGCCGCTCGCCCGAGGGGGTGGCAATGGCGGTGCCATGGGTAAAGCAGGCCAGAAAGTTGGTGGCCTGCCGGTTGATCCCCAGTCCCGAGAAATTGCTGCCAACCACGCTGTTGATCGTCAGCGACATGATCGGCTTGGCCACCAGCGCCGTCTGCGGTGCCCCCGCCAGCAGATTCGGCGACAGGAAGGTGTTGCCCAGCGTATCCTGAAACACCACCACGGTGCCGGTCCAGGTGCTGCCGTCGGTATAGGTGATGGTGCCGTTATACTGCACGGCGGCGTCAAAGGTGGTGGTGACGCTGCCGGAACCAGGGTTGAAGGTGATCTGGTCGTTGGCGGCGCTATTGTTTTGATCAAGGGCGGTGGCGCTGCCGCCATTGTTGGTGGTGGTCACGAAAGCCACATCGGCAAACAGCTTGTTGCTTGGCCCGCCAAAGGTTTGCCCCACCAGCACGCCGGCATTTTCCGCGTTGGTGTTGCCCTCGGTCGGGTCGATCAGCGGGCGGATACCCAGATGGATGGCGTTCCAGTTGTTCGGCATGAGCAAGACAATCCATGACGGGTTTCGACATTGCGTCCCATTGATTGATACTTGTGCGGTTGGTTCAAAGTTTGGGCTGATTGCGGCGATCCGGCGGCTTTAACGGCTTTTGATGGACAGTCGCTTCAATTTCGCGTTAAAGCCTGCTGATGATCAACCGCACGGCCCCCTTGACGTTGCGCGCCCCGCAACCGCCCCGACGCCGACGCTTTACCGCGTAAGCGCCCGGCGGTTGCCTGATCATTTTGGCGGCCCCTGCCACCGCTTCCCCGATTGACCTTTGCCTGCCGCTTTGGCACCCCTAGGCTTCCTCGTAAGGATTTGCGCCATGATCTCTGCCGTTCTGCCCACCTACAACCGCGCGCCGATGGCCTTCGTCTCGGGAAGTGGCAGCTGGCTGCTGGCCGAGGATGGCCAGCGCTACCTCGATCTGGGCGCGGGCATCGCGGTCAACGCGCTGGGCCACGCGCATCCCGCACTGGTTGCGGCGCTGGGCCTGCAGGCGGCAAAGCTGTGGCATGTGTCGAACCTTTACCGCATCCCCGAACAGGAACACCTCGCCGGACTTCTGGTTGCGGCAACCTTCGCCGATACCGTGTTCTTCACCAATTCCGGCACCGAGGCTTGCGAACTGGCCGTCAAGATGGCGCGCAAATACTGGTATGCCAAAGGCACCCCGCGTGCCGAGATCCTCACCTTCGAGGGCGCCTTTCATGGCCGCTCCACCGCCGCCATCGCCGCCTCGGGTGCGGAAAAGATGGTCAAGGGCTTTGGCCCGCTGCTGCCGGGGTTCCGCGTGCTGCCCTTCGGCGATCATGCGGCCCTGACTGCCGCCATCACCGATCAGACCGCCGCCGTGCTGCTGGAACCGATCCAGGGCGAGGGCGGCATCCGCACCCTGCCCGATGCCTGCCTCAAGGGCCTGCGCGATCTTTGCGATGCGACGGGCACCCTGATGATCCTCGATGAGGTGCAATGCGGCATGGGGCGCACCGGGCGCCTGTTTGCGCATGAATGGGCAGGGATCACCCCCGATATCATGATGGTCGCCAAAGGCATCGGCGGCGGCTTTCCCTTGGGCGCGGTGCTGGCAACCGAGGCCGCCGCCGCAGGCATGGTCGCGGGCACCCATGGCTCCACTTATGGCGGCAACCCGCTGGGGGCGGCGGTGGGGGCGGCGGTGATGGGGGTGGTGAACACCAGCGAATTTCTGGCCGAAGTCAGCCGCAAGGGCGCGCGTTTCCGGCAGGGCCTTGAAGGCCTGGTTGCCAGCCACCCGGAGGTGTTTGAGGGCGTGCGCGGGCAGGGCCTGATGCTGGGGCTGAAATGCCGGGCGGCCAACACCGATCTGGTCAAGGCCGCCTATGCGCAGAACCTGCTGACCATTCCTGCGGCCGACAATGTGCTGCGCCTGCTGCCCGCCCTCAACATCGCCGATGCCGATATCACCGAGGCGCTTGCGCGCCTTGACCGCGCCGCAGCATCGCTTGCCCCGAAAGCCGGCTGATGCCTATCCCCCGTTCTTTACTGCTCAAATATCCTCAGGGGGTCCGGGGGGGCGAGCCCCCCCGGTGGCCACCAGAAAGACCCCGACCATGAACCACTTCCTCGATCTGCACACCACCGACGCCGCCGCGTTGCGCGCCATCATGACCTCGGCCCACGCGATGAAGGCCGCGCGCACGGGCCGCCCCAAGGGTGCCCCCGATGATGATCAGCCCCTCAACGGCCAGATGGTCGCCCTCATCTTCGAAAAACCCTCCACCCGCACCCGTGTCAGCTTTGATGTCGGGGTGCGCCAGTTGGGCGGGCAAACCATGGTGCTGTCGGGCCGCGAGATGCAGCTTGGCCATGGCGAAACCATCGCCGATACCGCCCGCGTGCTGTCGCGCTATGTCGATCTGATCATGATCCGCACCTTCGAAGAACAAACCCTGCTGGAGATGGCCGAACATGCCACCGTGCCGGTGATCAACGGGTTGACCAACCGCAGCCACCCCTGCCAGATCATGGCCGATGTGATGACCTATGAGGAACATCGCGGGCCGATCCGGGGCAAAAAGGTGGTCTGGGCCGGTGACGGCAACAACGTCTGCGCCTCGTTTCTGGATGCCGCAGGCCAGTTCGGCTTTGATTTCACCTTTACCGGGCCGCAGACCCTTGATCCCGAAGACAAATTCGTAACCTTCGCCCGCTCGAAAGGGGCCCGCGTCACCATCGAGCGCGACCCCGTCCTCGCGGTGCAGGGCGCCGATCTGGTGGTCACCGACACCTGGGTGTCGATGCATGACCCCGAATCGGCCAAGGAACGCCGCCACAACCAGTTGCGCGGCTATCAGGTGAACGAGGCGCTGATGCGCCACGCCAACCCCGACGCCCTGTTCATGCACTGCCTGCCCGCCCACCGCAACGACGAGGCCACCTCCGCCGTGATGGACGGCCCACATTCGGTGATCTTCGACGAGGCCGAAAACCGCCTGCACGCGCAAAAAGCCGTGATGCGCTGGTGTCTGGGGGTGTAGGGCAGCCTGCGCCCGTCGCCCGCACCCCCGCTGTCAAACAGGCGGGTTTCACACCCCCGCACCCGTACCGGAAGAGCGGGGGGGGGCAATTTTAATCGAATTGTCGGGAGTGGTGGCAAAGGGGTTCCGTCGCGGCGCGTCTCGCTTTAGGGTCGGGCACAGCTCTGCCTCAACCAAAGGCCATCCGATGTCTTATGCCGCCATCATCCCGCCGCTCGACCGTTCGCTTGCGGCGCTTGCCGCCATATTGACCAAGGCCGAGGCGCATTGCGCCCAGCACAACATCGACCCCGCGGTTCTGACGCGGTTCCGGCTTTATCCCGATATGTTCGACTTCACGAAACAGGTGCAACTGACCTGCGATTTCGCCGCCCGCTGTGCCGCCCGCCTGTCAGGTGCCGAGGTGCCCGGCTTTCCCGATACCGAAACCACCTTCGCCCAGTTGCTGGCCCGCGTCGCCACCGCCCGCGCCTATCTTGCCGGTTGTCCCGCCGAGGCATTCAAGGATGCCGACAGCCGGGTGATCACCCTGAAACTGCGCAACGGCGATCTGACGCTGGACGGCGCGGCCTTCCGCACCAGCTATGCCATGCCGCAGGTCTATTTCCACTTCACCACCGCCTATAACATCCTGCGCCACAACGGCGTGGCTGTCGGCAAGATGGATTTCATGGGGGCGTAAGGCGCGGCGCCCGCCCTTTTGCAAGAATGCGCCCGGCACTGCGTCGGGCTGGTGCGCGCACGCCTTCACTCCCGGCTGAACTCGGCCGCCCCGGCCCGGCCCGCCATCATTGCCACCAGCGCCAGTAACAGCGCCAGCCCCAGATATACCGGGCGGAAGCCCACCGCCTCGGCGGCAAAACCGATGCTCGACGGCGACACCAGCAGCCCCGAATAACCCAGCATCGTCACCGTGGCGATCCCCGCGCCCGCCACATGGCCCGGCAGGTTGCCCGCCGCCGAAAACAGGATCGGCACCATGTTGGCCACCCCGATGCCCGAGATGGCAAAGCCTGCCACCGCCAGCCCCGCGTCGGGCGCCAGCGCCGCCAGCGCCAGCCCCAAAGCCCCGATCACCGCCGATGCGCGCAGCGTGCGCACCGCGCCGAACCGGTTGCGCAGGGCGTCGCCGCCAAACCGCATCACCGCCATCGCCGCCGAAAACAACGCAAACGCCAGCGCTGCCCCGGCAATGCCCACCCCATGATCGCGGCCCAGATAAAGCGCCGCCCAATCCAGCACCGCCCCCTCGGGCACCATCGAGATCAGCGCCAGAAACCCCAGAATCCACAACCCCGCATCGCGCGGCAAAAGATCGGGGCGCGCGGCCATCGCGGCCTTCGGTGCAGGTGCTGCCCCCAACAGATACGGCCGCGCCGCCAGCACCAGCAGCGTGCAGACCGCCGCCACCACCCCGGCCTGCACCTCGGGCCCGAACCGCGCCACGATCAGCCCGCCGCCGCCCGAGCCGACAAAGCCGCCAAGGCTCCAGAACCCGTGCGAGGATGACATGATCGCCCGGCCCAGCCCGCGCTCCACCTCCACCGCATTGGCATTCATCGCCACATCCATGCTGCCCTGCACCGCACCAAACACTGCCATCGCCAGCGCCAGCAGCGCCACATTCGGCGCCAGAACCACCATAGGCAGGCCCAGCACCACCGCCGAGGCAAAGCCCAGCACCACCGCGCGCGCGCCATAGCGCGCAATCAGGCGGCCCGAAAACAGCATCGCCGCCACCGCCCCCACCCCAAGCCCAAGGATCAGCAACCCCAGGTCCGCCGCACTGATCTGATGCTTTGGCAGCAGCAGCGGGATCTGCGGTGCCCAGGCCCCGATGGTCAGCCCGTTGAGAAAGAACATCGCCGCCACCGCCCAGCGCCCGCGCGCGGCCTTTTCGCCTGCCATATCCTGCCCCTGCCCCAGTTTCGCAGCCTTCCCATAGCCGCCAAACCCGGCAAGCAAAACCCCCCGGCCATAGCCCATGGCGCAAGTTTTGTTTCAATTTCTGCAACAAACCCGGTGGATTGCCGGGAATTTACCGCGCGCGCCCCGCCGCCCTGATCAGGTGTCAGCCTTGGTGCCAGCAGCAGCAACGGCAATGGTGCCACAATGGCCACCATCACCCGGCTTGGGGAAAAGGCCTGTTCCGGCGGCGGCAACAACACCTTTCAGGTGGTGCCGCAACGCAACCGCGGGTCCGGGTTGGCGGGTGGTGGGGCCCGATCAGGCCTGAAACCGCCACTCGGTAACCTGCGTCACCGGCCGCCCGGGCGTCAGATCAATCGGCGGAAAGCCCGGCTGATTGGGCGCATCGGGCCAGCCTTGCGTTTCAACCGCGATGCCTTCGTAGGGCTGCCGCCCCGGCCTGACCGCCGCCCTTCCATCATAGATCTGCACCCCCGGCTCGGTGGTGGATACCGCCATCCGCACCCCCGAAAGCCCCTGCAACACCAGCACCTCGCGCAGCGCCACCTGCGCCCGGCTAAGACAAAAGCAATTGTCCAGCGGTGGATTTTGCGGCGAAACCGGCCTTGCCTTGCGGAAATCGAACATGCTACCCGCCACGTCCCTGATCTCGCCCGAGGGGACGCACGCCGCGTTCACCGGTAGATAGGCATCGGCGGCGATCTGCAACCGGTGGCCCGCAAAGCCGGGTGAGCCGTCAAGGTTCCAGTAGGAATGGTTGGTGGCATTGAAGATCGTGGGCACGTCCGTCACGCAGCCGATCGCAAGCCGCAAGCCCCCCGGCGCGAAGGCCGTGAACCGCGCCGTCAGCCGCCGGTTGCCGGGAAAGCCGCCCGCGCCATCGGGCATCAACAGGCCCAGCAGCACCTCGGATGCGCCCACCTCCAGCACATCCCACAGCGCCAGATGGCTGCCGGCCTGGCCCGAATGCAGCGTATGGCCGCCGTCCTGATTGGCCTCGAACCGGCACGGCACCCCCGCCACCACCGCCCGCGCCCCCGTCAGCCGGTTGGCCACCGGCCCGATCAGCGCCCCGTGATACCGCATATCGCCCAGATAATCGGCCAGCCTGTCCGACCCAAGCGTCAGGCCATGCTCAACCCCCACCAGCCGCAGATCCTGCAACACCGCCCCCAGCGTCAGCACCGAGGCCGAAAGCCCCCCCGCGCGGCCCCCGGCCCTGATCGTGATCCGCTGAACCCCGCGCCCATCCGCCATCTGTCCGAAATGTTCCACGTTGCCCGACATGCCCGCCCCCGTTTTCACACGGCGATGTTGCCGATCCTGCCCACCCCGTCAATCCTTCAGGCACTCCGCCAGCGTCGCGGCCAACCCCCGCAGCAAGGCCGCATAAGCCCCCGCCCCCGGTTCAAGCGCCGATCCGACCGGATCAAGCGCCGCGCCCAGCTTTACCCCCGTCCCTTCCACCAGTTGCGCCAGTTGCACCGGATCATGCTGCACCTCGGGGAAAGCACAGACGATGCCGCCCGCCGCGAATTCGCCCTGCAACGCCACAATCCGCGCCGCCCCCGGTGCGGCCGCATCGCCCTCGCGCAGCGCCCCCGCGAAGCGCAAGCCATAATGCGCGATGAAATAGCCATAAGCCGCGTGGAACGTCACGAACGGCCGCGCCGCCACCGGCGCCAGCATCGCCGCAAGCTCGGCGTCCAGCAACTGCACCTCGGTCACCGCCGCCGCCGCATTGCCCGCATAACGCGTCGCATTCTCGGGGTCCAGCCGCGCCAGTTCGGCGGCGATCAGGCCCAGCCAAACCACCGCATTGCCCGGATCAAGCCAGACGTGCGGATCGGTGCCCTCATGCGATTCCCCGCCCTCCTCATGCTCCTCATGCTCCTCATGCGTCTCATGCTCGCCTTCCTCTGCCGCGTCCGCCGGATAGTCGCGGGTCAGCGTGCCCTGCGCCGCCAGCAACGCCAGCGGCACCCCGGCAGCGCCGTCCAGCGCCCGGTCAAGCCAGGGCGTCAGGTCCGGCCCGATCCACACCACCAGATCGGCCTCGGCCACTGCCTGCGCCTGACTGGGGCGCAGCGCGAAATCATGCTCATCCGCGCCCTTGGCCAACAGCAGCACCGGCGCGCCGAGATCGCCCATCACCTGCGCCACCAGTGCGTGCACCGCCGGGATATCGGCCACCACGCGGGGCACCTCGGCAAGGGCAAAGGATGGCAGTGTGGCCAACAGTAAGGATATGGTATAACGCATCATAAGGGCTTTCATTCACGGGAGAGCCAAGCTATGAATGTAATAGTATAACATGTCAAGAGCCGCCATGCCCCATCCTGCCACCAAACCCCAGCCCGAGGATTGCCCCGGCTGTGCCACCCCGGCGCTGGCCTTTGCCCCGCATGACCACGCCCATTGCAGCAGCGATGCGCTGGGCCGCGCCGATGCCCTTGCGGCGTCGCTTGGCCTGCGCCTCACCCCGGTGCGCCGCCGCACGCTTGAGATATTGCTTGAATCGCACCGCGCGCTGGGGGCCTATGATGTGCTGAACCGTCTGGCCGCCGAAGGCTTCGGCAACCAGCCGCCCGTCGCCTACCGGGCGCTGGATTTCCTTGAGGAACATGGGCTTGCCCACCGCATCCGCCGCCTGAACGCCTTCACCGCCTGCATGCATCCCGGCGAGGCGCATGCCCCCGCCTTCCTGATCTGCCGTCTGTGCAACGCGGTTTCCGAAACCGCCGCCGCCCCGGTGCGCGCCGCACTCGATACCGCCGCTACCACCGCCGGTTTCACCATTGAACGCGCCAACATCGAGGCGCTGGGCCTCTGCCCGGCCTGCCGCCCATGAGCCTGCTTGCCGCCCATGACATCTCGGTGCGGCTGGGGCAAACCCAGGTGCTGCGCCATGTCAGCCTGCAAATCGCCCCGGCCGAGATCGTGACGATTCTAGGCCCCAACGGCTCGGGCAAATCCACCCTGCTGCGCGCACTTTTGGGGATACTGCCGCTGGCCGCAGGCACCGTCAGCCGGGCCGGGGGGCTGCGCATCGGCTATGTGCCGCAGCGCCTTGCCATCGACCGCTCGATGCCGATCACCGCCCGGCGTTTCCTGTCGCTGCCCCGCAGGGTAAGCGATGCCGAGGCGGCGGCGGCATTGGCCCGCGTTGATATTGGCGGCTTTGAGGCGCGGCAGATGACCGCGCTTTCGGGGGGCCAGTTTCAGCGGGTGCTGCTGGCGCGCGCGCTGCTGGCCCGCCCACAACTGCTGATCCTCGACGAGCCGACCCAAGGCCTTGATCAACCCGGCGAGGCCGCGTTTTACCGCCTGATCGCCGAGGTGCGCCGTGACACCCACGCCGCCGTGCTGATGGTCAGCCATGATCTGCATGTGGTGATGGCGGCGTCTGACCGGGTGATCTGCCTCAACGGCCATATCTGCTGCGAGGGCACGCCGCTGGTGGTATCGAACGCGCCCGAGTATCGCGCCCTGTTTGGCCTTGGCACCCAGGGCGCGCTGGCGCTTTATCAGCACGCGCATGACCATGACCACCATGACCATGAGCGCGGGCAAGAGCACCCCCATGCTAGATGATTTCCTGATCCGCGCGGCGCTGGCGGGCGTCGGCCTGTCGCTGGCCACCGGGCCGCTGGGCAGCTTTGTGGTCTGGCGCAAGATGGCCTATTTCGGCGATGCCACGGCGCATGCGGCCATTCTGGGGGTGGCGCTGGCGCTGGCCACCGATCTGCCGGTGGGGCTTGGCACGCTGGTGGTGGCGCTGGCGATGGCGGCCACGGTTGCCGGGCTGGCCAGCCGGGGCTGGGCGATGGACACCACGCTGGGCGTGCTCGCGCATTCGGCGCTGGCGCTGGGGCTGGTTGCCATCAGCTTTGTCCATGGGCAACGGGCCGATCTGCAATCCTATCTGTTTGGCGATATCCTTGCGGTATCGGCGCGCGACCTTGGCTTTATCTGGGGCGGGGCGGTGCTGGTGCTGGCGCTGCTGGGCTGGCGCTGGCAGGCGCTGCTGACCTGCACGTTGAACGAAGACCTCGCCCACGCCTCGGGCCTGAACCCCGCGCGCGAACGCCTGATCCTGACGCTGACCCTCGCCGTGGTGGTGGCGGTGGCGCTGAAGGTGGTGGGGGCGCTGCTGATCGCGGCCATGCTGATCATCCCCGCCGCCGCCGCCCGCAGCCTTGCCCGCTCGCCCGAGGCGATGGCCGCCGCGGCCACCCTGATCGGTGCCGCCGCAAGCCTTGCGGGGCTGCAATTGTCGCTGTGGCAAGACACCCCCGCAGGCCCCTCGATCATCGTGGCGGCGGCGGCGTTCTTTGCGTTGAGCGCGCTTGGCGGCAGGCTGCGCGGCAGCTGACGCTTGCCGTCAGCCCAAATCCGCGCCCATATAGCGCAGCACCCGAGGCCCCGACCATGATCGACCCCTTCAAACTTGAAGCCCTTGTGAACTGGCTGTTCGCGGGCGCGCCGTCAAAGGCGGATTTTTCCGACACGGTTGCCGAACTGGCGCGCCGGATGCTGGGCGCGGGCCTGCCGGTTGCCAACCTCGGGATCTATATGCTTACCATCAACCCGATGGTGCTGGGCACGCTGCTGTCATGGTCACCCGGACGCGGCACCCGGCTGGACCGCTGGGCGCATGCCGACATGGCCACCGACAAGTATATCGGCACCGTGCCACAAGTTGCCATCGACACCGGGCGCATGGTGCGCCTTGTGCTTGGCACCGGCAATCCGCTTGAAGCCCATCCCGCCACCCGCAAACTGGGCGAGCGCGGCTATAGCGAATACACCACCTGCCCCCTGTTCAGCCGCTACGCCCCGACCAGCGGCTTTGCCGTCGGCACAAAACAGCCGGGCGGCTTTACCGAAGATCAGATTGCCGCCATCCGCCGGTTGCAAGCCCCCCTTGCCCGCGTCGTCGAGGCCGAGATCCTGCATGAGAACACCGTTACGCTGCTCTCCACCTATGTGGGCCGGGGGGCGGGCGAAAAGGTGATGGATGGCCGTATCCTGCGCGGCTATTCCGAAGATATCACCGCCGTGATCCTGTTCGCCGATCTGGCCAACTTTACCGCCCTGTCGAACGCTCTGCCGCCCGCGGAAACCATCGCCCTTCTCAACACCTATTTCGAGGCACTTGATGCCGCCATCCGCGCCAATGGCGGCGAAACGCTGAAGTTCATCGGCGACGGGCTTTTGGCGATCTTTCCCACCGTGGACGAGATCACTGCCCAGACCGCCGCCGCCATGGGCGCCATCTCGGCGCTGGATGACGCGCGGGCCGAATTGGCAAAATCGAACATCGCAGGCCGGGAAATCAGCTTTCGTGCCGCCCTGCACCTTGGCGACATCCACTATGGCAACATCGGCAGCACCAGCCGCCTTGATTTCACCGCCGTCGGCCCCGCCGTCAACCTGACCGCGCGGATGCTGCAAGCCAGCACCGAACTCGACGCTCCCACCGTCTGTTCGGACGCCTTCGCGCCGCTGACCCAAAGCCGCTCCGCCCCCGCCCGCGCCTTCGCCTTCAAGGGCTTTGCCGAACCGGTGATGGTGCACACGCTGGCGTGACGCCGCTTTCCACGCATCATGTCGTTTTCTGACGCCAAAGGTCGGCGCGCCTTGCCCCTGTGGCCCCGGTTCGGGCACATATGGGCACAGATCGTTCCGTGCGGAGGCTGCCCCGATGAAAACCCATGTCAAGGCTCTGGTTGTTGGTGGCGGCGCGGTTGGCACCGGCATTGCCTATCATCTGGCGAAGGCCGGTTGGGATACCATGCTGGTGGAGCGTGACGAGTTGACCGCCGGTTCCACCTGGCACGCGGCTGGCCTGCTGCCGCTGTTCAACATGGGCTATGCCACGACGCATATCCACACCTACTCGGTCGATTTCTACAAGGGGCTGGAGGCGGAAACCGGCCTCAACCCCGGCTTTTACGTGGTGGGCAACCTGCGGATGGCGCAGGTGCAACAGCGGATGGACGAGTATATGCTCTACGCCTCGGTGGCCGAAACCGCCGGGGTTTATCACGAATTTCTGAGCCCCAAAGAGATGAAAGACCGCTGGCCCCTGCTGCGTACCGATGATCTGTTGGGCGCCCTTTATCACCCGCAGGACGGCTACATCAACCCCGCCGATGTGACGCAAGCGATGGCCAAGGGGGCCCGCCAACATGGTGCTACCTTCGAGCGCAAGGTACAGGTGAATGGCTACCGCTGGACCGGTTCGGAATGGATCGTGTCCTGCAGCCGCATGGTGGAACAGGGCGGCAATCTGGTGGCCAGCGACGATCACTTCGAGATCACCGCCGAACATGTCGTCACCGCCACCGGCAACCACGCCCAGCGCACGGCGCGGCTGTTGGGCATCAAGACCCCCGCCGTCGTGGTTGAACATCAGTATATCGTCACCGAGCCCGACCCCGCATTGGTGGAATGGCGCAAGACCAACCCCGAACACCCCGTGCTGCGCGACGCCGACGCCAAATGGTACGTCCGCGAGGAACGCGGCGGCTGGATCCTTGGCCCCTATGAGAAGGGCGCGCCGTCGCGTTTCCATTATGAGGTGCCGCCATCCTTCCGCGCCGATCTTTTCCCGCTGGATCTGGAGCGGATCGAGGCCGAATACCTGTCGATGATCCACCGCCTGCCCAGTTCCGAAACCGCTGGTCTCAAGGCCGATTTCAACGGTCCGATCTGCTATACCCCCGATGGCAACCCGCTGGTCGGCCCCGCCCCCGGCCTGCGCAACATGTGGCTGGCCGAGGGGTTTTCGTTCGGGATCACGGCGGCGGGCGGCACCGGCCATTACCTTGCGCAACTGATGACCACGGGCGAGGCCGAGATCGACATGGCCTCGCTTGATCCGCGCCGCTTTGGCAACTGGATCACCACCGAATATGCCAGCCGCAAGAACGAGGAGTGTTACGACCACGTTTTCGTGCTGCACCACCCGGACGAGGAACGCCCGGCGGCCCGGCCTTTGCGCACCGCGCCGGTCTATGACCGCCAGAAGGCGCTTGGCGCGCAGTTCGGTCAGGTGAACGGCTGGGAACGCCCGATTTATTACGGCCCGCTGAATGCGCCCGAGGATTTTGACCACGACAGCCGCGCCTTCCGCCGGGGCGGCTGGTGGCAATATGCGGTGGACGAGGCGCGCGCCATCCGCGAAACCGCCGGGCTGATCGACGCCACCGCCTTCACCAAACACATTGTGCGCGGCCCCGGTGCCACTGCCTTCCTTGATTGGTTCACTTGCAACACCCTGCCAAAGATAGGCCGGATCAACCTGACCTACGCCCTCACCCCCACCGGCACCACGCGCACCGAATACACCATCGTGCGCAATGGCGAGAATGATTACTACCTCGTTTCGGCTGGTGCATGGACCGCCTATGACGCTGATTACCTGCGGAAATGCGCCGAAGACATGGCCCCCGCCTTCGGCCATATCGACATCCATGATGTCACCACCCAATGGGGCGTGTTCGCCATCGCCGGGCCGAATTCGCGCAAGATCCTTGCAGAGTTGATCCGCGACGCCGATCCCGCCACCGCCCTGTCGAACAAACGCTTCCCCTGGTTGTCGGCCCGCAAGATCGAACTCGGCATGTGCCCGGTGAATGCCATCCGCGTGGCCTATACCGGCGAATTGGGCTGGGAATTGCACCATCCCGTAGAGATGCAACGCTACCTCTGGGATCAACTGATGATCGCCGGGGCCAAGCACGGCATGAAACTGGTGGGCGCGCGGGCGCAAAACTGGCTGCGGCAGGAAAAATCCTACCGCGCCTTCGGCAACGAGTTGGGCCGCGATGCCACGCCCTTGGAAGCAGGCCTCGACCGTTTCGTTGATCTCAGCAAAGAGTTTCAGGGCAAGGCGGCGATGCTGGCCACCGGCATCCGCTCGAAATGCGTGACGGTGCTGATCGACGGGCCGGAAGATACCGACCCATGGGGTAAAGAGGCGCTGGTGCTGGACGGGCAGAAAATCGGCCGCCTCACTTCGGGCGGTTACTCGGTGGCGTTCGGAAAACAGATCGGCATGGCCTATGTGCGCCCCGATCTGGCCGCCGTCGGCACCAAGATGCAAGTGCGGATGAACCGCGCGCTTTGGGACTGCGTGGTGGTCGAAGACAGCCCGTTCGATCCCACCAACGCCCGCATCCGCATCGACGGCTAGAGCGTGTTGCCTTCGATTGGATTGAGGGCATTCACTCTGCACCCCGAGGCAGCGATTGCTCTGGCAAACGCGTTCGGGGTATAGAGTGAATTCGATTGAAGGCAACACGCTCTGAAGGGATTTGCGCCCTATTGCGCCCGCGCTGCCAGCCACGCGGCCCAAGCCTGCCCGCCGCCGCCGAACACATTGATATCGGCCTCGCCCGCCACCCCCGGCACCAGACCGCTGCTGGTGTATTGCCAGAATGTCCAGGCCTGCCCCGGATAGCGCGCGCCGGGATGCGCCGAAACCGACCGCAGCCAGAACTCGGTGCCTGCCAGTTTCCACATCTCGGTGTCTTCAAAGAAATCCACCGTCACGTAAACCAAGGGCCGCTGGCCGTAATGCGCCTGCAACGCATCGAGGAAAATCTTCGCCTCGGCCCGGATCACCGCGCCCTCGCGGCGGATGGTGCAGGTGGGCGAGGTCGGCGTCCATTCCATATCCAGCACCGGCGGCAGCGCGCCCGCCACGCGCGGCACATGAGAAATGAACCAGCGCGCCTGCTCGATGGCGGGGCGGCAATGATAATAAAAGTGATAGGCGCCGCGCCGCACCCCGGCCCGCCCCGCGCCACGCCAGTGCTCCTTGAACATCGGGTCCACCAGATCGCCGCCTTCGGTGGCCTTGATATAGGCGAAGTTCACCCCGTTGGCCCGCGCCGCCTGCCAATCCACCGCCGTCTGAAAGCGTGACAGATCAATGCCATGCACCGGATAGCTGCGCGGGCCGCCCCGGCCAAACTCATGCGGATCGGCGTCGGCAAAATTGGGCGCGGTGATGCTTGCGGCGGGTACATCGGCCACCTGTTGGGAAGGCCGCCCCCCGCCACAACCGGCAAGTGCGGCGCAAAGCACCGTCAGGCGCAACATCCCGGCCAATCGCAGCATTGCGGCCCCCCTATCACCAGTGCTCATCCGAACCGCGCCGGGGACAGCGCCGCAATCAACCCCGCATCAAACCCCGAACCGCCACCGCCCAGCAGATCCGCCACTAACTGGCTTGCACCGGGGGCCGACTGAAAGCCGTACCCCCCCTGCCCCGCCAGCCAGAAAAACGCAAGCTCGCGCGGATCGCGGCCGATCACCGGCACCCTGTCGGGCGCAAACGTGCGCAGGCCCGCCCAGTTCGACAACAGCCGCGTCACCGGTTCCGTCACCATCGCTTCATAGCGCGCCAGCCCCTCGGCCAGCACCATATCGTCGGCCCAGGCGTCATGCGCATCCATCGGGTGTTCTTCGGCGGGCGATACGATCAATGCACCTGCATCGGGTTTGGCATACCAGGTCTCGCCGGTGCCAAAAATCATCGGCCAGCCCGAAACATCATGCCCCCCCGGTGCCGGTATCCGCGCCATCGACCGGCGCATCGGTTGCAATCCCAAAACCTGCACCCCCGCCATCGCCGCCACGCCATCCGCCCAGGCCCCCGCCGCATTCACCAGCGTGGTGGCGCGGTATTCCTCCCCCGCCAGCACCCGCCAGTCAGCGGCATCGCGCGCAATCGCACTCACCCGCGCAGCCGTCACAATCACCGCCCCCGCGGCCTTGGCCTCGCGGGCAAAACCCTGCAACAACAGGTCGGTATCAATATCCCAGGCGTGATCCGCCATCGCCGCGCGCGCCACCATGGCCGGGTTGATCACCGGCACCACCGCCTGCGCCGCCGCTACGGAGACCTCATCCAGCGCCATCTTTCGGATATCTTCATCAAAGGTGTCACCGTCCCCGGCCTTGGCCAGAATCATCAGGCCGCGCGGTGACAACACCCCTTGGGCGGCATGAAAAAACGCCCCCGACGCCAGCGATAATTCCACCACCGGCCCCAGCCCATAGCGCGGCTCATACAAAGCCGCCGACCGCCCCGAGGCATGATGCGCAAGTGCCGCCTCCGCCTCCAACAGCAGCACCGAGCCCAGATGCGAAAGCCGCGCCGCAGCCGACACCCCGGCGATGCCGCCACCGATAATCAGGAAATCATATGTCATGCCCGCACCCTGCCACGCCGCGCCACAAAGGAAAAGGGGCACCGGATTGCCCGATGCCCCCCATTTGTGCCGCGCGAAAACCTACTGCGGGATATCGCCGGTGATGCCTTCGACGTAAAAATTCATCCCCGCCAAAGTGCCGTCATCCGCCACTTCGCCTGCCGCCAGCCAGGCCGAGCCATCCTGCTTGTTCAGCGGCCCGGTAAAAGGATGATAGGTGCCGCCGCTGATCGCATCGCGCATCGCCTCGGCCTCGGCCTTCACCTCGACGGGCACCGCCTCGGTGATATCGCCGATCATCACTTCGCCGCCGCCGATCCCGGCCCAGGTATCCTTCTGCGCCCAAGAGCCGTCGATCACCGCCCCCACACGCTCCACATAATAGGGCGCCCAGTTGTCGATGATGGCCGAAACCCGAGGTGCTGGCTTGTATTCGGCCATGTCCGAGGCCTGACCAAAGCCGATCACACCGGGGGTCTTCGCGGCCTCGGCCAGCGGTGCGGTGGAATCGGTGTGCTGCAGGATTACATCCACCCCCTGCTCGATCAGCGCCTTGGCGGCATCCGCCTCTTTCGCCGGATCAAACCACGTATAGGCCCAGACCACCGAGATTGTCACATCCGGGTTCACCTTTTTGGCATGGATGAACGAGGCGTTGATGCCCTGAATAACCTCGGGGATCGGGAACGATCCGATATAGCCGATCTTGTTCGATTTGGTCATCCGGCCGGCAATCGTGCCCATCACCGCGCGCCCCTCATAGAACCGGGCGTTGTAGGTGGACACGTTCGGCGTGTCGCGCTTGTAGCCGGTGGCATGTTCGAACTTCACATCCGGGAACTTGGCCGCCACCGCGTTGGTGGCATCCATATAGCCGAACGAGGTGGTAAAGATGATGTTGCAGCCCGACAGCGCCATCTGCGTCAGCACCCGCTCGGCATCGGCTCCCTCGGGCACGTTTTCCTGAAACGCGGTCTCCACCTTGTCGCCATACGCCGCTTCCACCGCCAGCCGGCCCTGATCATGCTGAAACGTCCAGCCGCCATCGCCCACCGGGCCCACATAGACAAAGCAGGCCTTGGTCTTGGCCTGCGCCATCGCCGCCCCGCCCGCCACCAGTGCAAGGCCCAGCGCCGCAGTCGCCAACAGTGTTCTTCTCAGCATTTCCGTCTCCCGTTGAAAAGGCCCCTTCGGCCCCGATTGATATTGGCCTCTAGCGCGAGGCGTGAAAGTTCTGGCCCAAAGCCGCAGGCGCGTTCAACGACGCCCGCCCTTTGCCAGATGACATGATAACCAGCACCACGATGGTTATCAGATACGGTGACATCGACAAGTATTCCACAGGGATGCCGGAACCCGCCGCCTGTAAATTAAGCTGCAAAACGGTGATGCCGCCGAAAAGATAGGCGCCGATCAACACCCGCCATGGTTTCCAACTGGCAAACACCACGATGGCAAGGGCGATCCATCCCGCACCGGCGGTGATTCCATCGGTCCACTGCGGCACCCGGACAAGGCTGATATAGGCGCCGCCCATCCCCGCCATCGCGCCGCCAAAGGTGATGCAAGCCAGCCTGATCCGCTGCACCTTATAGCCAAGCGCATGCGCCGCCTCGTGATTCTCGCCCACCGCCCGGATGATCAGCCCCGCCCGGCTGCGGTTCAGCACCCACCACGTCGCAGCGACGATGGCGATCGAGAAGTAAACCACCCAGTCATGGCTGAACAAAATCCGCCCCAACCCCGGAATATCGGCCAGCGGCCCGAACGGCACGTCGCCGGTCAAGGGCGGCTTGATGCCGTTATAGCCCTGCCCCATCAGCGAACTGAGGCCCAGCCCAAACAGCGTCAGCGCCAGCCCCGTCGCCACCTGATTGGCGAGCAACACCTGCGTCAGGAAGGCGAATATCAGGCTTAACGCCGCGCCGCCTGCCGCCCCGCCGACAAACCCCATCACCGGGCTGCCGGTGGCCACTGCGGTGATGAAACCGCAGATCGCCCCCATGATCATCATCCCCTCGACCCCAAGGTTCAGAACCCCCGCTTTCTCCACCACCAACTCGCCCAAAGCCGCCAGCATGATCGGCACGCTTGCCACCATCAGTGATGCAATCAGCACCGCCGGATTGATCCCTCCAAGCATCACTTCACCCCCATCGCGGTAAACAGCCGAACGCGGTAATTGGCCAGAACATCCACCGCCAGTAAAAAGAACAGCAGCATGCCCTGAAATGCCTGAATGGCCGCCGAGGGCAATCCCAGATTGGTCGCGGCCATCTCGCCGCCAATATAGGTCAGCGCCATCAGAATGCCCGCCAGCAGAATGCCAATCGGATTAAGCCTTCCCAGAAACGCCACGATGATCGCGGTGAAACCGTAACCGCTGGCGAAATCAATGGTGATCTGCCCGGCAGGCCCGGTGACTTCGAACATCCCCGCAAGCCCCGCCAGCGCCCCCGATATCCCCATGCACAGCACCACCAGCCGCGTCGGGTTCACCCCGTGAAAGCGCGCGGCACGCGGGGCCTGCCCCGCCAGCTTGATCTGAAATCCCAAAAGATGCTTTTGCAACAACACATAAGCCGCAATCACCGTGATGAACGCCGCCACCACCCCCCAATGCATGCCGGTGCCCGCAATCAACTCCACATTCTGCGCCGCGGGATAGCCTGAGAAGTTGCGGCTGCCCGGAAACCCGGCCCCTTCCGGGTTCCTTAAAAACCCCAAAGCCGCCATCGCGAGAATCGCATTGGCGACATAAACCAGCATCAGGCTGACCAATATCTCGTTGGTGTTGAAGCGCGTCTTTAATATCGCGGGGATCATCGCCCAAAGCCAGCCACCAAAGCCCCCCGCCACAATCATCAGCGGAAAGATCAGCCGGTTTTCGGTTGGAAACACCGCCAA
>JANNAV010000101.1:0-11619 GCA_031384695.1 Paracoccaceae bacterium
CAAGCCCTCCGAAACGCCGGAAAACCCGCCAAAGTCGCCATCACCGCCCTGATGCGAAAACTCATCGAACTGGCAAACACACTGGTCAAAGCCGATCGACTTGGGCAGCCAAAAGGGGCTTGATCAAGACGGATACTCTAATCGAATTGTCTGGAGCGGTTGCTGGCCGGTTCGGGGCTGGCGCTCAGGCTTTCAGGTTTGACAAAGCGTCGAGCAGATCGGTCAGGTGCTGCATCCGGTCATGGCCAAAGCGTTGTTCCAGATCGGCATAGATGCGGGCGCTGTGGGGGGTGACTTTACGTAGCAACTCCGCTCCGTTGGGGGCGATGGCCAGCATGACGCGGCGGGCATCATTGGTATCGCGCGCGCGTTCGATCAGCCCGCGTTCGGCCATGGTGCGGATCATCCGGGTGAGGGAGGGCGCGAGGATATTCGCCCGTTCGGCCACTTCGGAGGCATCCATCCGGCCCTGTTCGGCCAGCACCCGGATGACGCGCCATTGTTGTTCGTTCACACCATGCGCATCGAGCATCGGACGGAAATGGCTCATCACCGCTTCGCGGGCGCGCAGCAGCGACATCGGCAGCGAGCGTTGCGTGGGCACAGGCGTCAAGGCTGGGTCGGTGGGCGGGATAGGGGGTTTCATCGCAGCGGGGTGCCACAGAGTGAGCGCAATTTCAAGCTTTGCCCACGCGGGGTTGCTTGACAGGTGCAGAGGTTTTCATTAACATGTTAAATGTATGGAGGGGCCGCGATGCCGCATTTGACCATCGAATATTCGGCCAATCTGCAGGCGCAGACCGATATCGCCGGGCTTTGCCGCAGCCTGCATGCGGCCATTCTGGCGACCGGGTTGTTCGAGGTGGGGGCGGTGCGGGTGCGGGCTGTTGCTTGCGCGGATTATGCGGTGGCGGATTTGCTGAGCGAGAACGGCTTTGCGGATCTGCGGCTGCGGATTGGAGCGGGGCGCAGTGATGCGGACAAGACGCTTGCGGGAGAGGCGGTTTTTGCGGCGGCGGTAGTGCATCTTGCGCCGCTGTTTGCGACGCCGCATTTCGCGCTGACGCTGGATATCGTGGAGATCGACGCCGCGTTCAGCTGGAAGAAAAACGCCATTCATCCGCGATTGCGCGCGGCTTAGGGGATGGGAATGGCTGAGCTGGCCCGCAATATCGTCAAGGCCGATGGCTTTCTTGCCCGGTTTCGCGGCGGTGTGGTGATGAACCATATCGGTGGTGCGGCGGTGGCGGCCTCAGACGGGCGCACGTTCGAGGTGATCTCGCCGGTTGATCTGAAACCGCTGGCGCAGGTGGCGCGGGGTGGGGCTGCGGATGTGGCGCGGGCGGCGGCGGCGGCGGCGGCGGCGTTTCCGGCGTGGCGGGCGATGGAAGGGCAGGCGCGCAAGGCGTTGCTGCACAAAATCGCCGATGCCATCGAGGCGCGGGCCGAGGAGATAGCCTTGGTTGAGGCGATGGACACCGGGCAGGCGATCCGCTTCATGGCCAAGGCGGCGTTGCGCGGGGCCGAGAATTTCCGCTATTTCGCCGATCTGGCACCGGGTGCGCGGGATGGGCAGACGCTGCGGGCGCCGGGGCAGATCAACATGACCAGCCGCACGCCGATCGGGCCGGTGGGGATCATCACGCCCTGGAACACGCCGTTCATGCTGTCCACCTGGAAGATTGCACCGGCGCTGGCGGCGGGGTGTACGGTGGTGCATAAGCCTGCCGAGTTGTCGCCCTTGACCGCGCGGTTGCTGGTGGAGATTGCCGAAGGTGCCGGGCTGCCGCCGGGGGTTTGGAACCTTGTCAACGGTTTTGGCGAGGAGGCGGGACGGGCGTTGACCGAGCATCCCGATATCAAGGCCATAGGCTTTGTTGGCGAGTCCCGCACCGGCAGCATGATCATGAAGCAGGGTGCCGAGACGTTGAAGCGGGTGCATTTCGAGTTGGGCGGCAAGAACCCGGTGATCGTGTTTGCCGATGCCGATCTGGAGCGGGCGGCGGATGCGGCGGTTTTCATGATCTATTCGCTGAACGGCGAGCGCTGTACCTCGTCGTCGCGGTTGCTGGTGGAGGCGCAGGTTTATGACAGGTTCACCGCGATGGTGGCGGCGAAGGCGAAGCGGATCGTGGTGGGCCACCCGCTTGATCCGAAAACCGTGGTTGGGCCGCTGATCCATCCGGCGCATGAGAAAAAGGTGCTGGAGTATATCGGCATCGGTGTGGCCGAGGGGGCAGTGCTGGCGGCGGGGGGCGCGCGTTTTGCGGGGCCGGGGGGTGGATGTTATGTCAGCCCGACGCTGTTTACCGGGGCGCATAATCAGATGCGGATTGCGCAGGAAGAGATTTTTGGCCCGGTGCTGACCGCCATCCCCTTTGAGGATGAGGCCGAGGCGTTGGCGCTGGCCAATGATGTGCAATACGGGCTGACGGGGTATCTGTGGACCAATGATCTGACGCGCGCATTGCGGTTCAGCGATGGGTTGGAGGCGGGGATGGTCTGGGTGAACTCGGAAAACATCAGGCATCTGGCGGCACCGTTCGGGGGCATCAAAAACTCAGGGATCGGGCGGGACGGGGCGCAATGGTCATTTGATTTCCATATGGAAACCCGGAACATCGCTTTTGCCACTCATGCCCATTCGATTCCCAAGCTTGGAGGTTAGGCCATGCCTGTACCGCAGCCGGTTCTTTACCCGCCGTTCAATGTGATCAGGTTAAGCCATGTGGAGTTGACGGTGAAAGACCTTGCCGCCAGCCGGGCGTTTTACGCGGATACACTGGGGTTGCAGGTGACGTATGTGGATGCGCAGGCGATCTATCTGCGGGCGTTGGAGGAGCGGGGGCATCATTCGGTGATCTTGCGCAAGGCTGATGTGGCGGAGGTGCGGGTGCTGGGTTTCAAGGTGTTTGCCGAGGCCGATCTGGACGCGGCGCATGGGTTTTTCGCGGCACAGGGCCTGCCGGTGCAATGGGTGGAGCGCGCCTTTATGGGGCGGGTTTTGCGCACCGCTGATCCGCATGGCATCCCGCTCGAGTTTTACGCGAAAATGGACCGGTTGCCGCCGGTCCACCAGAAATATGCGCTGTACCACGGGGTCAAACCGCTGCGGATCGATCATTTCAACTGTTTCAGCCCGGATGTGGATGCATCTGTTGCGTTCTATAATGCCTTTGGGTTTCGGGTGACGGAATATACCGAGGACGAGGCGAGCCAAAAGCTGTGGGCGGCGTGGATGCACCGCAAGGGCGGGGTGCATGATATGGCCTTTACCAATGGCCGGGGGCCGCGCCTGCATCATCTGGCATTCTGGGTGCCGACGCCGATGGCGATCATTGATCTGCTCGATCTGATGGCGACCACCGGTTATGTCGGCAATATCGAGCGTGGGCCGGGGCGGCACGGGATATCCAACGCGTTTTTCCTTTACATCCTTGATCCCGACGGCCACCGGACCGAGGTTTATTGCTCGGATTACCAGACGGTTGATCCCGATCTGGAGCCGATCAAATGGGATCTGAAAGACCCGCAGCGCCAGACGCTTTGGGGGGCAGCGGCGCCGAAAAGCTGGTTCGAGCATGGGTCGGTTTTCGCCGGGGTTACGCCGCGCGCGCCAGACTTGCAGGCGCAACCGATTGTGGCGCCATGAGGTTTGCCAGCTTCTCCCATGCGGGGCGCAGCAGTTGGGGGGTGGTGGCCGGGGATGGCATAATTGATCTGGGCGCGCGGTATCAGGGCTGGCCGGATTTGCGCGCGGTGATCGAGGCGGGGGCTTTGCCGGTTTTGTCTGCGCTTGCGGCGCGGCTTGGGGCGGATATCGCGGTGGCGGATATCCGGTTTGAAATCCCCATCCCGGCACCTGAGAAAATCCTGTGCGTGGGGGTGAATTTTCCGGATCGCAATGCCGAGTACAAGGACGGGCAGGATGCGCCGCGCTTCATGTCCTTGTTCCCCCGCTTTGCGCGGTCTTTCACCGGACATGGGCAGCCGCTGATCCGGCCGCCGGAAAGCGCCCAACTGGATTATGAGGGCGAGATTGCCGTGGTGATCGGCAAGGCAGGGCGGCGGATTCCTGAGGCTGAGGCGTTGGCGCATGTGGCGGCGCTGACCCTGTGCAACGAGGGGACGATCCGCGATTGGGTGCGGCATGCGAAGTTCAATGTAACCCAAGGCAAGAACTGGGACCGCTCGGGTGCAATCGGGCCGTGGATGGTGCCTTACCTCGATGAGGCGCAACTGGCCAATATCGCCCTGCAAACCCGGGTGAACGGCGCGGTGCGGCAAAGTGACCGCACCAGCCGGATGATCTTCGGGTTCCGGCAGATCATCGCCTATATCTCGACCTTCACCACGCTGGTGCCGGGCGATATCATCGTCTGCGGCACCCCCACCGGGGCGGGCGCGCGGTTTGATCCGCCGGTTTGGTTGAAACCCGGTGATGTGGTTGAGGTGGAGGCGGAAGGCATCGGCATCTTGCGCAACACCGTGGCGGACGAGGGCTTGGGATGGTGAGCGAAGGCGAGATCGAGGCGGCAGCGGAACGCCTGTTTGTAGCCGAGCAAACCCGCGTGCAGATCGGGCTTTTGTCGGTGGCCCATCCCGATATGACGATGGACGAGGCTTACGCGGTGCAGGCGGCATTTGTGGCGCAGCGGCATGCGCTGGGGCGCAAGACCATTGGCTGGAAGATCGGGCTGACCTCAAAAGCGATGCAGGCGGCGCTGGGCATCGCCACGCCGGACAGTGGTGTGTTGATGGACGACATGGCGTTTGAGGATGGTGCAACGATTGCCGCCACCCGGTTTATCCAGCCGAGGGTTGAGGCGGAACTGGCGTTCGAGATGAAAGCGCCGTTGCAGGGGCCGGGGGTTTCGGTGACCGATGTGATGAACGCCACCGATTACATCCTGCCCGCGCTGGAGATTCTGGACACCCGCATTCTGCGGCTTGATCCTGCAACCGGGTGCCGCCGCAGCATTGTTGATACCATCGCCGATAATGCGGCCAATGCTGGGATTGTGACTGGAGGCCGCGCGATGCGGCCAGACAGCGTTGATCTGCGCTGGGCCGGCGCGATTGTGATGCGTAACGCGGAAGTTGAGGAAACCGGGCTGGGGGCGGGGGTGTTGAACCAACCGGCGCGGGGGGTTGCATGGCTGGCCAACCGGTTGGCGATCTATGGGCAGCGGATCGAGGCGGGGCAGATCGTGCTGTCGGGTTCGTTTATCCGCCCGATAGAGGCCCGGCATGGCGATACATTTCTGGCCGATTTCGGGCCGATGGGCACGGTGGGCTGCTATTTCGCCTGACCCGTGTTGCGCAGGTTTGTCGCGAAAGTCTTGGTGCCGCCCAATAGGCGCTTTATCATCGCCAAGGTTTTGCGCGACAACGGCGTCATGCTGGGTATCAACGGGGCAGAGATTTCACGTTTCAGGCGGCGCGCGGCGCTGCTTGCGGCGCTGTTTTGTGCCGAACTGTTCGCTCTTGCGGTTTTGTATCAGTTTTTCGCCACCATCGAGTGTCAGGCGACGGATGCCCTCTGGCTTTGCCGGTTCTTGCGCAGTCTGGTGGCGCGGGCGCCGGTGGTGTTTGCGGTGTTTGCCGTGCTGGTCTGGGCGCGGCCCGCGCCGTTTGCGGTTTTTCTGCGGGAGTCGGATCGGCATCGCAGCCCGGCTTGGGCGGTGGCGCATGTGGCGGGGGTGATCCTGCTTTTGCTGCCGCTGATCATGGCGGCGGGGCGTGATCTTGGGCCGCTTTTTGGTTTTGCCGTCTGGCCGTGGAGCATTGGTGCGGCGCTTGCGGCGCTGGGCGGGGTGTTCTGGGTGGCACCGGCGCGGGGCTGGCGCGCGCTGATCGCCGAAGACCGCTATGCGGCGGTGGTGGTGTTGGTGGTGGCGGCATTGCTGCCTGATATCGCGGACTGGGCCTTGCCGATCTGGGATGTGCAGGCGATCACCGGGCTTACGTTCAGAGCGGTCAGCCTGTTTCTGGGCCTGTTCAACTCCGAGGTTTACACCAACCCTGCGGGCCTTGTGATTGGGGTGCGCGAGTTTGCGGTGCATATCGCGCGGCAGTGTTCGGGTATTGAGGGGGTGGCGCTGGTTACCGGCTTTGTCTGCCTTTATGCCTTTATCTTTCGCACGCAGGTTCGGTTTCCGCATTACTGGGTGGTGGTGCTGCCATCGGCCATTATGGTGAGCTGGCTTTTGAATGTGGTGCGGATCGGGGCTTTGGTGCTGATCGGGGCGCATGTTTCGCCGCAACTGGCGGTGAACGGCTTTCATTCCTACGCGGGCTGGCTGCTGTTCACCCTGTTGGCGCTGGCGATTGTCTGGGCGGTGCAATCGGCCCGCTGGCTGCATGCCGATGGCGCAACCGGACAGGGGCCGCGGCTTTTGGATGATCCGATGGCGGCGATGATCCTGCCGTTTGTGGCGTTCATGATGGCAAGCATGCTGTCGCAGGCGATGTTTCCGCAGGCCGAACTGGGGTATCCGCTACGGGCGCTGGCGGTGATGCTGGCGCTGTGGGTGTTCCGGGCGGCGTTCCGGCATCTGACGTGGCGGCTTGATCCCTTTGCCCTGGGGGCTGGGGTGGTGGTGGGTGTCGGCTGGCTGGTGCTGAACCAAAGCCCGCCCGAAGAGGGGGCCGGCCTTGCGGCGGCGCTGGGCAGGCTGAGCGGGTTCTGGCTGAGCATCTGGATCGTTTTCCGGCTGATCGGTACAGTTTTGCTGGTGCCGTTTGTCGAGGAGATGTTTTTCCGGGGCTATCTGCTGGGCCGCCTTGATCAGGGCGACTGGCGGTCGCGTGCGGTTGCCATCGCGGTTTCAACCGGCTTGTTTGCGGCGTTGCACGGTCGCTGGCTTGCGGCAGGGCTGGCGGGGGCGGTTTTCGCGTTTGTGATGCTGCGCAACCGGCGGGTGGAGGATTGCGTGCTGGCGCATGTGGTGGCCAACCTGATCATCGCGGTTTGGGCCTTGGTCCAAAGCGATTTCAGCCTGATCTGACAGGAAAAAAGCGGCTGGCCTGTTGCCAACCGCCTGAATTGTCATATCGGAGAGTGCCGCGATCAGGCGGCGTTGCGGCGGCGGCGCTCCCACACCAGCGCCAGCACTGCGATCACCACAACAGCGGCCAGCAGGCCGGTGGAGGCATCGATCTCTGGCACCGACGAGGTTGGCGGCGGGTTGCCGCCGCCGGACGTATCGCCATCGCAGGCCCAAGGGTTCCACCAGCTGCAGCGGTCGCGATTGTGGCTGTGCGCGAACAACGGGCTGGCCACGAACAACGGGCTGGCCACGAACAGGGCGATGCCAAGGGTGGTGTAGAGGTTGGTCAGTTTTTTCATGATACGGGCCTTGGTTGTTCATGCGTTAAGAATACGCTCTAAGCGGTGCCTGAAATCAGGATGTCAGGCAAGATAATAACAAGTTTTAGCCTTATTTGGTTAATTTTCCGCACTGTTTGGAATGGAAAAGCTGGCAATCCGATTGCCGGTACGGGGATTGTTTCACCCACCGAAACCGCGTCAGGCTGGGGGATGTTAGGGTGGCGGCGTTCTTCGCATGCAGACGCCCGCGATTCGCGGGTTTTGCGGCTATGGCTGCGGAGGCTGCGAGCGCCCGCAAAGACAGAGTTTCCGGCGGTTTACCTCGTGTTGACATCCCCGGCGACTCCCCCTATACGCCCCCCAACCTGACCGATGGCTTATTGCGCGGCAGGGGAATCGAAGTGGTCATGATCCGGGCCGAAAACCCCGATCCTCTGGAATTCCACCGCGTCGGCCTCGGATGAGGACGGGTGCGGTGTTTTGGTTTTTGGCGAGTGCGCCAAAGGCCGTCGAGAAGCAGTGTGCCCCGGTCCGGGTGCGAGTATTGACAGCCCTTTTGAACGGGGCAACACGGGGTTAGACCTTAATGCCAACCATCCAACAGCTCATCCGCAAACCGCGGGAGCCTAACGTGCGGAAATCCAAGTCGCAGCACCTGGAATCCTGCCCGCAAAAACGTGGCGTTTGTACGCGCGTTTACACCACCACTCCGAAAAAGCCGAACTCGGCGATGCGGAAAGTCGCCAAGGTGCGTCTGACCAACAGTTTCGAGGTGATCTGCTATATCCCCGGTGAAAAGCACAACCTTCAGGAACACTCAGTGGTTCTGATCCGTGGCGGTCGTATCAAAGACCTTCCCGGCGTGCGCTATCACATCCTGCGCGGTGTTCTCGATACGCAAGGCGTCAAAGACCGTCGCCAGCGTCGTTCGAAATACGGCGCCAAGCGTCCGAAATAAGGGGTTCAACAGATGTCTCGTCGTCACGCCGCTGAAAAGCGCGAAATCCTGCCAGACGCCAAGTATGGCGATAAAATCCTGACAAAGTTCATGAACAACCTGATGATCGACGGCAAGAAATCCGTTGCTGAATCGATTGTTTACAATGCTTTGGAGCGGGTCCAGACCCGCCTCAAGCGCGCACCGATCGAAGCCTTCCACGAGGCCCTCGACAATGTGAAGCCGTCGGTCGAAGTGCGGTCGCGCCGCGTCGGTGGTGCCACCTATCAGGTGCCAGTTGAAGTGCGCACCGAGCGCCGTGAAGCCCTTGCGATCCGCTGGCTGATCATCGCCGCCCGCAAGCGCAACGAAAACACCATGGAAGAGCGTCTGGCGGCCGAACTGGCCGATGCCTGCAACAACCGTGGAACCGCCGTGAAAAAGCGTGAAGACACCCATAAGATGGCCGACGCGAACAAAGCGTTCAGCCATTACCGCTGGTAACCAAGAAAGCCTGAGGCAGCCCAAATGGCACGCGAATACAACCTGAACCGCTACCGGAATTTCGGCATCATCGCGCACATCGACGCGGGTAAAACCACGACGACCGAGCGGATTCTGTTTTACACCGGCAAGTCGCATAAAATTGGCGAGGTCCATGACGGGGCCGCCACCATGGACTGGATGGAGCAGGAGCAGGAGCGTGGCATCACGATCACCTCGGCTGCCACCACCACGTTCTGGCAGCGCACGATTGATTCGGGTTCCACCGCCTCGGACGACAAATACCGCTACAACATCATCGACACCCCCGGCCACGTTGACTGAACCATTGAAGTCGAGCGTTCGCTGGCGGTGCTTGATGGGGCAGTGGTGCTGTTGGACGGCAACGCGGGCGTCGAGCCGCAGACCGAAACCGTCTGGCGGCAGGCCGACCGCTATAAAGTGCCGCGTATTGTGTTCGTCAACAAGATGGACAAGACCGGGGCCGATTTCTACAACTGCATCAAGATGATCAAGGACCGCACCGGGGCCACCCCGCTGCCGGTGCAGATCCCGATTGGTGCCGAGGACAAGCTCGAAGGCATCATCGACCTGATCACCATGGAAGAGTGGGTCTATGAGGGCGAAGATCTGGGCGCGTCCTGGGTGCGCCAGCCGATCCGCGCCGAGTTGAAGGCCGAGGCCGACAAGTGGCGATACAACCTGCTGGAAATCGCGGTCGAGCAAGACGACGCCGCGATGGAAGCCTATATGGACGGCACCGAGCCGACGCAGGAAGAACTGCGCGCGCTGATCCGCAAGGGGTGTCTGTCGATTTCCTTCATCCCGGTGCTGGCCGGTTCGGCGTTCAAGAACAAGGGCGTGCAGCCGATGTTGAACGCCGTGATCGACTTCCTGCCGACGCCGCTTGATGTGCCGCCCTACATGGGCTTTTTGCCGGGCGACGAGAGCGAAACCCGCAACATCTCGCGTTCTGCCGATGATGCGCAGCCGTTCTCGGCACTGGCGTTCAAGATCATGAACGATCCGTTCGTGGGCAGCCTGACCTTCACGCGCATCTATTCGGGCGTGCTGAAAAAAGGCGATGCGATGCTGAACGCGACCAAAGAGCGTAAAGAGCGCGTTGGCCGTATGATGATGATGCATGCCATCGACCGGGAAGAGATTTCCGAAGCCTATGCCGGTGACATCATCGCGCTGGCCGGGCTGAAGGAAACCACCACGGGTGACACCCTGTGCGATCCGGCCAAGCCGGTGGTTCTGGAAACCATGACCTTCCCGCAGCCGGTTATCGAAATCGCGGTCGAGCCGAAAACCAAGGCCGATCAGGAAAAGATGGGCATCGCACTGGCGCGTCTGGCGGCGGAAGACCCGTCGTTCCGGGTGGAAACCGATCACGAGTCGGGCCAGACCATCATGAAGGGCATGGGGGAACTTCACCTCGACATTCTGGTTGACCGGATGCGCCGTGAATTCAAGGTTGAGGCCAATATCGGTGCGCCGCAGGTGGCCTACCGTGAAACCATCAGCCGCGAGCATGAGATCGACTATACCCACAAGAAGCAGACCGGCGGTACCGGCCAGTTTGCCCGGATCAAGCTGGTGATCACTCCGGTTGAACCCGGCGTTGGTTACTCGTTCGAGGCCAAGGTGGTGGGCGGTTCGGTGCCGAAGGAATACATCCCCGGCGTTGAAAAAGGCATCAAATCGGTGATGGATTCCGGCCCGCTCGCAGGTTTCCCGGTGATCGACTTCAAGGTGACGCTGGTTGACGGCGCCTATCATGACGTGGACTCATCGGTTTTGGCCTTCGAGATTGCCGCCCGCGCCGCGATGCGTGAAGGCCTGAAGAAGGCCGGGGCAAAGCTGCTGGAGCCGATCATGAAGGTCGAAGTGGTGACGCCGGATATCTATACCGGTGGCATCATCGGCGATCTGACCTCGCGGCGCGGCATGATCAACGGGCAGGATACCCGCGGTAACGCCAACATCATCACCGCGATGGTGCCGCTGGCCAACATGTTCGGCTACATCAACAACCTGCGCTCGATGTCTTCGGGCCGGGCGAACTTCTCGATGTCTTTCGATCATTACGACACCGTCCCGCAGAACCTGTCGGACGAAATCCAGAAGAAATACGCATAACGCGGTGCGCCGACGGGCGCATCCACCATCCCCTTCGTAGCACCGCCGCGAACCGAAACAGGAGGCCATCATGGCAAAGGCAAAGTTTGAACGGAATAAACCCCACGTCAACATCGGCACGATTGGCCACGTTGACCATGGCAAGACCACGCTGACCGCAGCGATCACCAAGTATTTCGGCGAATTCCGCGCCTATGACCAGATCGACGGCGCGCCGGAAGAGCGTGCGCGTGGCATCACCATCTCGACCGCGCATGTCGAGTATGAAACCACCGCCCGTCACTATGCCCACGTCGATTGCCCCGGCCACGCCGATTATGTGAAGAACATGATCACCGGTGCGGCACAGATGGACGGTGCAATTCTGGTGTGCGCGGCCTCCGATGGCCCGATGCCGCAAACCCGCGAGCACATCTTGCTGGGACGCCAGGTGGGTATTCCCTACATGGTTTGCTACATGAACAAAGTTGACCTTGTGGATGACGAAGAGCTGATCGAGCTGGTCGAGATGGAACTGCGCGAGTTGTTCTCGTCCTACGACTATCCCGGCGATGACATTCCGATCATCAAGGGCTCGGCGCATCAGGCGATGATCGGCGAGCGTCCGGAAATCGGCGAATCCTCGATCCGCGCGCTGATGGCGGCTGTAGATGAATACATCCCGACCCCGACCCGTATGGTTGACCTGCCGTTCCTGTTG
>JANNAV010000085.1:0-1881 GCA_031384695.1 Paracoccaceae bacterium
AAAAGCTGATCGCCGTGGCGGTAGGTGACCTCGCCTTCCAGCATGTAAAGAAGTTCAACACCGTCATGCTGAAATGCCGGGAAAACGTCGGAATCCTGGGTGAGGGTGATCAGGTAGGGTTCCACCACCACGCCCGAGGAATTGGAGCCGATATGGCCAAGAAGGTTGTACTGATGGCCCGCACGGGTGCCGCGACGCTCGATTTCCACGTGCTCACCGGCGCGGACGTGCTGCACCTCGCGGCGTTCTTCAAAGCGGCGCAGAAACGAGGTGATCGGGGTGGAAAACGCGTGTGAGAGAATTTGCAAGGTGGTGAGCGAGGGCGAGGTGATGCCGTTTTCGATCTTCGAAAGCATGCCGATTGACAGGCCGGTAACGCCCGCGAGATCGGCCACCGTCATGCCCTGCTGGCGGCGGAAGGCGCGCACCTCGCGGCCGATGGCCACCTCGAGATTGCGCTCGGACAGTTCGCGGACGCGGTGGGGGTCCTGGTCGAAGGCGGGTTTGGCCTTGGCGAGGGGGGAGGCTGGCGAATCGTCGGGCATGGGCGGGGCTTTCAGGGGGCGGGCGGGCAAGGGACGGGCGGGCAAGGGGCGGGCGGGCGCGGGTCTTTACTGTGGTGAAAGTTTAGCGCGTTTTGCGGAATATTCCAGCCCCGTGAGTCAGCGATGAACCGCAGGGGCGAATTGCCGATCACGCTGGGGTTTTTGCTGTTTCCGAGCTTTCCGATGGCCTGTCTGACCTCGGCGATTGAACCCCTGCGGGCGGCCAACGAGATTTCCGGGCGGGTGGTGTTTGGCTGGAAGCTGATCGCCGAGGAACAGGCGCCGGTACGTTCCAGCGCCGAGGTGCGGTTTGATGTGGATATGGCTTTGGCCGAAATGGTGGGGGTGGACGATCTTTATCTGCTGTCACCGCCGACCGGGGAATTTGTCAATCCGCGCAAAGGGTTCGCGGCGTTGCGGCGGTTGGATAGGGCGGGTGTGGGTTTGGGCGGGTTCAGCGGCGGAATCTTTCCGCTGGCGCGGTCGGGGGTGATGGCGGGGCGGCGGTGTTCGGTGCACTGGTGCTATGAGGCAGCGTTTGCGGCCGAGTTTCCGCAGATTGAGGCCAGCCGCAGCGCCATTTTGCGCGACGGACGCCGCACCACGGCCTCGGGCGCGGGGGCGGTGTTCGATCTGATGCTGCGGCTGATCGAGGAGGTGCTGGGCCGCGATACCATGACCGAAGTGGCATGCTGGTTTCAGCATCCCTTCGTGCGCGACGCGGATGCGAGCCAGAAAGTGCCGGTGCCAAAGGCGGGCGGCACCGATGATCTGTTGCCAGCACCGGTGCGGGCAGCGATCGGGCTGTTTGAGGCACATATCGAGGATCCGATATTGATCGCCGATGTGGCCCGCGCGGTGGCGCTGTCGGAGCGGCATCTGGAGCGGTGTTTCAAGGCCGCGACCGGGCAGAGCCCGCTGCGCTATTACCGGCTGTTGCGGTTGAAAAAAGCCCGGCAACGGGTGCTGTATTCGACCGACACCCTGACCGGGATCGCGCATTCGGTGGGCTACGCGGGGTCTGGCACCATGGCGCGGCATTATGCGGCGGCGTTCGGAGTGCATCCGGCCGACGAGCGGCGGCGGCTGGCGGGGTTGCGCGGATTGTCGGGCGGGCAGATGCCGGAATAGTGCGGGAGCACCCCCGCACCCAGCGCCAAAGAGCGGGGGTTTCACACCCCCGCACCCGTTGTTCAAGAGCGGGGGTTTCACACCCCCGCACCCCCGTGGGATATTTGGGCAAAGAAGAAGCGGGGAAAAATTTTAATTCGGATTTACTTCAATCTGATTCAGATTGTAGGAAATACAAGACATGATCAGCTTGGGTATGTTGCGT
>JANNAV010000123.1:0-6523 GCA_031384695.1 Paracoccaceae bacterium
GGCGGGGTGATACGTCAGGCCAATCTGGCTGTCCAGTGCGATTTGTACAAAAAACACCGGTTCTGCGGTTCAGCGTTGGCTGGGTCACCCACCGGCACAGGCGGCCCGCGAAACCACCGGGCCGCCCGCCTCAGACCATCATTTCCTTGGTCGCGGTCAGCCTCACCGCCGGGTAATCGCGTTCGATCCGGTCGATATCCCATTTCAGCCGGGTCAGAAACACCGTGTCACCGTCATTGTCGATGGCGATATGGCCCTTGTTTACATTGATGAATTTCTCCACCTCCGCCCGCGCCCCCGCCACCCAGCGGGCCGAGGTGAAGTGGCTTGGCTCGAACCGCACCGGCAGTTGGTATTCCTGCTCGATCCGGCTGGCCAGCACCTCGAACTGCAACGGCCCCACCACGCCGACGATGAACCCCGAGCCGATCATCGGCTTGAACACCTTCGCCGCACCCTCCTCGGCGAACTGCATCAGCGCCTTTTCCAGATGTTTGGCCTTCATCGGATCGCCCGCCCGCACGGTTTGCAGCAATTCCGGCGCGAAAGACGGGATGCCGGTAAAGCGCAGCGCCTCGCCCTCGGTCAGCGCATCACCAATGCGCAACTGCCCGTGGTTCGGAATGCCGATGATATCGCCCGCCCAGGCCTCCTCGGCCAGCGCCCGGTCGGCGGCCAGAAACATCACCGGCGCGGTGATCGCCATGGTCTTTTTCGCCCGCACATGCAGCAGTTTCATGCCGCGCTCGAAATGCCCCGACACCAGGCGCACAAAGGCCACCCGGTCGCGATGCTTGGGGTCCATATTGGCCTGCACCTTGAACACGAACCCGGTCACCGGCACTTCCTCAGGCGCAATCATCCGCTCGGCGGCTTTCTGAATCTGCGGCTCGGGGCCATATTCGCCCATCCCGTCCATCAATTCCTTCACCCCGAACGAGTTGATCGCCGAGCCGAACCAGATCGGCGTCATCGAGCCGTTCAGGAACGCCGCACGATCAAACGCCGGCAGCAATTGCCGCGCCATTTCAATCTCTTCGCGCAGTTTCTTCAACAACTCCGCCGGCACATGCAGCGCCAGCTTCGGGTCATCCAGACCGGCGATCTCGATGGTTTCCGCCACCTTGTTGCGGTCGGCCCGGTCCATGATCTCAAGCCGGTCATGCAGCAGATCATAGGCGCCGACAAACTCGCGTCCGGTGCCGATGGGCCAGCTTGCGGGCGTTACGTCAATTGCCAGATTTTCTTGAATTTCATCAATGATATCGAAAACATCCCGGCTTTCACGGTCCATTTTGTTGCAAAATGTCAAAATAGGCAGATCGCGCATCCGGCACACTTCGAACAGCTTTTGGGTCTGGCTCTCCACCCCCTTGGCCCCGTCAATCACCATGATCGCCGCATCCACCGCCGTCAGCGTGCGATAGGTATCCTCCGAGAAATCCGAGTGGCCCGGCGTGTCGACCAGATTGAATCGATAAGAACGGAAATCGAACGACATCGCACTGGCGGAAACCGAAATGCCGCGCTCCTGCTCCATCTTCATGAAATCCGAACGTGTGCGCCGCGCCTCGCCCTTGGCCCGCACCTGCCCCGCCATCTGAATGGCACCGCCGAACAGCAGGAACTTTTCGGTCAGCGTGGTTTTGCCCGCGTCGGGATGCGAGATGATCGCAAAGGTCCGGCGGCGGGCAATTTCGGGCGGCAGGGCGGGGCGGTTGGCGATATCTGACATGGGGCCGTGCATACTGTGTCAGCGCGACTGCAGCAAGGCGGCCCTACCGCGCCCCGGTGCTGCGCGGCTGATACAATGCCTGCGCCCCCATCTGATCCAGAAACTGCCGCCCCGCCTCGGTGCCGAAATGCTGGTTCTGCGACAGGCCCGGGAACCGCACCTTCATCTCTTCCGAAAGCCCGCCCGGCAGCCGGTTTACCGTGGTTTCATTCACCATCAGGCTTTCGGCTGGAACCCCTTCGGCATAGACAATCTCGTGCTGATCGAACACCAGACTGAAATAATCGACAAAGCCGCCCTCGCGCATGAACACCTGTTTGTCGTCCACCAGATGGCGCGCCTGCACCAGCACCTCCGATGTTGCCAGGCCCGGCCGACGCTCGCGCTGATAAATAAACATCCGGTGATGCTGGCTGACGATCAGGTCGCCCGAATTACCCAGCGTGCCCTTGGTGATCACCACCGGCGCAAACGCCCCCACCGCCCTGAGCGTCGCCTGCCCAACCCAGCGCAGCGGCTGACAGCCGTGATCGCGCGTCAACACCCTGTCACCCGAGATCAACTGCTCGATCGGCCGCTGCAACCCCGAGGCCAGCGTGATCATGGTGCCGCGCGCGAAGGATACGCACAAAAGATCGGCCAGCCCGATATCCTTCGGTGCCGCCTCGATCCGCAGCAGGCTGTAATCGGTTTCCGCCGCCAGTGGCGACAGCGGCAGCGCAAAGCGCAGATCGCCCGGCAGGCGCAGCAGCAGCAATTCCACCCGGCTGCCGTCAGACCCCATCAGCGAATAACACGCCTCAAGCGCCAACTCCTCGCCCTCGCGCCCCACCTCACTGCCAGCGGCCACCCGCTGCACCCGCCCCTCGCCGCGCGTCACCGACAGCCGCCGCGGCCGGTGATCACTGTCCAGCTGATAAACATCGCCAAGGCACACATCTTGCGGCCCGGCCAAAGGATCACCGGCATTCACCCCTTGCGAGACAAAGATGTCGGCGGCAGACATCACCTGGCAGGCATGTCCGGGAACGACGGTGGCAAGGTCTGAAATCATGGCGTGGGTCACTTTTAAGATACTGGTGTCGGCGCGATCTGCAAGCAGTCCAGCCTCCCCACAAGGCAGGATTCTACTTACCAACATGTTAAACCGGCTGTCAAATTTTTGCCATGATTTGCTGTTGCCACGGAAACGACCGCCGCAGAACCCGGGCCATTGTCGCACCTGCGGCCACAAACCCCCACCCCGCGCGCCGAACCTGCATTAATTCTGCCATCTTTCGCCCGCCTCCTCCGGCTGCTACACCTTGCCACAGCACCACGAAAGGGCGGCAAAATGGATCTCGGCATCAAAGGCAAACGCGCGCTGATCACGGCGGGCTCCAGGGGCCTGGGGCAAGGCTGCGCGCAGGCGCTGGCCGCAGCCGGGGTCGATCTGGTGATCAACGCGCGCGGCACCGATGCGCTGGAGGCCACCGCCGCCGATATCCGCCTGCGTTACGGCGTCAGCGTCACCACGGTTGCCGCCGACATCACCACCGAGGCGGGCCGCGCGGCGGTTCTGGCCGCCGCCGGTGCCGTCGACATTCTGGTGACCAACGCCGGCGGCCCGCCCCCCGGCATGTGGCCCGATTGGCAGCGCGCCGATTTCCTCAAGGCCATCGACGCCAATATGCTGACGCCGATCGCCCTGATGCAGGCGCTGCTGCCCGGCATGATCGCGCAGGGCTGGGGCAGGGTGGTCAACATCACCTCGGCCTCGGTCAAGGCGCCGGTCCCCGAACTTGGCCTCTCCAACACCGCCCGCGCGGGGCTGACCGGCTTTGTCGCGGGCACCTCGCGGCAGGTGGCGCAATTCGGCGTCACCATCAACAATCTGCTGCCCGGCATCCACGCCACCGACCGCGCCACAGCCCTTGATAAAGGCGTGGTCGCGGCGCAAGGCATCACCATGGAGCAGGCCCGCGCCAACCGCGAGGCCAGCATCCCGGCCCGCCGCTATGGCAGTGCTGCCGATTTCGGGGCGGCCTGCGCGTTCCTTTGCTCGCAGCACGCGGGCTTTATCGTCGGGCAGAACATTCTGCTGGATGGCGGCGCCACCAACGCTTCGCTCTGAATTGGCCTCGCCCTGATTTGGCCTCGCTTGCCGAACGCCTCCGGGGCTGCTAGGCAAACCTGACCAATTCACTCGGATACCATGCCAGCCATCGCCCTCCGCCTCGAAGTCCACGGCATCTCGCGCGCTTTTGGCGGCGGACGGGTGGTGCAGGATCTGTCGCTCAACGTGGCGGCGGGGCAGGTGACCTGTCTTCTGGGCCCCTCGGGTTGCGGCAAATCCACCACTCTGCGGATGATCGCGGGGGTGGAGCGGCCCGATACCGGCCGCATCCTGATCGACGGGCGCGAGGTGTTCGGCCCCACCACCAACCTGCCGCCTGAAGCCCGCGGCGTCGGCCTGATGTTTCAGGATTTCGCCCTGTTTCCGCATCTGACGGTGGCCGGCAACATCGGTTTTGGCCTGTCGGGCCAGCGTGCCCCGCGCGCCGCCAGAATCTCTGAACTTCTTGAAAAAGTTGATCTTTCGGGGTTCGACGGCAAATACCCCCATCAGCTTTCGGGCGGCGAGCAACAGCGCGTGGCCCTCGCCCGCGCCCTCGCGCCGCGCCCCCGCGTGATGCTGATGGACGAGCCCTTCTCGGGCCTCGACAACCGCCTGCGCGATGGCATCCGGGATGAGACTCTGGCGGTGCTGAAGGCCGAAGGCACCGCCGTGCTGCTGGTCACGCATGAGCCGGACGAGGCGATGCGGATGGCCGACGAGATCGCCCTGATGCGGGCGGGCCGCATCGTGCAGGGGGGCGCGCCCTATAACATCTACAACGCGCCGATAGACCGCGAAGCGGCGGCTTTCTTCAGCGATATCAACGTGATCCGGGGCACGTCGCTGGGCGCTTTGACCGAAACCGCCTTTGGTGCCTTCCTCACGCCGGGGCAAACCGATGGCGCCGAGGTGGATATCGTGATCCGCCCGCAGCATCTGAAGATCGATTTCGACAGGGCTGGGCGCGGCCCGAACCCCACGCCGCAAGACGGCACAGCGGCACGCGGCACCGTGCTGCGCGCCCGCTATCTGGGCCGCGAAAGTCTGGTCGATTTCCGGATGGACTTTGAGGGTTCCCCCCTCACCGCCTCGGTGCCGGGGGTGTTTTTGCCCAAACCGGGGGCGGTGCTGTGGCTGATGATCCGCCGCGACCGATGTTTCGTGTTTCCCGCGCGGTAAGGGGGGCTACGCGCATGAAATTCGCGCCCTCCCCTTCTGTTTTTTGCCGGATTTGGTTCCAATCAAATCAGGCCGATTGTGGACAATCCCTTGCTCAAACGGCGTCCCGCCTCATGAGCAACAACCCGAGCAAACTCTCTCCCAGAGAGGTTCCAGATCGGTTCGAAGCCCCTCACTCCTCCGCCGCTTCCACCTGCGCCCGGTAATCTGCCAGCCCCCGCCCCGCCTCCACCGGCCAGACCTCGCCGGTTTCCGCAACCGCCACGATCCGATCCACCCGAAAGCTGCGGAACGCCAGCCGCGCCTCGCAAAACGCTGCCAGCGTCCGCACCCGGCCCCAGAACTCAAGCTGCAACGGCCGGATATCGCGGTGGCTTTCCGCCCCTTTGGGGTCGATATAGGTGATGGTCAGCCGCTGCCCCGCCCGGATCGCCCGGCGCAGGATCGGCAAATGTGGCGAGGCGCGCGCCGCCGCCTTGCCGGGAAAGGCGAAAAGGTCGTCCGCCTCCGCCAGCGTCGGTTGCGGGGTCACGGCGGCGATCTTGGCCGCAAGGCCGCGTGCCGCCCGTGCCAGACCCGCATCCGCCCCCTCTGCCACCAGCCGCACCCCCAGCCGCAGCGCCTCCAACTCCGCTGCCGTCAGGATCATCGGCGGCAACGTGATCGGCGCGCGCAGGATATAGCCCACCCCCCGCTCGCCCTCCACCGGCAGCCCCGACGCCATCAGCGTCGCCATATCGCGCCAGATCGTGCGCACCGAAACTTCCAGCCGCCCCGCCATCTCGGCGCCACGGTGCAGCCGCCCGTCGCGCAGGATCTGGATCAGGTCGAACAGGCGGTCGGTGCGGCGCATCAGTCCAACCTGCCCGAAGCGCCGCCCCACAGTCAACCGCCACCTGCAAAGGGCAACTGACACATAGCTGTCAGCTATCTGTACCCCCAAGCCCCCCCCTTGCCCCCAACCTTGCGCGATTCAGGCTTTGATCCGGACGCAACCTCGCCTATCTGAAAGAAGGGCAAGGCCGCGCAGCGTGGCCGCCTTGAAAGGATACGAACATGCAAATGGGGCCCCTGCAGATCATATTGATCGGCATCGTTGTGCTGGTGCTTTTCGGGCGCGGCAAAATCTCGAACATCATGGGCGAATTTGGCCGCGGCATCACCGCCTTCAAGAAAGGTGTCAAAGACAGCACCGCCGAAATTGAAGAGGCTAGCACCGAGGCCGCGCGCGACGTGACGCCTGCGGAAAAAGACAAGGTTTGATTGCCAATACCCTGCGCCGCTCCGAAGGGCTGAAACACCATGTTTGACGTTGGCTGGACCGAACTGATGCTGATCGGCATCGTGGCGCTGATCGTGATCGGCCCCAAAGACCTGCCCGAAATGTTCCGCCAGCTTGGCCGCATCACCGCCAAACTGCGGGCGATGTCGCGCGAGTTTCAGCGCGCCATGGATCAGGCCGCCAACGAGGCCGGGGTCAAGGATGTGGCCAATGACCTCAAATCCATGAC
>JANNAV010000131.1:0-6380 GCA_031384695.1 Paracoccaceae bacterium
CCTGATCACCACCGGCCCCCGCGAACCCCGCCGCGGCGCGCCCTATACTTTTGTCACCACCGACACCTTCCTTGCCGCCTTCGGACTTGCGAGCTTGCGCGACCTGCCCGACCCCGAGCAACTGGCGGATGCCGGGCTGTCGACTCTTTGAGACACTATAGGCCTGTGGTCGCGGGGCGGGCGGTTTGCATGAAGGCGCGTTGCTGTTTGCAGCAGGTCCGCCAGATCGGGCGTCGCGGCGGAGGAGGTCTGCTGCAACCCGACACCTCTGGCAAGCTGCACCGTAAACGCGCCCACCAGTCCCTTGTAGTTCGGAGCGGCGTCGGCAAGCCGGGTCCGGAGTTTCATCGAGGCATCACTCTGGTCGCCCTCTAGCCGAAACCGCCCCTCTGACGGCCGTCGGAAGAAATCATGGCGAACCTGATGTGACAGCCGCGAGATCGATGACTTCGTGGTGCCGATTGGCACCCGGCTCATGGCAAGCATCTCTGGCAGGGATTTCCGTTCGGCGCAGGCGCACCCGGCTACGTGAAGACGAAGCAGGTCGTCGATCAACCGCTCAAGGCGGCGGATGCCATAGCTGGTCGGCCCTGTCGGTTTTCCAAGATAGTATTGCCAAAGGCGCAATACTGCTGCGGGACAACGTGGTCCCGGCTGAATGGCGCAAGTCCCTGTCCACAAGACGGGCAGCGGTCGCGCAGTCGGCACGCATGCGGAAAGCTGGATACGCGCGTCGCCAAGGTCCATCGTCGACGGAATTTTGGCGTTTTATCTTTACGCAGGCAGTTCGGACAGAACTGCAACCAGCATGCCTGCGCGTTCGGTGTTCCGGCTCTTTGGGGCAGGGCTCACAGCAACAACCGCAGGCGCGAAAAGGGATCAGGGTGGAGTGTCACACCCGCAAGCTTTTCGGGGGCGAGCGTTTTATGGTCGAGCAGCAGGCGACGACTGGCTTCCAGCAGATGCCGGTCAAATTGTGCCGACTGAACCGCCCCGGGTGGACCGGAGAGCAAAACTCTCGGAGAATTGCTCCTTATGGAACAGACACATAAGAATAGACCACGAAACGGTTCACCCCCGAGTTCCGGGAACGTGCGGTTGGGCTGGCGATGGAACACTACAACGAGTATCAAAGTGAAGCTGCCGCGATGACGGCGATCACAGGTAGGGCATCGACGTCACCGTGCCGTTAGGCGCGACATGACTGCCGATCCTGCAGCAAGTGACATTTAGCTATTGATGATAGACGTCAGATCACAGCAAAGTCATTGTAAGTTAAACACGGACTAGAAGTTACCACACCAAACAACACTCGGGAAGCAGCCCCGGATCCGTCAGGATCGAAATATAGATTTCCTGTATCAGTCTCATATATCACCCGGTCGTTCTGGTCCGCAGCAAATCCTGTGGTGTTCGCGGCAAAAGCAAAGGCGGATAGGTTGCCTTCAGTCAGCCCTGTGAAAATCGAGCTTTCAAGCAAAATCTTGTCAACGCCGACTTTGAAATCCTCAATGCGATCAATATTGCTGGCGTCCAATTTGGCGTTGAAGACAAACGAATCCGCTCCATAACCACCCGTAAGGCTGTCAGACCCAAGGCCACCATCCAGAGTGTCGCTGCCAATGCCTCCGCGAAGCCGGTCGCGACCCAAACCGCCGCTAATCATATCAGCGTCCGAACCACCATCAACAAGGTCGTCGCCAGTTCCCCCGAAAAGCGAATCCTTGCCCTCGCCGCCAAGGAGGGTATCGTTGCCTTCGGAGCCGTTCAGAACATTTGCAAATCGGCTCCCAACCAATTGATCATTCCCGGAACCTGTTGTTACGTTCTCGATCCCGGCCAGCGTGTCTAGGCCATAGCCCGTGGCTTGGCTTGCGTGAATGGTCAAATCGACCGTGACATTCGCGGCCCCGATGAAGAACGCCGTATCAGAGCCTAGCCCCCCTTCGATCAGATCATTCCCTTCACCAGCGAAGATTTGATCATTGCCGCTACCACCAAAAAGGGAGTCGTTGCCAAGTCCGCCGTCGATGACATCGTCGCCGCTATCACCCGATACCGTATCGGTATCAGCACCGCCAAAAAGAGAATCGTCGCCATCGCCGCCACTGACAACATCGTTCCCAATCGCCCCAACAATCCGGTCGTTGTCGAACCCTCCCGAAAGAAAGTCGCTGCCGCCTCCGCCATGAATGCGATCCTGCCCCGCGCCACCAAATATGGAATCGTTTCCAGTCGCACCCAGCAACGTGTCGGCATCCGCTTCCCCGAACAAAAGATCACAACCAGTTCCGCCATTGATCTGATCACGGCCACCGGCGCCGTAGGCAATGTCTGAGCCAGCACTCGTGCCAATAGTGTCATTGGCCGCACCGCCAACAATAGAATCTGCTTGCAAGGTTCCTGCCATGCTCGTCGCTGCGGCCAATTGTTGCCCGAGGTGGCCCAACAATTGCGCATCGGCCAGCGTTTTACCTGCCTGTGAAAGGGTCAGCAATTGCGCCCCAGTTTTCACCGCAATGCTAGAAAATGACTGAAATCCAGCCAGAACGGAAAGCACGCCAAGGGATCCGCTGACGTTCAAGAAAAGGATCTCGGCACCGTCGCTCAGCGTTACTTTCAGATCTGACAAGCCATCATTGTTTGCATCCAGCACTTTGTGACCAATGTAGCGGCCCGTCGCGGTTCCCATCCACGTGTCTTGCGCCGCGGCTGAGTAGTCGGCAACGGTAAGTTTTGCATGGGCAGCAAGCACGAAAAGATCGGCTCCTGCTCCGCCATAGGCAACATCATTCAGGTGGTCGCCCACGATGGTATCGTCACCACGTCCACCGAACATGTGGTCTACGCCATCCCCGGAAATGATGAAATCGTCGCTTTTCTGACCAAAAAGAAAATCATCGTTGTCTGCGCCTGCGATGAAATCACTGCCGCCGCCGCCGTAGAGAAAGTTGTTGGCGGCGTTCGATCCGACAATTGTGTCGTTTCCGGCATAACCGAAGCCAAACCCTGCAAAATCGACATCATCCAGCTTCCCTGATGGATAGTCGATATCGCCCGTCTGGTTCCTGAGAGTTGCGGCGGTCAGGTGCGGCAAGACAAATTCCGCGTGATCATTTGCGGGCGTGTTCATACCCGTGGAGAACGCATCGAGGGCCGCAGCCAGACTTGGCTGGTTAAGGTAGCGTATTTCGCCATCGCGCTCAATCATTGCCAGTCCCGAAGATCCGGTCTGTAGCGCCGGAAACCAGCCAATCCCCACGCCGGCTTCCTTCAGCCAATCCAGCGAAAGGGCGGTTGCTGTGGTCACCTGATTGCTTTGAAAGGGGTTGTAAGTTGTGGTGCCGGGCGCGTTGATCTCGGTCATCAGGATGTTATCGCCAGCCAGCGGAGCCATGAAGTCCTCCCACGCGGCTTGCAGCGTCGCAGGATCGGAAATGCCTTCTGTCCCCATCCAACCGGGATAGTAATGCAGCGACCAAACCAGATCATCGCCCAACGCCGAGCGCAGGACATCAATAGCAGACCTGCCCGAAACAAGCGTGTTGGCAAGCGTATCAGTATCGCCACCGTATCCCCAGGCACTGACAAGGATTCGTGCGTCTGACCCATCGGACACAAGCTCAGCCAACTCAATCATATGCTTGACATAAAGCGCCACCATCTGCGCTTCGACTACAGCACTATCTTGGGCTGAGGCTTCCTTTACGGCTTGTTTATAGGCGGCGGGTTCGTTCAGAAGTTCCCAGCCATAGACCGCTGCATTCACAGCCGGGTGGCTTTCCATCCAAGCCTTCATCATGGTCCAGCCTTGTTGGATACCATCGTAGGTTTGTCCCGTGAGTGCCCTGACGATTTCCGCAGAAGTCCCGTCGAACTCTTGGGCGTCTCCATCAGCCAGCACGGGGATCAGTTGTAGGCCCTGACTGGCGGCCGCATTCAAGAACCGTTCGAACTGCGGATTCAACGACCCGTCAGGGTTGAAAGACTGCAGGTTGAAAGGTATGCGAATGCAGTTGACGCCCGGCAGGGCGCGAAGCATCTGTTCTACAAACTGTTCGGGGTTCCCGTTCATGCCCATCGGAATGGTCTGAAAGTTGCTTTGCCAGATGTAGTAGTGAGGGTCCATCGCAAGATTGGAATCGTAGGTTCCAGCGGCCCGATCTGCGGCTGCAACCGTCTCTGCAAAGACCTGTAGATTCGCGATGTTGAGTGAAGCAGTGTCCGACATTTTCGCTATCCCCGAAATAGTGGATGCCGTCACATTCACGAGTGGAGGGCATCTATTTCGGCAGGCTGATCGCATCGGCGGGCCTATTTGGTGCACGAACGCGGCCAATTCAGGGAGCTAACAAATACTTAAACTCACATTCTATTCAAAAGGTTATGTGCTTCAGAATCCTCGCGCTTGCCTCCGATCGACTTGAAGGCAGCGCTCATTAGGCGATTTGTACCAGATTGCGTAGGTCTGAAGCGGCACGAATACAAGGAGGCGAAAGACCAGGTTCCGCACGCCTTGGCGCCACCTTTTCTCCCGCAAAAAGTGCTCGTGGGGAGCGTTTGAATCACTGACGCGGTGGCGTGTTGCCTTATGCATCTGAAAGCTGCGAAATGTCGTAATTCTGAAGGTCCCGATGCAGCGCTGGCCGCGTTAATCGCGGGATGATCGGTTGAGGGGCAAAGAGGCTGTCATCCAGCGGCATCAGCGTCTGACTGCGAAACGCGACGATCATGAGCTCCTCCGCCTCAGTCAGGACAGACTTTGATCGCAGATTTTACTCGGTCCAGTCTTGAGGTCCTCGTCCGAAGCCTGCCTCCGCCACTTCGCAACCTAATTGGGATTGAGCCCGGGCTGAACGCAAAGCGCCGCAAGCATACCTCTCTCGTTTCATGCCATTGATCGCCGCATAGCTGCTCGGACAGCGTGCGTGGCTGTGGCTCACACGTGAGGAACTTGCCCGATAATGCGATCCTTTCACTCCCGCGAAAGGATCGCACCATCAAATCATGGGGATCAGACAGCTAGGCAGTCTTCAAGTCGTCAAACTGCGCAACGCCGGTCTGGTTGGACTTTGGATTCAAGTGTGCGATTAGTTTGTTGCCACCAGGCGTAGCGAGGGCCAGCACCCGAACATTCTCGAGGACGCCGGGAGCAAGTTCATCATTCATGTACTCAATGAGACTGACCACCTCACTCCGCGAATGCTGACTGTTGGTTGCGTTACGGAAGTCGCGATGAAACTCACGCAGTTTTTCAGCCATTTCACGATGCTGAATGCTGAGAATACTTGGCCTTTCATTCGTGCGCTCAAGCATTTGCTCGATCAACTTTTGAGCCGCCCCTGGTCCTTTCGGCACACCTTTGTCAACATCAATGGCGATCTTGCGGAATAATTTGAGAATTGAATGCCAAGTGTGATGGGCTTGAACCGCAGCAAGCTTGGTGTAAATATCTCTTTCTTCTTCGCTTCCGGCCCCATCAATCCGATCAACCATGTCCAATCCTTCATTCAACCGGCTGAATGCCTGTTCCAGGTTCTCGCCAATCCGCTTGAAGGTCTTTTCCTTATAGTGAAGGGTCATTTGTCGCTCCATAAATATTTCTGTACGGCTTTCACTCGAAACGCACGAACTTCCCCCAAAGCAGTGTGATCACTATAAACGTTAGTAAGTGCCGAGTGGTTAACGCGGCCTTAATATGTGCAACAAACACCTAAAAGTTGCAAAATGGTCACTTCAGCCCACCCTAAGTGTGCCATTTGCCACAATTTTGCCTTAGTTGAACCATGATCTAGAAACAAAGCGACATTCTGAAGGCGACAGTTTCAAAACACGTAATTGAGCCATAGAATTAACAAAATAGCAACTCAATTGCGAAATATCTCGTTAAGGTTATTAAGTAATACTTTTGGTTGAGCAGAATGCTTCGGCCAATAAACTTATCAACTTACTCCCACCGGAACCATAGTTTGTTACTGATTTCCTGAGTGAGCAGTCTGAAATTCCCATTTCAGTTTGATCTGACTCGCGGCACAAAGTCAATAGTGGCAGCCCATGCCACTATTCACTTTCCGCATCATTCAACCAAAAACCTTGAATGGCAGCACAAAAATTCATTGGGGAAGCTACAGGATAACTTTTCTATCCCGGATGATCAAATAGACACTCGGCGCTCTGCGTTTTTCATGGCAAGATCGGTTCTGCGGGACATTCGGATCGGAGTGCGTGCATGCTGATCCATCGTAAGCGTCCGGTCTGACCGCTATCCGTTCCAGCGCCACGGAAGGAGATCGTCGACCTTTGTGATCTTGTAGTCGGGGATGCGGGCGAGGGTGTCGGCGAGCCAGGCGTTTGGGTCGACGGCGTTCAGCTTGGCCGTT
>JANNAV010000170.1:0-12074 GCA_031384695.1 Paracoccaceae bacterium
CGGCTGCTTGCGGGCGAGATGGATCTTGGCACGGTGATTGCGGGCTTTACCGCCTCGCGCGAGTTTCAGACCCGCTACGGCGCCACCACCGACGCGGCTTTCGTGACGCTGCTTTACAACAACGTGCTGGACCGCGACCCCGATGCCGGCGGCTTCCGCGCCTGGACCACGGCGCTGGCCAATGCCACGCTGAGCCGGGCCGAGGTGGTGGAGGGGTTTTCCGAAAGCGCCGAATTCAAGGGCCGTACCGAAGCCGCCGCGATGGTGTACGGGCGCGCGGGCTATCAGGCCGACTGGACCGATGACGTGTTCCGCCTCTACCGCGCCACGCTGGACCGCGCACCCGATCTGGCGGGCCTGCTGGGCTGGACCAGCAAGCTGGCCGGGGGTGACACCTTTCTGGATGTGGTGCAGGGCTTTACCGGCTCGCGCGAGTTTCAGGCGCGCTACGGTGCCACCACCGACGCGGCCTTTGTGACGCTGCTCTACAACAACGTGCTGAACCGTGATCCCGATGCGGCGGGCTTTGCCAATTGGACCGGGGTTCTGGCCAGTGGCGCTCAAAGCCGGGCCGAGGTGGTGCGCGGCTTCTCGCAAAGCCACGAGTTCGTTGAGGCCACAGCACCCGATATCCTGACCTTCATGCGCGGCACCGGGGCGGATGACCGGCTGGAGGCGGGGGCGGGCAACAACCTGCTGTTCGGCGGATTTGGTGCCGATACCTTCGTGTTTGACCGCAGCGCAGGCGGCACGCAGCGGGTGGCGGATCTGGAGCGTTGGGATCAGATCGCCCTCACCGGCTTTGGCTATGCCACCGGTGCGGCGGCAATGAGCCATCTTGCCCAAAACGGCGACGATGTGGTGTTCACCGATCAGGGCCTCAGCATCACCTTCGCCGATACCCGCCTGCAGGCGGTGTTTGCCGACATGTTCGTGATCTGAAAACCCCCGCCAGAGGCTGCGCGCAATTGCGTGTTGCACTGCCAAGCGTGAGTAACGTATTCAACGCTCCAGATTGAATATTCCGAAGCTCAGGGCTGGCCGTTGGCCGTGTTTTGTCCCGAACAACCGCCCGAATGCCCGCCCGAATGCCCGCCCGAATACTGGCCTGCGCAACATGTGATGAAGATGGAAAGCATATGACTGATCTGGTGTCCCTGACCGAAGTTCTTGGAAGCGATTTTCCCGCCCTGACCAAACGGTCGCGGAGCGATGATTACGAGGATCTGCTGGCCGCCCCCGATCATGGCCCCGATCATGGCCCCGATCACGGCCCCGATCACGCCGCAGACGATGCGACGCGGCCCACAACCGGGGCCGCTCCGGTGCTGCATCTGGCAGGCCCGGCCCAGCTTTCCACCCCCAAAGCCCCCGCCGATTATGCCGGGCATTTTCTGGATGTCGGCATCAGCCGGAACTTTTCCATCATCGACGACCCCGAATTGCATTTCGCGCTTTACGGCCATGCGCAAGGCCGCGCGATCCTGGCCCGGCTGAAATCCCGCTCGCGCAACGTGGTGATCATCGCACCCAGCTATCTCAAGCAATGCGGCATCGGCGAGTATGGCCGCTATCTGTCGGACCAGTTCCGCATCCTGGGCGAAAATGTGCGGGTGGTGCGCACGTCAACCGCGGTCTTTGCGCTGGGTGAGGCGTTTCTTCAGGGCGCCATGGTGATCGTGAACCACGGCCCCGGCCTGTTCGACGGCCTCAACCCGCGCCTGTCGCAAGGCGAATCCACGACGCAGCTGTTGCAGAACCTGAACCGGCTGGCCGAAGATTTCGGCAGCATCCCGCTGTTCATCCACCATTCCCTGATCGACACCGACCACGAGCTGCTGTTCAGCCGCCAGCAGCAGATCCTGCGCTCCAACATCCCGTCGCTGTCGTTCATCTCGTCGGCGGGGCGGAATTTCTTCATGGCCACGCTGGAACTTGGCGTCTCGCCGGTCAATGCGGGCCCCGACGAATACGATGGCAACCGCAATGGCCGCCGCGACGAGGTGGTAGGCTTTTTCGGCTTTTTCCAATATGGCGGCAAGGATTTCGATTCGCTGTTCCACCTGACGCGCGAGTTGCGCGCCAAGCTGGTGGGCAGCGTCGCCACCAGCAACTCCACCGAACTGGCCCGCTTTGAAGAAACCCTCAAAGCCGGCAATATCAACCACACGCTCAATTCCGGCTGGGTCACCGACACCGAATTGCTGGAACGCCTGCAGGAAGCCGATTACTTCTATCTGCCGCAGAACGATTACGATCACTGGAACAACTCCGCCACCGCGCGTTTTGTCACCAACCTTGACCGGCCGCTGTTCCTGCCGCCGCATCACCCGTTCCTCGACATGGCCGATGGCTCGATCTTTGCCACCAAGGATGATCTGCCGCGCATCGTGGCGCATTTCCGCGAGAAAACCCAGTATGACCGCGCGGTCAAGCGGGTGCAGGCCTTCCGCGAACGGGCGGCGATGATCAACACCGCGCAGGCCATCCGCGACGGGCTGATCCCGCGCCTCACCGAGGTGGCGGTGGATCTGCTGGCCGGACCGGTCGAAACCTCGGCCGAACGCTATCTGGAACTGGACTCCGGCCAGCAAGCGGCCTTTGCCGCAGAACTGGGCCGCATGGGCAAGGTGACGCCCGCCGCCGATGCCGATCTGGGGGCCGATCTGGAGGCCGATCTGGGCGCGCTGCTGCCGGGCTTTGGCGCGCTTTACCGGGCGGTGCTGCCAAAGCAGTTCTGGCGCAAGCATTACGAGATGGGGGATATCGTGTTCCCCAGCCTGAACGAGACGATCCACGCCACCTTCCTCGCGCTCACCAAACGCCATGTCAGCCTGAAGGAAATGGTGGCGCTGGTGCTGGACAGCGAAGCGGCCAGCGCCGCGTCTGCCGCCGATCCATACGCGGCCGGATCAGGTGATGGCGCAGAGGGGGGCGCAGAGGGGAGCGCTGGCGGTTTCGCCGCCGCCACCCGGCAAGCCATCCTGATGGCGCTCGAGGCCAAGGCCACCGTGTTCCACGATCCCGAGATCGTGTTTCTCGACAAGGGCCGCGTGCTGGACTGGCGCACGGTGCTGGTGCCCGAATGGATCAATGGCTTCCTCGCGGCCAAAGCCGTTGCGCAGGCCCGCATCAGCCAGACCGCCGCCGCCCACAGCCTTGCGCAGCCGCCGATCACCAATATCCTTGATCTTCTGCTTCTGCCGCCGCAGGCGGTGCGCCAGCGCCGGGCCACCATCGACCTTTCAGTGCTGGATTTCGACAAGATCCACGCCCCCCGCCATCTGGTGGACCGCCTGAACGTGCTGGTGCGCGAATGCAACGCCGCCGGGATCACGCTGGGCGATCATCTGGTGCTGGATCAGTTGCAGGTGCCACAGATCGACCACCGCGTGACCAGCTATTACATTCAGGATTTCGTGTTCTACGAGGGCGACATGTTCTTGCTGAACGCCTTCCGCTGTCTGGAAAAGCGCGACCCCTTCCCGCTGGAAACCGTGGTGCTGCTGTCGATGCTCAAAGGCCTGGGCCGGGTGGCCACGCTGCGTTATCTGCTGGCCCGCACCGCAGGCCGCATCCGCATCAGCAATCTGGATGATGAAAGTTTTGCCCGGCTGCTGCCAACCTTCGCCAGCTTCATCAACAACGTCCGCGATCCGATGAGCGGCCTGATCGACGCCCGTAACAGCTATGAAGTCCAGCGCCGCAACAACGGGCGCTGGTGGCTGCAGAACAAGGTGGTCACCGATCAGTACTGGACGGAAAGCGGCGGCTCGCTGGATATGCTCAACATGCTTTACGCCAAGCTGGTCGGCGGGCCAGTTAAATCGGGGCCAGTTAAATCAGGACCAGTTAAATCGGGGCCGCTGGCAGCCGCAGATGGGGCGGCGGCAGATGCGGTTTCCGATATCGCCAGCTATATGACGATGTTCGGCCACTTCCTCAGCGTATCACAAAACGCCCAGCTGGAAGTGCTGCATCCCGACCGCCCTCTGCTGTTGCGCAAACTGGGCAAGGCCTCGCCGGAAAACGGCTTCGCCGGCTTTCACAATCCCGAACCGATCGGCATCTGGCTGGCGGGTCTGCGCGGCACCATGACGTTGAACGTGTCCGACGTGCTGCCCATGACGGCGGAAACCCCGGTGCTGCGGCTTTTGTCGGGGTTTTTCGGCTCAAACGCCCTGGGCAGCCGCAACCTGACGATCGATCTGCGCTATTTCGATCCGTCCGCGCAGGTCTGGGCCCATGCCAGCCACACCACCGTGGTGCAAAGCGATGCGCCCGCCCGGATCGAGGTGGCATGCCCCGGCCTGCGCCCCGGTGCCACGATGATCGTGCAGTTAGCCATCAGCGCCGCCACCAGCCCGGCCAAACTGGGGGTGTCGGCCGACAAACGGGTGCTCGGCGCGCTGTTGGGCTCGGTCGAGCTGATCATGAACCGCGACGCCCATGATGACGGGGTGCTGGAACTGGAAAGCGAAGACGCCCTCTGAAAGGCGGCGTCAGCCCCGCTTCATGCCTCGGGCTTTACCGCGCTCATCGCCTGCACGGTGGCCAGTTCGGCTTCCAGCTTGGCGATCTTCGCCTCGGCGCGCCTCACCACATCCGCCTGCTTCTGGCGTTGCTTGTCCATCAGGATGCGGCGCAGGTTTTCGCCGCTCAGCGTGGCGAAATGGAACAGGTATGGCGCAAACTCCGGCCCGCCGGTGTCAACCTTGGCGTTCAGGCTTTTGAGGTTCTTCACCGAGACGGGCGAGATGTCCTGCACCGCAGCGCGGCCCATGAACCAGGTCTTGCCGCGCATCGGCGGCGTGCTGTCATAGCCGAAATTGGTGAAATCGGCGGCATAGGCGTCGGCGAACATCTCCACCGCCTCGTCGCTGGCCCATTTGTAGGTCTCGAACTTCTCGCCATACGCGTTGTCCGAGGCATTGGCATGCGCGCCGCCAAGGCTGACGTTGAAATGCGCCTGCAGGAAGGCATCCACCTTGGTGTCGATCTCGTGGTTCTGAAACACATGCGCCACGGTGATGGTGCCGGCATGGCTGATCAGCCAGTCGGTCTGCAGCGCCTTGGCCACGGTGCAATGATAGATGATGAAATCGTTGAACGTCATCGAGCGCATGAGATCGCTCAGCATGCTGCCCGACAGCCTGCGGATGAAGTGATAGGTGCTTTCCAGCCGCTCCCAGGGGCAGCGGACGGCGGTGAACACCTCGAACTCGCCAAAGACGGCCACGCCCAGCACGGTTTCCACATCGCGAAAGCGCGCATGATCCGGGTAGATGTGATCCGAACCGGGGGGCGGCGCGTTCTTGCGGATCGCCATGTCAACGCCGGGCAGCTTCCCCGCCGGGATCCACTTTTTCGGGTTCGCTTTCACCAGCGTGGCCGAAATCGTGGTGCCCGCACATTTGGGAATGTGGATGAAGGCGCGCTTGTCGCCATGGTTGATCAAGGTCGCCATGTCTTGCCCTGCCCTCTTTACCAGCCCGCTCAATTCACAGCGGATTTCATAATGCCTTCCCCGTGAGTTGGCAACCGGGGGTGGCCCCCTCACCCAGCCCGCCTCACTCCACCCGCCTCACTCCAGCCCGTCGGCCTTGTCGGCCTTTGCGGGCAACCGGCTGCGCACGCCGATCTTGCGCAGCCGCTGGTGGGTCTCTTCCGAAAGTTCGATGCCACGCACCTCAAGGTGCCGCGCCGCATCGATCTTGGTCAGCAACCCCTGCGCGCCGCCATAGGGCGCAAACAGCGCCTCGATCTCGGTGATCCGGTTCTGGTTCAGCAAGGTGCGCAGCGTGCCGCCGATGTAATAGGGGATCGGCCCGAAGGTGTTGACGATATCATCGCGCGCCGCCCCCGAGGTTGGCCCGTCGGGCAACTGGCGTTTCAGGGCCAGCTTGTACTGCGCCATTGATTTCGCCAGCGACGGCCCCTGCGGCGGGCAGGCCATGGTGGCCTCGGCGCTGCCCAAAAGCGGGTCGGCAAACAGCCGCGCCACCGTCGCATCCAGCGTATCGACGCAGTCCAGCTGCGCGAGGATGGCCTCAGGCAGATCATCGGACACCTGCGAATGCAGGATGCGCGGGTGCGGCTCGACCGGGATATCAAGGTTCAAGAGGCCGCAGGTTGCGCGGAAATCCTCCAGCACCAGATCGCGGCTGGCCTGCGACAGCATGCCGGTATCAAAGCTGCGGGTGTTGGAGGATTGCCGCTGCACGATCTGCTCGCCAACCCGGCGCGAGATGCTGGGGCGGTAAAGGCTGAACTGCCGGTTGATCACCAGCAGATGCCCCGCGGGCAGCCGGTACACCTTGCCCTTGACGGTGACCGTGGTGTCGATCTCGGCGTTGTAAAAGGCCTGCGGCGCGGTAAAGCCGGGGGCGGGGTTGTGGCTGAAGTTGAAATCCCAATCCCCGGGCAGTCGGGCAAATTTGACGATATCATCGCGGAATCCGGCATTATCGGCGGCAAAGGCAAAGCCGTGCACGTTTTCCGCCCCGAACTCGGCCTGAATGTGGCGGATGCGTCCGGCCAGCGGATAAAGGTATTTCGCCAGCACCAGCGGCGACAGAAAGCTGTAATCGGCATGCGAGACGATGCTGTAGCCCTGCGCCAGATCATGCAGATAATGCGAGAAGATCCGCTCGAACGGATCGCGGATGCAGACCAGGATCTTGATCTGCCCCTTGCCGATCGCCGCCTTGATGTTGCGCGCGGTCGGCACCACCTCGTCTAGGTAATGCGGCGAGGCATCGAGATAGGCCTTGTCGTCATGGGTGCGGAAGAACTTCATGTAGTCGTCAAAAGACGCCCCGCCGCGGAAATAGTTGATCTCCTTGCGGTCGGCGGGGGGGTTGAAATGCGCGGTCAGCTTGCTGAACTGCGAAAAGATAAAGGTGGTGCCCGATTTCGGCATGCCCGCCACGATGAAAAACCGCTTGTCCGGCGTGGCCACCTTTGGCGTTTTGGCGCGTTCAGACATTTTCAACTCGTTCAGACTTTTCAACGCGTTCAGACATGGGTCGCTACCTCTTCACATGACGCGCAGCCAATATAGGCCAAGTCAAAGCAATCAACCAGCCAGCCAACCAGCCGGCCAGCCATTAGGCCAGCCATCCGGGCCCACCCTAGTTGGTCACCGCCACCTGATTGGCCAGCCCGAACACCGAGCCTATCACGCCAAACACGTTGCGGGTGCCGATCAGCGGGCTTTCGGTGGCATAGATCAGATCGCCGGGGCGGATGCGGAATTCACCGGCGCTGAACAGCCCGTCGGCGCTGGTCAGATCAATGGTGAAGATGGTGCGCACATGGCGCGGCCCCGAGCCGTCGCGGCGCACCGATTTATCGGCATAGCGGCGCAGGATCAGGATGCCTTGCGCGTTGGCACGGTCGGCCGACAGACCGCCGATGATGGAAAGCGCATCAAGCGCTGTCAGCCGTTCTTGCGGAAAGCGGTGCTGGGCCTGGGTGCCCGCCGCCCCCAGCGACAGAAAATAGCGGCCGTCCTGTTCGACGAAAACCCGGTCGCCACCGCGCAGGGTGGTGTTCTGCGCCGTATCGCTCAGCAACCGGTCCAGCGAGATGCCATAGGTGCGCTCGCCGCGCTGCAGGCGGATCTGCGGGTTGATCAGGCCGGGGGTGGCCCCCCCCGCCTCGGCCAGCACATCCAGCAGCGTCACATCCTGATCGCGCAGCGGATAGGGGCCGGGCCGCGTCACGCCACCGATCATGCTGACGGTGCTTTGCCGCCCCTCGACCAGTTCCAGTTGCACCTGTGCCGAAGGGGTGACGTTGAGATAGCCCTTCTCGATGGCGGCGCGCGCCGCGTCGGGCGACATGCCGCTGATCTTGATCTGGCCGATATAGGGCAGAAACACCGCGCCGGTCGACGACACCCGGTTGGCCGGCAGGCTGACAAAGCGCTGGCCGGGGGCGGTCAGCAGGCTGTTGTCCTCGGTGTTCCACAGCGTCACCGCCACGGTATCGCCGGGGGCGATGATGCGGCTGTTGGGCTGATCCACCCGGCGGAGCCAATCCATGCCATGCTCGCCCACCAAGGGCCAGTTGGCATAGCGGGTCAGGCTGTCGCGGGTGATCGGCTCCACCGCGAATTCCGACGGCAGGGCGGGCTGGCCGTCAAGCGGCGCATTGGCGGTGGTGGTCTCAACCGTGTCTTCGCTGTGGGCCAGCACTTCGCGTTGCAACCCCGCGCCGCGCGGCAGGGTGCCACAAGCGGCCAGCATGAGGGCCGAGCCAAGCAACAGGACGGTCAGCAGCCCGCTCGCGGTGATTTTCGCGTGCCCGCTTGGGGCAAGGTTGATTGGCACAGCAGCAGGCCCCCGAGATTTACCGCCCCGGCCCCCCCGGACAGAGATTTATCCCTCTTTATCGGCAGTTTCCCAGCAGCGGAACCTCTGTTATCGCGGATCGGCAAGAAAGTGGTGGATAGACGGCTGCGGCCTGCCCCAAGGTTTCGCCGCGAAACCTAAAACTTCGCCAGCAACTGGCGCAACTGGTCCATCAAAAGATCGGTCATCTCGCCATTCACCACCGTGCCGCGCAGCCGGATCGAATAGCCATCCTCGTGCTGCACCCGCTCCATCGTCACCCCGTTGGCCAGCGCATAGGCCGGGCTGGCGGGCTTGGTGGATTGCACCTTCGGCCGCCCGCCGCGCCCCGCACTGCGCTCCACCGTCTCGGCCCTCGCGATAATCGGCTCCATCAAGGCCCATTCCGGCGCCGGGCCGCTGCGGGTGGTACGGATCAGCGCATGGCGCAATTGCGGCGCAAAGCCCACGCGCAGCGCATAGGCCAGCCGCAAACCGTTGCGCTCCGACAGATCGGTGGGATAGTTCAGCATATCGCCCAACTCTTCATGCACCAGCGCAAAGCTGCGGATCTTGGAGCGTTTGGCGCGCGACGCGGCGGCAAAAATAGTCTCTATCGCGGCTTCAGTGTCGATAAAGGCGCCCAACTCGGCGGCCACCACCGCGATCCGGCCGCGCTCGTAGGGCGAGATCTGCGCCCTGAGCTCGTTCTCCTCGACCATGGCGGTATAGATCGCACCGGCCTCGTAAGGCGCGCGGATGATTGCCTTGACGGTGCTGAAACCCGGGCTTTCGGCCTGCAATTCCAGCAGCACCGTCATCCGCCGCCAGCCCGACACCAGCCCATAGCGGCCAGCCGCAAGGGCCACCACCTCGACCGGCAGGCGCAAGCCGTGGGCGCGGATCGAGGCTTTCAACTCGTCCAGTTCAACCGCTTCGGCCACCATGCGGTCGCGCACCAGATGATCAAGCTCGATCACCTCCAGCGGCAACTCGCTGATCACCCGGCCCTCCTGCAGGGCGGCGCGCCAGGCCTCGGCATCCGCACTGTTGCGGGCAATGGCGTGGCGGGTTGCCGGGTCCAGCGGCAGGGTGGCGCGCGCCGCCTCGCCAACGATCTGGCCGATGGGGGCGATCTGGCCGATGGGGGCGGCAAGGCCAATGCGGTCGGCCGCGGGTTTCGCGGCGAAACCGGCTTCCATCGCGGCCAGCACCTCTGCCCCCGGCGCTTCAAGCCGTCTGCGTTTCGCCATCTGTCCCGCCTTTCGCCATTTGCGCATCCCGCCACCACGCGCCGATCAGCAGTTGTTTGAACTCCGCATAGGTGCGGTCAAACGCCTCGCGGCCGCGCAGATAGGTATCGCGGTTGAACTCGCGGTAATCCGCCTCGTAGATGCCGTTCACCTGCTCGCCCGCCTGCCCCACCAGTGCGGTGAATTCCTGCCGGTAAGTGTTCATGAAATCGCCGAAATAGGCTTGAATCACATTGGCCAGATCGGTTTGCTGGCCCGCATCAAAGCGGGTGATGATGGCGCGCACCACATCCCATTCGAACTTGATCTCGCCCAGACCAAGCGCGCGGCGCTGGCTGTTTTCGCCGTCTTCGATACTGGCAAAGGTGGTGTGGAGCATATCGAAAAACCGGCCCGTGCTGTCAAATTCCAGAAACGACGCGCCAAGCGGCACCAGCAGAATATCGGCGGCCGACAGTGAATTAATCGTGAGATAGCCGAGCGCCGGGGGGGTATCGAGGAACACGATGTCATAGCGCTGCAAGATGCCCGACCCGGTCAGGTAATTGCCAAGCGCATCCCACAACTGCCAACTGCGCAGGCCCATGCGCCAGACCGGAATCTGAAACTCGGCCCAGTAAAGATTAAGCTGGGCGCCGATCAGATCGATATTCGGCCAATGGGTTTTCTGGATCAGATCGGCCGGATCAGTCTCTAATGCGGCGATTAGTGTCTCATCCAGCGGTGCGGCAGGCTGGCCCGCTGCCACCCGCAGCCGGTTTTCCGCCTGCAGTGCGCGGGCGTAATCGGCGGCGATCAGCGGGAACACGGTTTGCCATTCGTCGGCCACCGCGCCGCCCAGGATCGAGGTCATCGAGGCCTGACTGTCCATATCGATCACCAGAACCTTGTAGCCGTCGAGGGCCGCCGCCATCGCCAGATGCGCGCAGGTGGTGGTCTTGCCCGAGCCGCCCTTGAAGTTGGCCACAGCGCAAATCTTGGCGGGCAGGCCATCGGGGCGGTAGGGCTTGTATTCCTTGGCGGCCGAGCCGCCGGCGGCGAAGTGATCGCGCAGGGCCAGCACCTCTTCAAGGCTGAACCACTTCGCGCCCGCCTCGCCTTCGCCCTGTGGCAGGGCCGGATTGGCGCGCAGCACCCGGCGCAGATGCGCGGGGGCCACCGGAATCAGGTATTTGGTGATCTCCCAGATCGAGAATTTGCGCAGCCGCTTCTTGCCATCGGGGGCATAGCCGCGCTTGGCCAGATCATCGCGGCCTTTGGCGCAAAACGCCGCCGCCTTGGCAAAGCGGGTGGTATCGACCATCGGCCCCAGCCTGGCGGCAGCCCGGGCAGGATCGATGTTGTGGTAGGGCGGCGGCGCGGGATCGGTTTTTTTGCTCATGTCTCACGATTTTGCAGCACTTTTTACGTCGTGCCTGCTTTGAACGCATTTTGCACCATGTGCGGTAGTTTGGTGCTTGTCACACAAACTATGGCACATCAGCGGGGGTTTTCAAAGCATTTCGCCGGGTTTGACGCGGTTCCGGTTTTGCCGCGAAACATGAGTCGGCGATATACCGCAGCCGCGTGCTTCGGTGGCGCGGGTCGGGCGCGGTCAATCAACCGGGGTCCGCATCACAGCTTGGGCAGCAGATATGCCCCAGCGCCGTGCTATAATCAAATCGGGGGAATGATTCGATGACCCGACAGCATGGCGGAGCAATTCGGGCAGTCAGGCACCCTGATGATGGGGAGGATGGCGTCCGGTTCGCCGTGATTTCGGCGAAAAGGGGTACGATCCGGGGGGAATTCGCGGGTGATCGGCGTGATCTGTTCACGCTTGACGCGACAAACATCGGGATCCTGATCGATAATGTCGGCGATATGGTGATCGATGACGCAGGCGATGCGGCCAGACAGCTATCGCCTGATCAGGCGGCCGTTTTGTTCCAGCCCTACAATCCTTTTGTGTCCGGCCTGGCTGCTGCAAACCACGACGGCCACCTGCTGGAGGAACTCGGGGCGCTGCTGGCCTATGCCCCGAACAGCGCCCCGCAACCTGATTCGACCCTTCCGGCGGCCTATACCTACCTCGGCCAGTTCATCGCCCATGACGTGTCGCGCATGGTCATCTGCCAGAATGATGATGAGTTCAATTTCCGCACGCCGAGGCTCGACCTCGACAGCCTGTTCGGCGCGATTGATGCCAAGGATAAAAACCCGGCCAACTCGGTAGAGTTCCGCGGCGGTCTGGGGCTGGGCCTGACGGCGGGTGCGCCCTGCAACCGCAAGGATCTGCCGCGATCCGCCTCGGGCGAGCCGCAGATCGCCGACGCCCGCAACGACGCCAATCTGGCCGTGGCCCAGTTCACGGTGATGATGACGCGCTTTTACTGGAAGATGCTGGCGTGCCATGGCCACGCGGCGGATGCGCAGCGCGCGACGAAACAGCATTTCCAGCACGTCGTGCTGTATGACTATCTGCGCCAGATCATCGATCCGGCTG
>JANNAV010000183.1:0-4777 GCA_031384695.1 Paracoccaceae bacterium
GCTGACGCCGGATGATGCGGTGGCCTATGCCGCGCGCATCCTGCAGGATCAGCTTTCGATCTTCGTGAACTTCGACGAGCCGGAATCGTCGATGAAGGGCGAGATCGATGCCGGGCTGGAGTTCAACCCGCTGCTGTTGAAGAAGGTGGACGAGCTGGAGCTTTCGGTGCGTTCGGCCAACTGCCTGAAGAACGACAATATCGTGTATATCGGCGATCTGATCCAGAAAACCGAAGCCGAGATGTTGCGCACGCCGAACTTTGGCCGCAAATCCCTGAACGAGATCAAGGAAGTGCTGTCGGGCATGGGCTTGCATCTGGGGATGGAAGTTGAGGATTGGCCGCCGGAGAACATCGAGGATCTGGCCAAGCGGTTTGAGGACCAGTTTTAAGGTTGGGATTCGGGGAGTCGGGGTACACCCCGACCTACGTAGGGCGGGGTGTACCCCGCCTTGCGCGCAAAATGCCCGGAATGCCGGGGAAAACATGGGCCGCATGGCCCCAAGGTGAGCCGCCCATTCGAGGGTGAGCCGGACAAAGCAAAACGAATTCAGGAGACTATCATGCGTCACTCCAATGGTTACCGGAAGCTGAACCGCACCCATGAACACCGCAAGGCGATGTTTGCCAACATGTGCGGCTCGCTGATTGAACACGAGCAGATCAAGACCACCTTGCCGAAAGCCAAGGAATTGCGCCCGATCATTGAAAAGCTGATCACTTTGGCCAAGCGCGGCGATCTGCATGCCCGCCGTCAGGCCGGTGCGGCCCTGAAGCAGGATATCCATCTGGAGCGGCTGTTTGCCATTCTCGGCCCGCGCTATCAGACCCGTCAGGGCGGTTATGTCCGCGTGATGAAGGCCGGGTTCCGCTATGGCGACATGGCACCGATGGCGATCATCGAGTTTGTTGACCGTGATCCCTCGGCCAAGGGTGCCGCTGATCACGCCCGCACCGCGATGGCGGATGCCTACGAATCCTGATCTGCCTAAATTTTCGGCATAAAGCCCGCTTTCGGCGGGCTTTATTTTATTAATCTTTCATTAACCATAAAATTTCTGGTGTGAAGCGAAAAGCTGGTGCGTGGGTGGACGGGCCTGTTGTGGGCGGGGCTGTTGCGGGCGCGCCTGCTGTGGGCGGGGCTTTGAGTTCTTTGGTGGTGGTCAGGTGAGATCGGTAAAATCGCAAATGGATGTTGCCATGGGGCAGTTGGCGCTGATGGCGCCTGCTGGCTATGCGGTGGGGTTGCACATCCGCTTTACCTCGCCGCTGTTTGCGATGTGGACCTATCATCAGGCCTGGCTGGATCACTATTCCGAAATGGGCTGGGCGGTGCAGGATCCGGTGGTGCTTTGGGGTTTGACCAGCACTGGCCGCGTCCGCTGGAGCGACCGGGCGCTGGCCGATCCGGTTGGGGTGTTCTCGGCTGCGGCAAGTTTTGGTCTGGTTTACGGGGCCAGTGTGGCGCTTGGGCCGAACAACTCGCGCAGCATCGCGTCGCTCAGCCGGGGGGACCGGGAGTATACCGACCCCGAGATCGCGTCATTCGCGGCGGTGGTGGAGCATTTGCATGCGATCACCGAAAAGCCGGCCAATCTGACCAAGGCGCAGATCGAGGCGCTGCGCTGCATCGCCATGGGTGACAGGTTTACCACGGCGGCGGCGCGGCTGGGCATATCGGAATCGGCGTTGAAGGCGCGGCTGGCCTCGGCGCGCAACGCGCTGATGGCGCGCACCACCACCGAGGCCATTCAGCGCGCCAAGGATTTCCGGCTGATCTGAGGCGCCCGCATTGCGGCTTTCGCCGGGTGCCGAAGCCGCGTAATCTGCCTCACATGGCCGATCTTTTTGACAGCGATGCCCCGCCGCCCGCCACTGCGCCGCGCCCTTTGGCCGACAGGTTGCGGCCGCGCCATCTTGCCGAGGTGATAGGCCAGGGGCAGGTGCTGGCACCCGATGGCCCGCTGGGCGCGATGCTGGCGGCGCGCAGCCTGTCGTCGCTGGTGCTGTGGGGGCCGCCGGGGGTGGGCAAGACCACCATCGCGCGGCTGCTGGCGCAGGCGACCGATCTGACCTTTGTGCAGATATCGGCGATTTTCACCGGCATTGCCGATCTGAAAAAGGTGTTCGAGGCGGCGCGGATCCGGCGGCAGAACGGGCAGGGCACGCTGTTGTTCGTGGACGAGATTCACCGGTTCAACAAGGCGCAGCAAGACGGGTTTTTGCCTTATATGGAGGATGGCACCATTCTTTTGGTGGGGGCCACCACGGAAAACCCCAGCTTTGAGCTGAACGCCGCGCTGTTGTCGCGGGCGCAGGTGATCGTGCTGGAGCGGCTGACGCCGGTTGATCTGGAATTGCTGGCGCAGCGGGCGGAACAGGAGATGGCGCGGGCGTTGCCCCTGACGGGCGAGGCGCGCGAAGCGTTGATCGAGATGGCCGATGGCGATGGGCGCAGTCTGTTGAATCTGATCGAGCAGATTGCGGCCTGGCGGCTGGAGGTGCCTTTGGGGCGCGAGCAACTTGGCACCCGGCTGATGCGGCGGGCGTCGAAGTATGACAAATCGGGGGAGGAGCATTACAACCTGATTTCCGCCCTGCACAAATCCATTCGCGGATCGGACCCGGACGCCGCCCTTTACTGGTTTGCGCGGATGCTGGAGGGCGGCGAGGATCCGCGGTTTCTGGCGCGGCGGCTGGTGCGGATGGCGGTGGAGGATATCGGGCTTGCCGATCCGCAGGCGCAGGAGGTTTGCCTGCAGGGCTGGCAGACTTATGAGCGGCTGGGCTCGCCCGAAGGCGAGTTGGCGCTGGCGCAGGCGGTGGTTTATCTGGCGCTGGCCCCGAAATCGAACGCCGGTTACAAGGCCTATAAGGCGGCGCGGGGGGCGGCGCGCGAAACCGGATCGGAGCCGCCGCCCAAGCATATCCGCAATGCGCCGACCCGGCTGATGAAGGACATCGGTTACGGTGCGGGCTATGCCTATGATCACGATGCCGAGGATGGGTTTTCCGGGCAGAACTACTTTCCCGACGGCATGAAGCGCCCGGTTTACTATCTGCCCGAAGAGCGCGGCTTTGAGCGGGAGTTGAAAAAGCGGATCGCCTATTTTGCCGGATTGCGGGCCAAACGTGGGGGCAACTGAAGCCGGTAACGGTTGACAATCGGCGGCGCGGGGCAGATGGGAGGCCGATGATCTGGACCCTTTCTCAAGTCGCCCTTGGCGGCGCTATCGGCGCGTGCCTGCGCTATTTGGCGGTGGTGTCTTTTGGCGCACCGCTGGCAACGCTTGCGGTGAATGTGCTGGGCAGCTTTGTGATGGGGGTGCTGTTTGTGGCGCTGGCCAGCCGCAGCGCCTTGTCGCCGTTTTTGATGACCGGCATTCTGGGCGGCTTTACCACGTTTTCGGCGTTTTCACTGGATGCGCTGAAGCTGTGGGAAAGTGGTGAAACCCTGCAAGCCGGGGGTTATGTGATGGGTTCGGTGCTGTTTTCTCTGGCCGCCGTGGTTGCGGGTGCGGCCCTTGCGCGTGGAGCCCTGACATGAGCGGCGTCAAAATTCTGACGGTTTCGGTGGACGAAGGCGAGCAGCGGCTGGACCGCTGGTTCAAGCGGCGGTTCCCGCAATTGACCCAAGGCGCGGTGGAGAAGATGTGCCGCACGGGGCAGGTGCGGGTGGATTCTGCGCGGGTGAAGGCGTCGGATCATGTGACGCCGGGGCAGAGCGTGCGGGTGCCGCCGTTGCCGGATAATGCCGCACCTTCGCGGCCGCGCGATGGCGGGGTATCGGAGGCCGATGCGCGGATGATCCAGAACGCGGTGATCTGGAAAGACGAGCATATCATCATTCTGAACAAGCCGCCGGGGCTGGCCTCGCAGGGCGGCTCGGGGATGGGCGACCGGCATGTCGACGGGCTGACCGAGGCGTTGAAGTTCGGCTTCAAGGAGCGGCCAAAGCTGGTTCACCGGCTGGACAAGGATACTTCGGGCTTGCTGATGCTGGCGCGGACCGACCGGATCGCGCGGGCGCTGTCCGAGGCATTGCGCCACCGGGCCACGCGCAAGATCTATTGGGCGGCGGTGGCGGGGGTGCCGCATCCGCGCAAAGGCTCGATCAAATATGGGTTGATGAAAGCGCCGGGCCATGGGCGCGGCGGCGAGGGCGAAAAGATGATGTGCATCCATCCCGCCAAGATGGACGAGTTCCCCGATGCCAAGCGGGCGCATACCGATTATTTCGTGCTGTGGTTCCTGGGCTCGCGCCTGTCGTGGCTGGCGATGGAGCCGGTGACGGGCCGCACCCATCAGTTGCGGGCGCATATCGCCGAGATGGGGCATCCGATTGTCGGCGACGGCAAATATGGCGGTGGGGGGCAGGAGAATCTGGGCGATGGCTGGGGGGCGACGGTGGGCGGCGACATCAGCCGCAAGCTGCATCTGCACGCCCGCAGCCTGACCATCGAGCATCCGATCAGCAAAAAGCTGATGACGTTCACCGCGCCGTTGCCCGAGCATATGGCGCGGACCTGGAAAACCCTCGACTGGGGCGAAAACGATGTACCGGCCGACCCGTTCGGGGGCGGCGAGTGAGCCAGTGGAAGGCCAAGCGGTTCTGGACCGAGGCGCGGGCCGAAAGCTGTGACGGCGGCTTCACCGTCAGGCTGGACGCGCGGGCGGTGAAAACCCCGGCCAAGCGGCTGCTGGTGGTGCCGACGCTGGCGATGGCCGAGGCGATTGCCGAGGAATGGGACGCCCAGCAAGGGCTGGTGCGCCCTGAA
>JANNAV010000190.1:0-9203 GCA_031384695.1 Paracoccaceae bacterium
GCTCACGGGTCATCAAACGCCCTTCCCGCCAAAGGATGCGAAAACCCGCCGCCAAGCCAAAAACCCCAAATCCATCGCGCTCTTCCGCCTTCTTTACTGCCTAAATATCCCACGGGGGTGCGGGGGTGGGTAACCCCCCCGGTTTGGCTTGGGTGCGGGGGCGCGAAACCCCCGCTCTTTGGCTTGGGTGCGGGGGCGCGAGGCCCCCGCTGTTTGGCTTGGGTGCCGGGGCGCGAGGCCCCCGCTCTGCCCGCTCAACCGGCACCCACCCCTCACTGCAAAGCCATAAGCTTCCCCGCATCAAACTCCGCCCCGAACTCAAAGGTGAAACTGCCGTCGGGCTTGTCCTGAACCACCACCCCCGCCGCGTCCAGGCCCTTGCGGATGGCATCTGCCCGGCCCCAATCCTTGGCCAGCCGCGCCTCACCCCGCGCCACCAACAGGGCCGCCACCACCGCACGCAACCCCGCATCCCCGGCCCTGTCCAAAACCCAATCCCCCATCCCGTCCTCCAACAATCCCATCAGCCGCGCCGAGGCCTTCAGCCCCGCGCAATCCCCCGCCGCCGCCGCCGCGTGCAAGGCCGCAATCGCCCCCGCCGTGTTCAGATCATCCGCCAGACTGCTCACCACGTCGCCAAGCAGCGCCCCCGCCTCAACCCCCGCCACCAAACCCCGCCATTTGCGCAAAGCTGCCTCCGCCTGCGCCGCCTTCTCCGGCGTCCAGTCCATCGGTTTGGCATAATGCGTGCCCAGGTACACCATCCGGATCACCTCGCCCGGCACGCCCTGATCCAACAAATCGCGCACCGTAAAGAAATTCCCCAAAGACTTGGACATCTTCTTGCCCTCCACCAGCAACATCTCGTTGTGCATCCACAGCCGCGCGAACTCTGCCTCAGGATGGGCGCAGGCACTTTGGGCGATCTCGTTCTCGTGATGGGGAAACTGCAAATCGAGGCCGCCGCCATGAATGTCGAAACTCGCCCCAAACAACGCCTCGCTCATCGCCGAGCATTCGATATGCCACCCCGGCCGCCCCCGGCCCCAGGGGCTGTCCCAGCCCGGTTCGCTGGCATCCGATGGCTTCCACAAAACGAAATCCATCGGGTCTTCCTTGTAAGGCGCCACCTCCACCCGCGCGCCTGCGATCATGTCATCCACCGACCGCCCCGAAAGCGCGCCATATGCCGCATAAGACCGCACCCGGAACAGCACATGCCCCGCAGCCTGATAGGCATTCCCGGTTCCCACCAGTGCCGCGATCATCGCCACCATCTGGCCCACATAATCCGTCGCCCGCGGCTCGAACGTGGGCCTGAGCGCGCCCAAGGCGTCCATATCCGCGTGATACCAGCCGATGGTCTCCTCGGTCCGCTCGCGGATCAAAACCTCCAGCGGCCGCGCATCCCCCGCCTGCTGCCGCGCCAGCGCGCTCGCGTTGATCTTGTCATCCACATCGGTGAAATTGCGCGCGTACCTCACATGATCCGCACCATACACCTGCCGCAACAGCCGGTAGAGCACGTCAAACACCACCACCGGCCGCCCGTTGCCCAGATGCGCGCGGTCATACACCGTCGGCCCGCAGACGTACATCCGCACATTCAACGGATCAATCGGCACGAACGCTTCCTTTGCCCGCGTTCTGGTATTCTGCAACCTGATCATCACCATCCCGACCTCAAGGTAAAACAGCACGCGTCCGGCGCGGGCTGATCAACTTCGTCTTTCCGGCAAAGAATGAGAAGCAGCGCCCGCCCGACAGAATGTCAGTGGCAAATGCAGCAAATGCAAAGGGCGCGTGCAGACTTCATACTTCTCCATACCCGATCCGCCGCCACCCGCCAAGCCCCCTCACATGCAAAAGGGCCGCATTCGAACATGCGGCCCCCCTGCATCGCAAACCCGGATCAGACCCGCGCACCCAACCCCAGCGGCACCGCATCGCGCCACCGCACCACCCCTGCAGCCACAATCGCAAACAGCACATGCCCCAGCAACGCCACCCAGGTGATGCCGGTGAACCCCAGAAACGCCGGTTGGCCGGCAATCAGGCTCGCTATGATGTAAAGCGCAAAAATCCAAAGCCCGATGCCATAAATCACCGACACCACAAACCACGACAGCCCCGGCGTCACGCGCCGTGCAACCGGCTCGGCGATGAACATCCAGCCCACCGGATAGGCAATCATCCCCGCGATGTAATGCAGCATCTGCGCCCCCGGCTCATAGGGCGCGCCAAACAGCGTCTGGATCACGCTATTGGCCAGCGGCACCGGCGCCAGGCTGGCAAACCCCAGCATCGGTGTGATGCTCTGGCCAAAAAGATCAAACGCCACCGTCGCCACCGCGCCGGCCAAAATCATCGTCCAGAGGTTAAATCCATTTATCGCACGCATCTCAGGTCTCCATGCCGAGTGGCCCCACGCCACCCCTTCACTGCCGCCAATCTAGCCGCAGTACCGCCAGGCAAAGACGATATTTCGCAATCATCACGCCCTGTTGCAAAACCTGTAACAATAGAAGGCCTTGGCCGCCGGGTTCAATCCGCCTGCACAGGCAAGGCCAAATCCACCGCATCCACCCCCAGAAACGCCGCAATTCCTGCCACCACAAGCGCGTGGTCCTCGCGCTGCGGCACGCCCGAAACCGTCACCGCCCCCACCACGCCCGTGCCCGTCAGGTGTAACGGAAACCCGCCGCCATGATTGGCAAAGTCGCGCGGATCAATCCCTTCCGCCACATCAAACCCCTTGCCGCTCTGCTGAAATTCCCGCCCGACCCGGTACGAGCTTTTGCCAAACCGCAGCACCGTATTCACCTTGCGCCGCACCCATTCCGGGTTATCCGCCGAACTCCCCGGCAGGGCTGCGTAAAACAGCACCCGCCCCCCCAGCCGGATATCAATCACCATCGGCCAGCCCGCAGCCACCGCCATGCCGCGCAAAATCCCGCCCAAGGCCCAGGCGTCCTCCTCGTTGAAAGCGGCAAACCGCAGCGCCGCTTCCTGCCGCGTGATGATCTCGATATCGTTTTGCAGGCTCATGCTGTCCCCCCGTTTGCGCGCAGAAACCATCGCCGCAACCGGGGGGCAAAGTAAACCTTACCCGTAGCACACCACCTCATATTCGATGCCGTCGCGGTCATTGAAGTAAAACCGCGTCCCCGGCTCATAGTCATAATGCGAATGCGGCTCCAGCCCCTCGGCCACCACCAAAGCCTCCGCCGCCGCCAGATCCTCCACCACCACCGCGATGTGGTTCAGCCCGCCGCACACAGTATCGCCCGGAACCAACGCCGCCAACGCCCCCTGCCCCCGGTAGAGCGCCACATATTGACCCTCGGTTCCCACATGCACCGACCGCCCGCCATTCATCGCCCCGCCTTGCCAGCGCAGATGCCACCCGAACAGCCGCCCATACATCGCCGCCGTCGCCTCCGGGTCACTCACCGTCACGTTCACATGTTCCAACATCGTCACCATCGCATTCTCCTTGCGCTTCCATGACCCCCCTTCTAAAATCTTAAGTGCACTTCAGATCAAGAGGTATTTTCATGCCCAAACCCAACGCCAGACCCAACCAAGGCCTCGCCATCGGTGATCTCGCCACCCGCACCGGCCTTTCCGTGGCGGCGATCCGCCACTACGAAACCCTCGGCCTCATCGCCCCTTTGCGCAACGCAGGCGGCCACAGGCGGTATGACCGCGCCGACATCCGCCGCCTGTCCTTCGTGATGATCGCCCAAAGCCTGGGCTTCCCCCTCGCCCGCATCGGTGCCGCGCTCAAAGCCCTGCCGCAAAACCGCGCGCCCAACCGTGCCGACTGGACCCGCATCGCCACCGGCTTCGCCACCGACATCAACGACCGCATCGCCGCGCTTGCCCAATTGCGTGACACGCTTGATGGCTGCATCGGCTGCGGCTGCCTGTCGCTCGATACCTGCGCGCTCTGGAACCCCGCCGACCGCGCCGCAGCCCACGGCCCCGGCCCCCGCCACCTGCTGGGCAATCCACCCTTGCCACCCGCCTGATACGCGCGCATTCTGCTGGCCATGACCCGCGCCCTCGTCAACGCCCATTGCGCCACCCTACCCGGCGCCGCAGTCTCCGACCCTTGGGGCGGCGGGCACGATGCGTGGAAAATCGGCGGCAAGATGTTTGCAGTGGTCGGCGTGATGGAGGATGGCGTGTCCGTCAAATGCCCCGATACCGAAACCGCCCAGCTGCTGATCGAGATGGCCCGAGCCGTCCGCGCGCCCTACTTTCACCGCTCGTGGGTGCGCCTGCCGTGGGGGGTGGTGCCCGACGACGAGTTGCACGAGCGGATCACCACCTCCTACAACCTCATCCGCGCCAGCCTGCCGAAAAAGCTGCAGGCCACTCTGGCCTGACCATCCGGCAGCCATAGAAGATACATACGCCCCGCCATACATGCCCCTTACCCCGAGCGTCCCATGAACCATGATGATCTGCGCCACTGGTCCAAACACGCCGCCGACTGGGCGCATCACTACCATGCCACCCTGCGGGATCAGCCCGTCCGCGCGCCCCTGATCCCCGGCGCCATCACACGCCAACTGGCTGTAATACCACCAGAATCCCCCGAACCAATGGCGCAGATATTTGCTGATTTCGAACGCATCGTCCCCCCCGGCATGACCCATTGGCAACATCCCCGGTTCTTCGCCTATTTCTCCTCCAACGCCTCCCCCGCCTCGATGCTGGCCGAGCAGTTGACCAACTCCATTTCCGCCATGGCCATGCTCTGGCAAACCTCCCCCGCCGCCACCGAAATGGAACAGGTGATGATCAACTGGCTCGCCCAAGCCCTTGGTCTGCCATCAGAATTTACCGGCACCATCCACGACAGCGCCACCACCGCCACCCTGTCCGCCGTGGTCGCCATGCGCGAGGCGGCGCTTGATTTCACCGGCAATACCCAAGGTCTCGCGGGCCAGAAAACCCTGCGCATCTACGCCAGCGCTGAGACCCACAGCTCCATCGACAAAGCGGTTCGCGTGGCCGGTATCGGGCAGCAAAACCTGATCAGGATCGCAACCGACGCAACCCACTCAATGCACCCCCAAGCCCTTGATGTGGCGATTAAATCCGACATCGCCGCAGGTCATCTGCCCGCAGGCGTGATCCTGTGCACCGGCGGCACCTCGATCGGCGCCTTCGACAGGATCGGTGAGTGCATCACCATCGCCCACGCCCACGGCCTGCCCGTCCACGTCGATGCCGCATGGGCCGGCTCCGCGATGATCTGCCCCGAGTTCCGCCACCTGTGGGAAGGCATAGAAGGCGCTGATTCCATTGTCTTTAACCCGTACAAATGGCTGGGTGCGCAGTTCGATGGCGCGGTACAATTCCTGCGCGATCCGACCAATCAGATCAAAGCCCTCGGCCTGCGACCCGCCTATCTTGAAACCGCAGGCCGCGAGGAGATCGTTAATTTCAACGAATGGACCATCCCGCTCGGCCGCCGTTTCCGCGCTCTGAAACTCTGGTTCCACCTGCGCGCCTATGGGCTTGAGGCCCTGCGTAGCCGCATCCGCAACCATGTTTTATGGGCAAATGAGGTGTGCACAGCCCTTAAGGCCCTGCCCGGTATCGAGATTATCACCAATCCGGCGCTAGCCTTGTTCACCTTCGCCCTGAACACCGATGAGGCCACCGAAAACCTGCTCACCCGCATCAACGTCGATGGCCGCATCTATCTCACGCAAACCCGCCACCAAGGCCGCTATGTGATCCGCGTGCAAGTGGGCCAGTTTGACTGCACCCGCGAAGATGTGATGATGATTGCCAAGGTGATTGCCGAACTGACCAAATAAAATACGGCCTCTAACCCTCTGATCTTTCAACCAGAACAAGCCATTCTTCCTCTGCCGCTGCCAGCACCGTCTGCCGCTCGGCCATCGCTTCCGAGGCTTTGCGGAACTTCACCGGCTCGCGCAGATACAACTCCTCGCCCTCCAGCAACCCCGCCAGCCGCCCGATCTCTGCCTCTAGCCTTGCGATCACCTCTGGCAGGCTGTCCAGCCGCTTGCGTTCGGTGAAACTCAACCCCTCCAGCCGCCTCACACCCAGCTTCAATACCGCCGCCGAACCCTTTGACTTTGAGGGCATTTCGACCGCACCAAGCCCACGCTGACGGGCATAATCCGACCATCCGCCCGGATAGGCCGTCACCCGCCCCTCCCCCTCCATCGCCACGGTGGCCGTCGCCACCCGGTCGATGAAATCGCGGTCATGGCTGACCAAAAGCACGGTGCCATCATAGTCGCCCAGCAAATCCTGCAGCAAATCAAGGGTTTCCACGTCAAGATCGTTGGTCGGCTCGTCCAAAATCAGCAGGTTCGAAGGCCGCGCCATCAACCGCGCCAGCAACAGCCGCGCCTTCTCGCCACCCGACAGCGATTTCACCGCCGCCCGCGCCTGCGCCTCGTCGAACAAAAAGTCCTTGAGGTAGGCCACCACATGCTTTGGCGTGCCCCGCACCATGATCTGATCCGACGCCCCAGACACCCGCATACCGGGATCATTGGTCAGGTTCTCCCAAAGGCTCGCCTCAGGATCAAGCTGCGCCCGGGTCTGGTCGAACACTGCAATTTCCAGATTGGTCCCTAACTTCACACTGCCCGCATCCGGTTCAACTTCGCCCGTCAACATCTTGAGAAGTGTGGTTTTTCCCACCCCGTTGGGACCGACAAATGCCACCCTGTCGCCCTTCAGCACCCGCAGATCGAACCCCCGCACGATGGTCTGATCGCCAAACACCTTGACCAGCCCCTTGGCCTCGATCACCCGCTTGCCCGAAACCTGCCCCGCATCCAGTTCCATCAAAGCCGTGCCCTGACGGCGGATCTGGCTGCCCCGCGCCTCGCGCAGTTCCGCCAAGGCCCGCACCCGGCCCTGATTGCGCTTGCGCCGGGCCGAGATGCCCTCAACCGCCCATTTCGCCTCGTGCTTGATCTTGCGGTCCAGCTTGTGGCGCGCGTCGTCCTCCTCGGCCCAGACGGTTTCGCGCCAGTCCTCAAAACCCCCGAACCCCGATTCGCGCCGCCGCACCTGTCCCCGGTCCACCCACAGCGTCGCCCGGCTGAGCGCCCGCAGAAACGCGCGGTCATGGCTGATCAGCACAAACGCCGTCCGCGTGCCCTCCAACTCCGCCTCCAGCCATTCGATGGCGTGGATGTCCAGATGGTTGGTAGGCTCGTCCAGCAGCATCAGTTCCGGTGCTTCGGCCAGCAGTTTCGCCATTGCCGCCCGCCGCCGCTCGCCCCCCGAAGCCGTCGCCACCGGCGTTTCAGGGTTGAACTTCAACCCTTCCGCCACCATCGGCACCTTGTATTCCTCGCCGTCCGCAAGGCAAGACGCCGCATAATCGCCCAGTGTCGCGAAGCCCGAAAGATCGGGATCCTGCTCCATATAGCCGACAGTTACCCCCGGCGATACCACCCGTATGCCGTGATCGGGTTCCACCAGGCCGGCCATGATCTTCATCAGGGTGGATTTGCCCGAACCGTTGCGCCCGACAAGCGCCACCCGATCACCGGGCTGAACCACCAGATCCAACGCCTCAAACAATGGATTGCCGCCGTAGGTCAGCGAGATGCCGGATAACTGAAGAAGGGGTGCGCGTGCCATGGGCGCGACCTATGCGGGCAGGCGGGCGGCGTCAATCACCGGCGTTCACAAATTCGCAGGCAAGCCGCCAACCGCGCGCAACAGCCGCGCCCGCGCCGCGGGGATCAGCGCAATCTCCAGCCCGGTGAACACATGCATGGTGTTCAACTCGGCGTCCACCACCGCATGATCGGAAACCCAACCCCCCATCAGCAGATAGGTGCGCAGCAATGGCGGCATCTGCGGCGCCTTGCGCGCAATCCGCCCCCGCAACCCGGTGGCAAAGGCATGAACCGCCGGCGCCCTTACCCCCGGCATCCACTGCGCCGGGGCCAGATGGTCGCACAGCCTGGCCAGAGCATCGGCGTGGCTTTCCGCCGCCGCACCATCAAACGACGAACAGCCAAACAGCATCCCCACCGCCGCGCCGTCCACCACCTGCGTCAGCGCCCCCCAGGCCAGCCGCAGGATATCAGGGTCGCGCAAATCGGGATGAATGCAGAACCGCCCCAACTCGATCATCGGCGCGCGAAAATCTGAAAGCCGTTCAAGATCATAGAATTGCGCGGAATAGCTCGTGTCTATCGCGGCGCCGCTTTCCAGCATCAGCAGCCGGAAACAGCACACCAACTGCCCGGTCGCAACCTCCTCCAACAGCATATGGCGGCATGTGGCATCAAAGCGGTCGGCATCGCTCCCCCCCAGCCCCCGGGCGGTGCGAAAACACAGATCCCGCAGCCCCCGCGCCCGCGCGATATCGGCGTCCCCTGTCGCAAACCGCGCGCGGTAACGGCCTGTTGTCAGGTGAACCACCGCCACATCCTCATTCCACACCTTGGCGAACCGCTGCCCCTGCCCTAAGTTTGCCCGTGAAGGCAGCACGCCGCAAGGGTCGGCACCAGTTTGCCAATAGGAGCGTTAGCATGGATAAGATCACCAAGACCGATGCCGAATGGCAGGCCGAGCTTTCCGATCTGGCCTATAAGGTCACCCGCAAACACGCGACCGAGCGCGCCGGAACGCATGACAACTTTCCCAAAGCCCCCGGGGTATTCCACTGCGAATGCTGCGGCGAGGCGCTGTTTGATCAGGCGACAAAGTTCGAATCCGGCACCGGCTGGCCGTCGTTCTGGGCGCCGCTCACTGCCGGGAATGTCGGCGAATCCGTCGACAAAGGCTGGCTGATGACGCGAACCGAGGTGCATTGCAACCGCTGCGATGCGCATCTTGGCCATGTGTTTCCCGACGGCCCCGCCCCCACCCGCCTGCGCTATTGCATCAATGGTGTGGCGCTGCGATTCGATCCGGCGACTTAGAGCGGATTTCCTTCAATCTGATTCAGATTAAAGGAAATCCAAGACAAGACAAGATCAGCTTGGGAATGTTGCGTGTTGCGTACAATCGGGTGAACCCGATTGTCCGCAACACGCTTGTCTTATGACTATTCCAGCCTCCCATGCGACAAAGGAGGCACCGTCCGGCACCTTGAACTTGCCGGACGGTGACGGTGGTTGGATCGTCACTGGCTTGGTCGTGAACGGATCGTTTTAGAGTTGGATCAACCACCG
>JANNAV010000199.1:0-2282 GCA_031384695.1 Paracoccaceae bacterium
CTAGCCCACAGCAACTGCGGGCAATCGCCGTGAAATCAGGAGCGGAGTACATTCTGGATGGCAGCATAAGGTCGACAAACGGCACAGTGAAGATTACGGCGCGGCTCGTGCACGGTATCGACGATGACAACATTTGGTCTATGCAATTCGAGTATGAGGCCAAAGGCCTATCCGATGTGGCGCGAGAGCTAACCATAAGCATTTATTCGCAGATTGCCAGTTTCGAAAGCCCGATCCGGCAGTTTCAAGAGGCTCAGACATGGAACAAGCCTAAGGGACAACTGACCGAGGCCGATTTTCATTGGCGTGGCCACACCAGTTGGGCCGAAGCCGGGCCCAGCGCCGCCAGAGACGTTTGGCAAGAAGGGATAGAGCGATTCTCGGACTCTGCGGTTCTTCGTCTGGAAATTGCCTATACACTTCAACAAGATGCCCGTTATGGGGCCGCTCAATTTCCGATTGGCGCCATTGACACTGCGTGGAATCTTATGCGCGAAGTCGAGCAAATACCCGGCAAATCCCGATTGGAAGTCTGGCTGTACCACTACTACATGGCCATGCTGTCTCAGCTTCACGAAGGCGATTTCGAAGGCACGATCACGCATGCCGAGGCGACCCATGCAATAGCACCGTACGATCCATACTCCAGCGTCGATATGGCCTACGTGATGACCAACGCCGGCCGTGTTGAAACAGCCGTTGAATGGGCGGAATACGGAACCCGCGCCAGACCGGACGGGCCAGAGTGGTTTTGGGTCTATCTTGGATGGGCCTACTACAATGCCGGCCGCGCAGACGATGCTATTCGTGCGTATTCGCACAGTCGGTTTCCACCAAAAGCCGAAATGGCAGCAGCACTCGTCCGTGCCCACCGGGCCGACGAAGCAAAACTGTTGATCAAGGAGATAATACGGGAGTCTCCCAGCTTCACGCTCAGGGAAGCCACCTCAACTCCGGGAGGGAAGTTCCCCCTTATGGTGGCGGAACTACTGGCCCCTTACAGCGAGGATCTGAAAACAGCGGGTTTGAAATAGAGCGTGAAAAGTTTGCGACCTGCGATCTGTCAAGCTCCCCGACTGCGCGTCAGCCCTTTTTCAAACACCGGTTGCCCAGCAACTCGGCGATCTGCACCGCGTTCAGGGCCGCCCCCTTGCGCAGGTTATCCGACACGCACCATAGCGAAATGCCGTTGTCGATGGTGCTGTCCTGCCGGATGCGGCTGACGTAGGTTGCGTAATCGCCCACGCAGTCGATGGGGGTGATGTAACCCCCCGCCTCGCGCTTGTCGACCACCATGATGCCGGGGGCTTCGCGCAGGATATCGCGGGCCTCGTGTTCATCCAGAAACTCTTCGAACTCGATGTTGATCGATTCCGAATGGCCGACAAACACCGGAACGCGCACGCAGGTGGCGGTTACCTTGATTGATTTGTCGAGGATTTTCTTGGTTTCGGCCACCATCTTCCACTCTTCCTTGGTGGAGCCGTCATCCAGAAACACGTCAATATGCGGGATGACGTTGAAGGCGATCTGCTTGGGAAACTTCTTCGGGGCCACTTCCTGGCCATGCACATAGATGCCCTTGGTCTGATCCCAAAGCTCGTCAATACCTTCCTTGCCCGCGCCGGAAACCGACTGGTAGGTGGAGACCACCACCCGCTTGATCTTTGCGCGGTCGTGCAGCGGTTTCAGCGCCACCACCATCTGCGCCGTCGAGCAGTTGGGGTTGGCGATGATCATCTTGGTCTTGTAGCCATGGATCGCCTCGGGGTTGACCTCGGGCACGATCAGCGGAATCTGCGGATCATAGCGGTAAAGCGAGGAATTATCGATCACCACACAGCCCGCACTGGCGGCGCGTGGGGCGTAGATCTTGGTGGCGTCCGAGCCAACCGCGAACAAGGCGATATCCCAACCGGTGAAATCAAAGGTATCCAGGTCTTTGGTTTTCAACGTTTTATCGCCAAAGCTGATTTCGGTGCCCAAGGATTTGCGCGAGGCCAGAGCCACAATCTCATCCACCGGAAACGCGCGCTCGGCGAGGATGTTCAGCATTTCGCGGCCCACGTTGCCCGTGGCACCGGCTACGACGATTTTGTAGCCCATCAGGGTTCTCCATTGGTCAAAGTCAGGGCCTGTTAGAGCGGATTTCCTTCAATCTGATTCAGATTGAAGGAAAACCAAGACAAGATCAGCTTGGGAATGTTGCGTGTTGCGGACAATAGGGTTGACCCCATTTTACGCAAAACCCTCTAGACAAAGCGGTGGGGGGGGGCACGGGG